>JAIORP010000135.1 GCA_021108075.1 Candidatus Omnitrophota bacterium | reverse complement strand
ACGATGAAATAATTTTATTCTTACAACTCTAAAAGATTACTGGAAATCTTCGACGGGGAAGTCTTTTCCCTTGACAACGGGGACCTTATAGGTGTTATACATTTCTTTTGTCTTTTTTATTAGTAACAGCTTTATTCAATTTGTAATAACTTTAATATTTCTTTTTCATGTTTTGCATAAGACCCTCTTCCTAATTGAATCATTTTTTTAAGTTTTTTTGGGTCATATTCAAACATATTAGTCCCGTGTTTTGGTTCGGAATAAGACTCGCTTATCCTTAGTATATCAAGATTTGGGAAAAGCAATTTAGAAACTATTGTATTGCTATTTGTATTAGCTGTTAGCACTCTCTCGATAAACTGAAAAAAACCTATCTTTTTAAGAATATTTAAAAATACACCGGACGTTTTTTCAATGTAATGTCCAACACCTATATTAAGCAGGTGGATACTTGATTCTTTAATGCTTAATGCCTTATATGCGTCAATCATTGAATATAAAGTAGAATTATTAGCAATAAATCCCCCATCAATTACTTCGATTTCTCCATGATTTTCAGTATCGATATCCATTTTTTCAAAAAATGGATATGCAGAGCAAGAACAACGAACAGCTTGTTCTATTGTACAATCAAAACCAGCTTTGAAAGACTGTTTCATTCCATGAGCTTGTTGAATATCTGTTTTAAATATTAGAGGCATTTGTGTTTCATAATTCAGAGCAACAATCCCAATATTGGTTTTGAATGAGTCAAATTTCTTTTGGCCAAAAACTTTTTTCGCTTCCGCTGACAATGCTTTACTTTTTCCTGCCTTTGTTATTGGCATCATAATTTTTGGGATAAGAGCGAGATATAACTTCTCAATCTCATCAATTTTATATCCAAGGGCAATGAGTGCCGCAATAATTGACCCAGTGCTCGTCCCATAAATCAAACCAAAATGTTCATACAGTGGCTCTCCCAATTTGAGTTCGAGTTCCTTAAGAACTCCAAGAGTGTAAACTCCTTTTGAGCCTCCACCATCTAATACTAAAATATTTAATTTCGAACTATCCATTAGAATTCGTTCCAAAATTTAATTAACTGCTTAACGAAATTTGAAGCATCATTGATATCCCATTGTTGGTCTTCCAGTCCAAATAATTTTCGCTGCCCATTTTGAACTAAATAATTTTCCATATTTCCATTATCTAAATCTCTACTAAATTGATTAATGATAGCTACAGCAATTTCAGAGAATGTGTTATTTATGAAATTTTGATTGTCTGAATTGTAGATTAAGCACTCAAGGAAATAAGATGGCGCGAGTATCTTAGAAATATATACTTTATCAACCATAGAGGCTTTAATATTTTTTAACACTCTAACTGTTGGCTTAAAATTTCCTCCTGTATTTCCTTGCTGATTTTTTATACTGCCATTTTTTAAGTGGACTTTTGGGTAGTTAATAATAGTTTTATTGGTTTTTTCAGTTTGGAATAATATACCTTCAATATAGTTTTTAGAACTAGGTGAGTACGAAATGTATTTTCTATATGGATTACAAACAACAACATCACAATCGAGACGGCCACCATTCCCTTTTACTAAAATGGCCTTATTTCCAATGTCTATATTATTTTCACCATAACATTCTTTTAACTGTTTAATAACTACTTTTTTAAATGCCGCTAAAGAGTATTTTGCATCTGAGTAGTCTGAATTAAATTGCTCTTTTTGTGATTCTGTTAAAGCAGATAGGTTTTTTGAAAATATCGAACGAAATTCAACTACTAAATCAACATCACTGTTTCCATAGATATTAGTATAGTTTGGATAAGAACCTTGCAAATATGTTACATAACTAATGTCATCATTCCAATTTTCTTTTTCTATGCAACTTTCAACACTTTTATGTGTTGCGGCAGAGGATTGCACCGCACCTTGATGCGACCAAGTTTGAAGTTGTTTTTCTGGTATTGCCATTTTATTAATTTTTTCCTTAACTTTTGTATCAACGCTATGATGTTTATCCCATCAATTTGGATGGCTAAACATTATAGATGTATATTTTTCTTTTACCTCTAACGTCAATTTTGAGGGTCAGGCGCGTTAGTGCCTGTACCCTCCAAAATCTTGTTGGAGCTTTTTGTCTTTTCTTTGTTGAACACAAACTGCTTGAGATCAGATGAGCCGGTAAAAACAAGATGTTTCGGCATTGACGGGATGTTTTGTTCTGATTCGTAAACCACATCCCGAGAGGTGAAATCTACTGATTTCACCTGGTGTGGCAATCTCCACCCGGTATGGCGGGTAGGCGAAAGAAAAAAGTCAGTCTGGTCGAAACGTATTGTCTTATTGGTTTCAATCTCCGTGCCATGCACGATTCCGGGTGCAAGGCGCTTGGAACAAGTATACGTTGTGAACGACACGGACTTGTTTTCGTAGGATTGAGCGTATGATTCAAGAAAGGAATACAAAGAGTCCGACGGTTCTATCGACCAGACATGCCAGGGAGACGATGACTCCTTCTTGTTTCCCTTTCTGACCGCTGCTCCACGAGCAGTGGTCAAGAATACGATTCCATTTTCTACTGTGGCACGAAGGCTCTTGTCTGGATAAATATGCATTAGAAATGGAAGATCTTCCTTCTTCCCGTTGGCCCAGCGAACAAAGTAGGTGCGCTTAATCGAAGGATCAAGGAATCCGGGAGTCGAACGCACCTTGAGAGTTACGATGTCCCCTGAAGGGAGTGGTATCTCCGTCACCGTGGTCTTGGTTCGCGAGCAAGAAGCGCACGCCAAAATGAACATTGCTATGATTATTCTTTTCATTGCTCCAACATTTAATATACGACTGTCCGATTTACTGGAGAAACCGGACATAGCAGGTTAATAATTCCGTAAATAGTTCTTTTTTTATCTTTTTTGCGCCTGAGGAAGCATAGAAATCTTGAATAATACCAATTCCATTAAATAATGACCAAAACCGATTCTGCTTTTCTCGACGCTTTAGCGAGAATATCAGAATTGAAATAGAACAATTAATTAATGGATTTGGTATAATGTCGTACTTACTCATAATAGCTGTTAGCAGGACAGTCGTTGAAGCAGGTCATTTCTTGACCTGTCCATCCGATCCCCGGAAACATGCCTTTACTCTCAGGTAATACCAATTCCATCAAATAATGACCAAAGCCAATTTTGATTTTCAGAATTAAGATAGAACAATTTATTAATGGATTTGGTATAATTTTTAACCCCCATTCGAAGCACTAAAATTATCATCAGTATAACGTATCTCAAGTGACATCTTAAATGTTAAGGCGACGCGCTTGACACAGGCGAATTATTCGCTTAACGGACGATTCCGGCAAACCCCATAAACGCGAGCGACAATAATCCGGCCACGATTAATGCAATCGGAACACCTTTCATCGCCTCAGGGATATCCACCAGGTCGAGTTGTTCGCGGATACCGGAAAAGATCACCAGCGCCAGGGTGAAACCGATTGCGTTCGCTATAGCGAACACAACGCTTTGCATCAGATTGTATTCATTTTGAATAACGAGGATGGCTACCCCTAAAATCGCGCAGTTCGTGGTGATGAGCGGTAAATAAACGCCTAAGGCCTGGTAAAGGGCCGGGCTGACTTTCTTCATAATGATTTCGACCATTTGGACCAATGACGCGATAACCAGGATGTAGGTGATGGTTTGCAGAAATTCGATTTGCAAGGGGATCAGAATATAATGATGAATCAGATATGTGACAATGGTCGCGATTGTTATGACAAATAAAACCGCGCCGCCCATCCCTCCCGCTGTTGAGATCTTGTTAGAAACACCTAAGAACGGGCAGATACCCAGAAAGCGAGCCAGGACGATGTTATTAACAAAAACGGCTGAGATAACGATCAGTATGTATTCCATTCGAGTTCCCTTGTTTTAATGGAGTGAATTCCTCTGAGCTCTGCTGCGGGGAGATTCACTGCGTTTGGTCCTTCTCAGCGCTGGCGTGCGCTTTGACGGCTTTCATGGCATTGATTTTATTCACGATGGCGATCAAATATCCTAAAGCAATAAACGCTCCCGGGGCTAAAACAAAAATGAGCATCCCGTCTCGTTCGATAAATTTATGGCCTAAAATGGCTCCGCTTCCCAGAATTTCACGGATGCCGCCCAATAGTGTGACAGCCATCGTAAACCCGAGCCCCATACCCAATCCGTCGACAACCGAGGCGACAAAATTATGCCTGGAGGCAAAGGCCTCAGCGCGGCCGAGGATAATGCAGTTGACAACGATTAGGGGGATGAACAAACCTAATTGAGAATGCAGGGCCGGTAAGTAAGCGGCCATGACAAGGTCGACGATCGTGACAAAAGAAGCGATGATGACTATGAATGACGGAATCCGGACCTTATCAGGAATGATGTCTTTGATCAAAGAGATAACCGCATTGGCCATCACGAGCACAAAGGTGGTTGCCAGCCCCATGCCTAAGCCATTGACGGCAGAGGTCGTTACCCCCAATGTTGGACATAGTCCTAACAGCAGCGTGAAAACAGGGTTTTCCTTGAAGAATCCTTTTTTAAAATTGTCCATTTGGTTCATATGATCTGTGTCCTGTTTCAAGGTGAAGCATGATGTTTCATGAAAGTCACATAAGCCTGCTGGACAGCATCACAGAACGCGCGCGAACTGATTGTTGCGGCTGTAATGGCGTCCACGTCACCGCCGTCTTTTTTGACTTTGAGTTTGTACGT
This sequence comes from Candidatus Omnitrophota bacterium, assembly GCA_021108075.1. Taxonomy (GTDB): domain Bacteria; phylum Omnitrophota; class Gorgyraeia; order Zapsychrales; family Zapsychraceae; genus JAIORP01. The sequence goes on along the minus strand of JAIORP010000135.1, from coordinate 158,566 downwards.
CATCGGGTTTTTACTTTTAAATTGCGCGCTGAATGGGGACTTTTTTTTATCGATTTTGTCGCCCAGGCCCGGTGTTTCTTTGTGATCAAGGACCGCGATATTATAAATAGTCCCTTTCTCGTCCAGGCCGAAGATCAGAGTGATGTCGCCACTAAATCCTTTGGTTGTCGTGGTCTCGATCGCGGTGGCCACGGTCTGTCCGCCTTTTTTAGCCGGGTAACATAACAGTTGGTTCCCATTTGTGGCATCAATGGTGTACTGTTCCTCCAGCGGATTATTATCAAAGGCCGGCACCACTTCGCTGATAGCGTTTGTTTTTTTCGCCAGGTCGGATTTCGCTTTGGCCTCTTTGGTGGCTTCATAAACAAAACCGACACCTGTGGACGATAACAGTGTCACGGCGAATAATGTGAGGACCATATTTTTAAAGGATGATTCGATCTTCGCCATCAGTTGTTATTCTCCAAATCGTTTGGGTTTGCACATGCGGTTAATTAAAGGAACAAAGGCGTTCATGATCAGAATGGCAAAAGAAACACCCTCGGGATAAGCGCCGAACACACGGATCAGGATTGTGATGATGCCGATGCCGGTTCCGAAGATCAGCATCCCCTGATGTGTCATGGGTGATGTGACCAGGTCGGTTGTCATATAAATCGCGCCCAGAAACGCCCCGCCAGCTAAGACGTGAAAAAGCGGGTCCGCGAATTTAGCAGGGTTTGTTAACCACAGAAGTCCTGAAAAAATAAACATGCTCCCCAGCATGGAAACAGGCGCGTGCCAGGTGATCACCTTGCGGTAGAGCAAATACAGACAGCCCAGCAGCAAGGCGAGCGCGGAAATTTCTCCGATGCACCCTCCCATTCGGCCTAAAAATAAATCAAGATAAGACGGAATCTGAGCGATCAAGTCCGGATAAGCCTCTCCGGCAAAGAGCCCTTCTTTGACAATGGCAAGCGGCGTGGCGTGCGTGCTGGCATCAGCGAGTTGCCAGCGGTCGGTCAATAAAGGTTTTGGCCAGGTCGTCATTTCAACAGGAAAAGAGATCACGAGAAAAACGCGGCCGACTAAAGCCGGATTAAACGGATTGTTCCCCAGGCCTCCGAAGGACATTTTGCCCAGGCCGATCGACACCAGACTGCCGACCACGATGATCCACCACGGCAGGTTGCTGGGAAGATTGTACGCCAATAATAAACCTGTGACAATGGCTGACCCGTCGGAGATGCTTGGTTTAACTTTGAGCATGAATTTTTGGATGATATATTCAAAAAGCACGGCCGAGACAATGGCGATCAGCGTCACCCTCAGGGCGTGCAAACCAAAAATATACACGCTCATGGCCAGGGCCGGCAACAGGGCAATAACCACGTCAACCATCATTTGGTGAACGGAAAACCGTCCATAGACATGCGGTGATAAAGAAACGTTCAGCAGTTTGTCTTTCATTTCTTTTCTTTTTCTCTCAGGATTTTGTTGACGGTTGTTTTACCGAGGCGTATATAATCAAGTAATGGCCTGTTGGCCGGACAGATATAGGTGCAGCATCCGCATTCACAGCAATTCAGAATTTTTTCAGCGTGGGCCCGTTCGAAATAACCGTGTTCCGTTAAGGCCATGATTAAATAGGGTTCCAGTCCTAATGGGCATTTGGTCACACATTTTCCGCAACGGATACAATTGAGCACTGGTTTGCGTGTGGATTCACTATCCGGCAGCAATAGCAGACCGGACATCCCTTTTGTCACCGGGATATCAATGCTGTTGAGCGCTTTGCCCATCATCGGGCCGCCGCTGATAACTTTTCCCGTGTTTTTCGGCATTCCGCCCGCGGCCTCGATCAGTTTGGATATCGGTGTTCCGATGCGCACCTTGAAGTTGCTGGGATTTTTAATGGTTTTTCCTGTGACCGTGATGATCCGTTCCACCAGAGGTTTATTTTTTTGGACAGCTTCATAGACTGCGTAAACCGTACCGATGTTAAAGACGACACAACCGACATCAATGGGCAAGCCTTTGGGTGGTGGAGGAATTTCGCGGTCCACCAGGGCTTTGACAAGCTGACGTTCCCCCCCCTGCGGATAAAGTGTTTTTAAGGGAATGATTTGAATCCGTTTGTTTTTTCCAATGAAGGATTGCAGTGTCTCGATCGCGTCAACTTTATTGTTCTCAATGCCAACCAGGGCATGATCGATGTTCAGCGCCTTTAAGAGGATTTCAATCCCGATGATCAGTTCTTTGCCTTTTTCCAGCATGAGCCGGTGGTCAGCCGTTAAGTAAGGTTCACATTCAGCCGCGTTTATGGTTAGAAATTCGGCTTTTTTTCCGTCCGGCACCATTAATTTGACATAGGAGGGGAAAGCCGCTCCACCCAGTCCTGTAATGCCGGCATTATTGATCCGCTCAATGATTTCTTTGGCCTTTAAATCAATTGATCCTTTCAACTTGTCTGATCGGTCGATTTGACTGTTCCATTCATCCCCTTCGACCCGGATGATAATCGTTTGTCTTTTGTGTCCGGTCACATCGGCAACTTGATCGATTTTTTCGACCCTACCTGAGACCGAAGAATGAATAGACGCGGAAATAAAACCGCTGCTTTGGGCGATCAAGTCCCCGACTTTCACGGTTTGTCCTTTTTCAACAACCGGTTTAGCCGGCGCGCCGATGTGCTGGCCTGTGTGTAAATACACGGTTTCAGGTAAAGGCATGTCTTTAATCGGCTGGTCAGCTGATAATTTGTGATCATCCGGATGCACACCGCCGATTGTAAAAGTTTTCGAATTTATTGTCGAATCGCGCATCTGTTTATGTCGTTACCTTTGCATTATGATCAATTTTATTTTCTGGTTTCTTGCGTGGCGGAAAATGGCATTCATGAATAGCTTTGGTCGGGCAGACCGGCACGCATTTACGGCATAATTTGCATTTTTCAAAATCGATATACGCCAGGTTGTTTTCCAGTGTGATCGCGTCAAACGGACATACATTCACGCATTTGCCGCACCCGATGCAGGCGACCAAACAACTTTTACGCGCCACGCCTCCTTTTTCTTTGTTCACGCAACTGACCCAAACCCGTCGGGATTTCGGGCCTTTCTTCCGAATTTCAATAATGTTGCGCGGGCAGGCCTTCACACAATTCCCGCAGCTCGTGCATTTTTCTTCGATGATCACCGGTAATCCCGTTTTGGGGTCCATATACATCGCGTCAAAAGGACAACTGTCAACACATTCACCGAGTCCGATGCAGCCGAATGAACAGTCGCTGTCTCCGCTATACGTTAAGGTTTCGATCGTGCATGTTTTCGCCCCATCATAATGGCTGGTTTTTTTGCAGTTTGATAAAGTCCCATTGCAGCGCACCACCGCAATCATCGGATCTTTTTTGGCATGTTCCAGTTTCATCACACGGGAAACAGCTGCCATACATTCATTTCCCCCGACCGGACAATAAAACTCTTCAAGGCTGTTCGCTTTGACAATGGCTTCGGCGAAATTGCGGCATCCCGGATAGCCGCAGGCACCGCAGTTTGCTAAGGGAAGTTCATTCTCGACTTCATCGATGCGGGGGTCTTCGTCGATCTTAAATTGTTGGGCAATAAGATATAAAATTACGGCGGCAACAATGCCGGAGATACTGAGTGATAGAATGGTATAAAGTAGTGTCATTCTTTTTTAGTAATTTTAAATTGAAATTGTTTCTTTAACCGCTCTTTAAAGAATGACAGCACGATGTAATAAGGAAGAAGGCTGCTGATGGATATGATGCCTGCTGCCGCTTCGTTTTTAATGATGATCAAGGCGATCATTAATGTCAGTAAAACGATTAAAAACGGGAAGAGATACCCTAATCCTAAGGCCAACCATCCTTTCTCTTCTTCTAGAGTCACGATGACATTTTGATGACGGTTAAAATCAGAGGTAGATTGGGTTATTTCAATCAATTTCTCTGTTTGTTCTGTCAAAGGACAATGCGTCCTGGCATTGCAGTTATGGCATGCTGATGATTGGATAATTTTGACCGTGATATGATTGTCTTTGAGGTCAGTAATGATGCCTTCATGGCAAATTTTTTTTTCATCACGCATGAATAATGGTCTCAATATAAACTGATGTTCGTTCTTTGTCAAGGGGTATCGGGCTTGATTTATTCGCGGGATCCCTAAGCGCAGCGTTGAACAAAATTATTTATGATTTGAGAGGTTTTTTCGTCTAAAGACTGAGCGTATTGGCCCATGGAATAATGCAACACCCCGTAGGCATTGCTCGTTTGGCCCGGAAGAATATTGGCCGGCAAAGACAGGCAGCAAAAGCCCATATACTTGGCGTAGTTATGCAGGGCCTGTAGGCAAAGGTCTCCTCCTCCATCAGGATTGCCGACGGATGAAAAAGCCATGAATTTTTTACCGGCGATTTTTGCCTCAAACCAATAGCAGGATGTCTGGTCCATAAACGTCTTTAATTCCGCAGACACATTTCCAAAATAAGTTGGGCTGCCCATGACAATCAGGTCTGCTTCGAGTAAGTGTTCAGGTTTTGCGACAGGAACGGTCTGCATTTCGGCCAGGATTTTTTTTGCCTGGTCGGAGCAATCAGGTTGTTCGGCCCAGTCTTCGTCGTTCACACGATACAGTCGGGTATCATGATTGTTTTGGGTAAAAGCCTGTTGAAATTTTTTGGCCAGTAAGTAGTCATTGCCGCAGACACTATGAAAAATGATCGTTATTTTCATTTGTTCAACTCCTTATATCACTTTGAGTGAAAATTTTTTTTTGAGCAAGATGTGGTTTTTGTGTCATCGACCCCGCATGATGCCACGCTTTATAACGGTCTTGGGCATGCGCCTTTTGTCCGGTACCGTACCGCCATTGTCTGCCTTCGTGATTGCGAGGAAACCCATTGAGATAAATGGCCGATTATAGGGGGAAGATTAAAATTTATTTATTTTTTTTCTTCGTGCTGGATATTGTCTTCTTGGCCGTTGTTTTTTTTGTGGTTTTTTTCTTTGCCGGCTTTGACGTTTTCGGGGATGTTTTCTTTTTCGTTGTCGATGATTTTTTTGCCCGGTTTAGATCTTTTTTATCAATGAATTTAACCGCGATAAAATAAAAGGCGCCGCTTTTTTTCTTTTCAACCCGAACAACCCTTCCATATCCCTTGAAGATGTCCAACACGCCAGACATCAGGACATGAATTTCCAGGATATCCCCTTTGATAAAGTCACAGTCAGAATAAAAGGATACACCGTTGAAACTCATATCATGCGTCGTCGATAAACCCCAGGAAGAATCAATATTTTTTTTGCGGGATTTTTGTATCCGGTAATTGATGCTTAAGACGCGTTTGGCTCTAACAAAAGCCCTGCGGTCCCCTGAAGATGGTTTGCTCATGCTCGAATCCTTTTCATCCATGTCAAGATTAGCGATGTTGTGTCTCTGTATATATTTGATTGAGACATGTCCGCGTAAACGCTGTTCGTGAATCGAACATATGTCATCGGGTTACGTTTCTTTGGCAGTCTTTGATCGTGATACGAGATGCTCATCTAAATCAGACAATTGTGATGTTATACCAAATCCATTAATTAATTGTTCTATTTCAATTCTGCTATTCTCGCTAAAACGTCGAAAAAAGCAGAATTGGTGCTGGTAATTATTTAATGGAATTGGTATTACATAAATAACACTCCTAAGTTATAGAATATAGATTCTCTGTATTTTCGTCAAGTCTAAAATAAAATCATTGGTTTAAATCCTTTGCTTTCGGACTTGTTGATATCTGCCCTTGGCGGAGGCTGGAATTCGAGTGACAAGTTGTAAGATGCGTTTGTTATCAGGAAAGAGTGCAACTCTCGAATTTGAACTCTGTTCCGTGCGGGAAAAGGGCGTCTGTTCCCATATTTCGCGGATCGTCCATATCTAAGCTTACTATAAAAGAAGTGAAAAAAGGCTCTTTGACAAGAAGGACATGACGGAGGAAAGTCATGAAATATATTAATGAATACTTGCTTACTCGCCGTGTTGACATAAAATAAAAAATAGCAAAGGAATGTTAACCGCATCAATAAGATCATGACCAAAAAATTTTTGATCATTTTATCTGTTATTATCTTTACCGCGTTGGTCTATCTGCCTGTTTTTCACAGTAATTTTGTGAATTGGGATGATGATGTGCACTTGACCCATAATTACTATGTGCATGAATTGTCGCTCCAGAACCTCAAGAATATTTTTACAACCACGGTCAATGGTATTTATATCCCTTTAACATCGTTATCTTTCGCCCTGGAGTATGCGGTCTTTAAGGACAATCCGGTCGTTTATCATGTGAATAATCTTATCCTGCACCTGATGGTTGTTCTGTTTGTGTATTTTTTCTTTAAGGCCCTTGGGCAAACCGACCGTGCGGCGCTCATCGGTGCGCTGATATTTGCCTGGCATCCCATGCATGTCGAATCGGTCGCCTGGGTAACTGAACGCAAAGATGTCCTTTATTCGGTCTTTTATATGCTGGCGCTGTTATGCTATTTGAAATATATTCATTTCGGAATGCAATGGTCGCGGCAGAATCCGTCTGAGCGCGGCGGCCGCCTAAAATATCAAACGTATCTTTTGGGCGTGCTTCTCTGCGCCTTGTTGAGCGTGTTATCTAAGCCCATGGCCCTGAGTCTCCCATTTATTTTGCTTTTATGTGACTGGTTTAAAAAGCGGCCGATCAATGCCGTGACACTAATGGAGAAACTGGTGATCGGCTTTATGTTGGTCCCGGTTGTTTTGATCTCATACGGAACACAGGCCCGTGAACCTATGGTTATCTGGCCGCAATCCGCCTTGATCTGGACCTGGTCGGCTATGTTTTATCTGCGCAAGTTTTTTTTCCCGGATTATTTTGTCCATCTCTATAATCTGCCGCAACCGGTGAGCCTGTCCAATCCCGTTTACCTGGCGTCTTTGATCGGGTTTGTTTTAACGCTTTTGCTGGTCGTGCGGTTCCGCAAGAACCGCCTATTTATTTTTGGCCTGATGTTTTATGTGTGTTCAATATTTTTTTTGTGGCGCTTTGATAACCAGGCGGACGCGAATGTGGTTGCCGACCGGTTTATGTATTTGCCGAGTGTGGGTATTATTATGTTTTGTAGCCATTATATCGAACAATTCTGGAGGAAATGGCGATCGCCGACAACGCGGGCATTGTGTTTTCTGGCCTTATCCGGGTTATTTGTTTTCCTGGGGGTTAAAACCTTTTATCAGGCTTGTGTTTGGCAAAATAGCGTGAAGCTTTGGACGCATCAGTTGGAGAAACATCAGCAGGGGGCCACAGCCCTGGTTTTTGAGAAACTGGGCGCGGCGTATAAAGAGGATGTTGTTTATGACTCGTTGATCAAGGCATACCAAACCTGTTTACGCCAGGAAAACCGTTCTCCCCGGCTATGCATGGCCAGGCGTTCCGTTAAGCTCGGACGTCAAACATGCTATCATCGGGAAGCGATCAGTTTGGTTTTTTTGCAGTCGCTCTTTTCAGGGGCTTTAGACATCAAGCCCGACTTTGCTTACGCCCAGTTTCATCTGGGTGAAATGTATTTTGACCTGGGACTGGACGAGTTAGCTGAAAAATATTTGATGCAAAGCCTGCGCAATGAACCCTCGCATTTTAACGCGATGTTTTATCTGGGGCAATTGTACCGGAAACATGATCGGCATGAGCAGGCGATTGATTTTTATGACCAGGCCTTGCGCGTGAATTTAGACAATAAGAAGGTTCAGCGGGATATTATGAAGATTTATGATGAGATGTCAAAAGACGGACATGCGGGCTATGTCCAGGCCTACCAACGCTTCCTCGACAAATACCGTTTGGTCTTCGACCGCCCTTTTTCTTTGGAAGAATAAATAGTGGTCAGGACTTATTGCCTTTCGGAAGTCTCATTGCATTGCCTGAAATCGGTTGTATTAGTTCGCTTTACTAAATAATGAGACCGCAATGCCCACCATTCCGAAAAAATTAAACAAGAAATAAAGGATGTGCGATACAAATCCTGCTACTAAATACAGACCCATTGCTTGGCGCCATTTACATTTGAGGATTTTTTTAATGATCGCAACACTCAGGATAGTGGCAGCAAGGCCAAAGACAAATAAAAGAACGCTTAATATTTGAAGATGAGTTTCGAAAAAAGGATAACTCAAAAGCGCGGGTGATGTCATTAATAAAAATATCAATGAAATACCAAGGCATTGTTTCAGCGTGCATTTGATACAAAAAAACCAGCATGTTATTTTTAAACTGAAGGTGGAAAAGATGATCGAAACAAGACAATAAATTAATAATATCCTCGAAATTAATTTCGTGTCTGATATTTTGATGGGATTGGCAAAGAAATTGTTTGAGTTTTCAGAAGGTAAAACAAGCTTTTGCCCCGCATGAATCGCATAGGGTGGTTTTAATTGATTCTGTTCAGCAATCTCCCTCCAACGCCCATTATCGCCGAGATGCTGTTCTGATATTTTGATCAGGGTATCGCCCGGGTTGACGATGTAGTCGGCAGCACAAACGTTATTTGCAATGATAGAAAAAAATACGAGAATAGACAAGAAAGTAGTGACTGTTCTTATCATGTATCACCTTGTGAAATATAAAAAAATGATATGAACATTGTAATTAGGGGCCAGGTGTAGATTTAATCCCGCAGTTGATCTCTTACCGCCATAATTGATCAATTTGTTTTTTATATTTTAGCCGGAAGAATTCAAAGTCGGGGGTGATGCTGTACACCCCGCGGGAAACGCGTTCAAACCAATGAAAATAATTTTTGTTTAGAATGTCCACGGTATTCTTGACATCCAGACCCTTTTTGATATCTTGCGTCGATGAAGGCCCGCGTTCAAACAGATACATCGCGACGCGGATGGTTTTTTCTTTATACGCCGTAAACAATAATTTTTTTGTGCTTCCGCCTTGATTCAAGTCAATGCTTCGCCCTGCAAACTCGTTGACGGCCAGCTTTTTCTTTGCGTAATTTTTACGCGGATTAAACGGCGCGGGTTTATATTCCACAACGACTTTTTTTTGTGTATGCTGATCCAATGTGATCAGTCCGCAATGCAGACGCTTCAGCAGCGCGCACATCCTTTTGTAAGGTTTTGGCCAGCGCCCGCCTTTTCCCAGCGGAACATAGGCATAGACTTGATCGGTGATTTTCAGGCGCTCGATCAGCTGATAAACCAATTGAAGGTTAAACGTTGTCTTCATCTCGACAATCAACAATTCATTGTCTTTTCGCGCCATTACGTCGATGCTCTCCACCTCCGAATGCACAATATACCCCTTCTTTTCCAGAAAATTTTTAAGGGGTTTATACATGTCGACTTCTTTCATGGTGTGGTCTTTGTTTTATGCTGTCGAATAGGATGTTTTCTTCAAACTTTTCATGTTCGCTGAAATTTCAGCGATCCGCGCCCGGATACTTTTTTTGAGTTCATTTTTTTGTCCGGGTGTCATATCGATATCTTCTGTCGAAGGATAAAGGGGCAGATTATTGTTGTGGTCCTAGCATTTTGCACGGATCAACCACGCGATCAAACGTCTGGGCATCGATCAATCCTAAGGCCAGCGCCGCTTCTTTTAATGTCGTCTTCTCTTCATACGCTTTTTTTGCGATCCGGGCCGCCTGGTCATAACCCAGGTGCGCGTTCAGTGCCGTGACCAGCATCAGGGAATTTTTCAGGTGTTCGTCGACTTCTGCGGTGTTGACTTGAATCCCCAGCACACAGTTTTTGTTGAAACGGTTGATGGAGTCACTGAGCAATCGGATCGACTGCAAGATATTATATATCATGACCGGTTTGTAGACATTTAATTCAAAATTGCCGCTTGCCCCTGCGATATTGATCGTTGTATCATTGCCCATCACCTGCGCGCAGACCATGGTCAGGGCCTCACACTGGGTGGGGTTCACCTTACCCGGCATGATCGAGCTGCCGGGCTCATTGGCCGGTAAAATCAATTCGGCGATGCCGCAACGCGGGCCAGAGGCCATCCATCGGATATCATTGGCGATCTTCATCAAAGCGACCGCGATGGTTTTGCAGACTCCGCTTAACGCGACAATGGCGTCGTGCGAGGCAATGCCAATCGATTTATTTGGCGCGGGATGATACGTGTACCCGCAAATTTTTGAAATATCATTCACCACTTCTGTGGCATATTCCCCGGACGGTGTATTAAACCCTGTGCCGACGGCTGTTCCTCCGACAGGCAAGTGGTCCAGGCCGTGTGTCGCGTGTTTTAAATTTTGCATTTGATCTTCAATTTGTTTGGAAAAAGAGTCGAAGACTTGTTTCAGTGAAATTGGGGTTGCGTCCATTAGATGGGTCCGGCCGATTTTATTGATCTGATAAAATTCTGCCGATTTTTTTTCCAATGTCCGCTTCAGAGCGTCCAAACCTGGGACCAACGACTTGTGAATCATGGTGCTACAGGAAATATGCATGGCTGTGGGGATCACATCATTGGAGGATTGCGACATATTGACATCATCATTCGGATGGATGGGCTCCTTGCTGCCCTTCCTACCCCCGGCGATCTCAATCGCCCGGTTGGCAATCACTTCGTTCATGTTCATGTTTGTTTGTGTGCCGCTGCCGGTTTGCCAGATGCTCAAGGGGAACTGGTCGTTGAAGCGGCCGTCCATGACTTCTTCTGCCGCCTGCGTGATCAGTTGAAATTTTTCCTTAGGAAGTTTGTTAAAGCATTTGTTGGCCTTTGCCGAGGCTTTTTTGACGATGGCAAGGGCGCGGATGAATTCAGGACAGAATACTTCTGTGCCGATATCGAAATTTTTCAGTGAGCGTGCTGTCTGGGCCCCCCAATATTTGTCTGCAGGCACATTCATCGCGCCCATACTATCTGTCTCCTGGCGAAATTCTGTCATGACTCACTCCTCAACCGTATAAATTTTTTTCGATCCTTCATCGTTCCCGGATATAAAAAACCCGAAGATACCGTTAACCATCTTATTATATGGGAGAATAAGGTTTTTTCAACGTTAACTTCGGGTTTTTCTTATCGTGAACCAAACGGATAGGCGTTTATTTTTTATTCACAAAGGCCTGCATAAGATCAATCGGAATGGGGAATAATGTTGTCGTATTATTTTCACTGCCGATCTCAACCAATGTCTGCAGATAACGCAATTGCAGAGACATCGGTGATTTTTGCATCATATCAGCGGCCTCGCATATTTTTGCCGCGGCCTGGAACTCCCCTTCTGCGGCGATAATTTTCGCGCGCCTTTCCCGTTCAGCCTCAGCCTGGCGGGCCATGGCCCTGCGGAGGTCTTCGGTAATATCAACGTGTTTGACTTCGACCGCCGAAACTTTTATGCCCCAGGGATCTGTTTGTTTGTCCAGGATCGTTTGCAGACGTTCATTGATCTGTTCCCTTTCCTGGAGCAGATCATCGAGATCCATCTCCCCTAAAATACTGCGCAATGTTGTTTGCGCCATCTGGGACGTGGCGTATTGGTAGTTTTGTACCTCACAGATGGCTTTAATAGGCTCCATGACGCGGAAATAAACAACCGCGTTCACTTTTGCGGAAATATTATCCTTGGTAATAATATCCTGGGATGGAACGTCCAGGGTGATGGTACGGGTGCTGACGGTAATGGATTGTTCCAATGGCCAGGCGATAATGGTTGTTCCCGGCCCTCGAGGAGCAGCGTCAACACGTCCTAAGCGAAAGACAACCAGTCTTTCATATTCGCGCGGGAACTTCACCCAATTAAAGGCCAGGATGAGCAAGATGACAACGATAACAATAAATACGGGCATGATTATCTCCTTTTAGTTGCTTTTTTTCTTAACTTTAACGGTTAACCCTTTTACGTTTTCAACGACGATATCTTCATCTTTATTGATTTTTTCATCGCTGATCGCGTTCCAATATTCACCATGAACAAAAACTTTGCCTTTTTTGCCTGGTTCCAATGTTGTTTGCGCGGTGCCCTCCGCTCCAACCATGCCTTCCTGACCCGTCGTTTTTTTTGCCCGGCAGGTTTTGACCAGGGCGTGCAGGATGAAGATCGCGATCCCCGAGAATGCCAGCGTAATAGTAAAAATGATGGATTTTGAAACGCGCATGGTCGGGTCTCCGGCATCAAACAGCAGGAGGGAACCGATCACCAGACTGATGATACCGCTGATGGTGAACAACCCGAATCCCGGCACATAGACCTCGGCAATCAGGAAGATGATCCCCACCAGGATTAATGCTAATCCGGCATAATTGGTCGGCAATGTCTGCAGGCTGTAAAACGCTAAAATGAGGAAAATCGTTCCTAATATTCCCGGCAATCCGAAGCCAGGATGGGTCACTTCGAACAATAATCCAAAGAATCCAAGGATCAACAAAATGTAAGCAATGTTCGGATCAGCCAGGACATTGAATATTTCTTGACGCATCGTCATGGACAGATCGACAATGGTGGCCGAAGCCGTGTGCAATTTTCGTTCTTCCCCGTTAACGACCACAACACGGCCATCAAGTTGCTTGAGCAAATCCGCGTCATTTTTCGCGATGATTTCAACCACGCCCTTTTTAATGGCCTCTTCATTCGTGATGGAAATGCTCTTTGTGACACTTTTTACCGCCCATTTTACATTGCGGTTGCGGGCCTGCGCGATCGCGCGGATAAAGGCGACGGTATCTTGCAGCACTTTGCTGCCCATCGCGTCTTTGTCCGGAACGAGGTCTTCGTAATTATTTTCCTCATTTTCTTGCGCGTTATCGGTTTCTTTTTCTGTTGGTTTGTCTTTTACTTCATCTGTTATATTTTTTTCTGTTTTTTTCTCTTGATCCACACCCGTCGATTCTTTTGGCGCGGTGCCGGGTTCGTCCGCTGTTTTTTCGGCGTCAGGTTTTTTTTCAGGGGTTTGAGCTCTGTCCGTTGATTTTTCCGGTTTATCCGATAATTTTTCTGTTTGTTCGCGGATTTCTTTGATGATTTTCTTCAGGTCTTCCCATTCTTTGTTGTTCTTCGGGGCTTGTCCGTAGGACACAGGATGGGCGGCTCCGATATGTGTTGAGGGTGCCATGGCCGCAACGTGGCTGGCATACGTGATAAAAACGCCGGCTGATCCCGCGCGGGAACCGCTGGGTGAAATGTAAACCACCAAAGGCACCTTTGAGGTTAGCATTCCTTTCACAATGGAACGCGTGGAACTGAGCAATCCTCCGGGGGTGTCGAGTTTGATGATCAGGCATTCGGCGTCATCTAAAGTCGCTTTATGGATCGCCCCGATGATGTATTCGGATGTAACGGGGTTGATCGAATCGCCATCCAGCTGGATGGAATAAACTTTATTGGCGCGCCCGCTGGCTTGAAGAGGTGAAAATAAAAGGCCCAGGCCAACCATGCCGGCAATAATGGAGAAATGGAAAACATATCTTCTTTTGTTCATGACAATCTCCTAGCATCTCAGTGGATAAATATTTCGTATCGCACAACCTCTGTATGGATCAATATCGCACGTTTGCTCTGTCGGATATCCAGAGCAAAAAAGTATATCGGTACTTATGCCTTTTGTTTGGATTCGTATTAAAATTATAATGGATGAATCGAAGAATCCAAAATGATATTTAAATATAAATAATTAGTGTCTTGCCAAATTAATTTTTTTATAAGCGAGCCACTTCCGCCAGGGAAATTCATCTCCATTTGGCGTCCCTCCTCCGGAGGTGCTTCCCCCCCCCAAAAAAAGAGTGGGGGGACAATCTTACCCTCAATCTTTTAGTGCAGAAATTAATTTATCCTCGCACTGGATATTTCAATTCAGTGTGTTTCCCTGTGTTTTTTTCAATGTGTTTAGATACGGAATCTGAAGGACGTGATCCCTGTCATAGACATACAATGATTGAAATATTTGTGTTCCATGAAGACATATGACCGTCGTATGTTTTCGTATTCTGGCTCTGTGAGATAGGTCTTCCTTATTCGAGATATGAGATACGGAATATTTATTTATAGTCGGGCATAACACTGGATGCGTGAGATCGTACCCTAATGATTCCTTAAAAAGTGTGTCAGTAAACGGACGCTCGCTCCTGTCGCGCCATGTCCAAAATACATACGGTCAGCCCCATCGACCCAGGCTGATCCGGCGATATCGAGATGCGCCCAGGGCACATCATTAGTGAACTGACGCAGGAATTCCCCTGCCGTGATTGTGCCGGCAGCACCTTTTGCGAATCCTAAATTACGGATGTCTGCGATCTTTGATTTCACGGCGTTTTTCAATTCCGGGTAAATCGGCAATTGCCAGGCCCGGTCATCGGTCGCCTGCGCGGACGTGAGCATCTTTTGAGCAAAGTCATCCTGGGAAGACATCAGGCCCGTGTAATCATGCCCGAGAGCGACCACACATGCGCCTGTTAGCGTCGCGATATCGATAACGCGTTTAATTTTATAGGTCTCGGTCAGATAGGATAAGGCATCAGCCAGCACTAAGCGGCCTTCGGCATCGGTATTGGCCACCTCAACTGTTTTTCCGGAAAAACTTTTAATGATATCGCCCGGCTTGTAGGCGCCCGGTCCAATCGCGTTCTCAGCGATGCCGCAGGCAAAGAGAATGTTTTTCTTTGGCGCTAATGCCAGGATATTTTGCATCGTACCAATAACTGAGGCTGTGCCGCCCATATCCATGCGCATGGTTTCCATATAACCCGAAGGTTTCAGGTTGAGCCCGCCGGTGTCATAGGTGATCCCTTTGCCGACGATCGCGCTGTATTTGTTATTTGGTTTGTCGCCGTTATATTCGACGATGATCAGTTTCGGCTCGTAGCGGCTGCCCTGGTTAACAGCCAGATGCAGGTTCATTCCCCTGGCTTTGAGTTCTTTGCGGCCGAAGACGGTTAGCTTTGTGTTCTTGTGCCCCTTGATCACATCCCGGACCGTTTTTTCCAAAAATTCCGAATGGACCGTGTCCGCGTTGTCGTTCACTAAATCGCGGGTGAAATTCGTGCCCGCGCAAATGACGATGCTGTCTTCATAAGTTTTTTTCTTCTTTGTGATGATCACATAGTCTTTGTCTTTGATGGGCGCGTTTTCCTTTGGCGGGGTTATGTATTTATCCCACGTGTAGGTGCCCAGCAGGATCCCTTCAATAACCGCGATAATTGTTTCTGTCTCATGATCCGCGGGAATGATTTCAGCAGATGGTGTGTTTTTTAGATATGCACTTAAACACGCCTGCCGGACAACAATCCTTATGGAAGTCGGGGTTGCGTCTTTTTGTTTCCCCAGACCAACCAGTAAATAGAGTTGGTCGTTGATCATCAGAGGAAAAAGCACGCCTTTATCTCCGTCAAATTGTTTTTTTTCGGCCAGGTCCTTGATCGGTTCAGTCACATCTTTTGGGATCAAAGGATGTTGCGCCTTTCCGGTCGTGTCTTTATAAAGTAAGATAAGCGTTGCCGTTTGATGGCCTTGTGTTTTAGCTTGGAAGGTGATCACGCTGATACCCCTTTCTCAGATATGATTTATATAAAAAAATTAAGGTCAAAATTTATCTGCTGCTGGTATTTCGTATCTCGATATTCCAGCGCGAATGTATGTTTTGCTGTTTAATTTTTTTAGATTTTGTATTTATTTTACAATGAAAAAATTAATAAAAAAAGGAAGTAACGGTTTTAAAGAAAACAGCTTTTTAACGGTTATATTCCTGAATCAAATATACTGATTCCGTGAAATTATAAGGATCTGTTTTGCTCATATTCCTGGTTGCAATATGCGGACCACGAGATACGACTTTATAATTATCGATTGCCGATCGGCGTATAATTTGTTTCATTATTACCGATGTAAATTTGTCTTGGCCGGCCGATGCGTGATTTTGGATTTTCACGCATTTCAACCCAATGCGCGATCCAGCCAGGAAGACGGCCGATGGCGAACATGACCGGGAACATTTTTGTTGGAATGCCAATGGCCTGGTAAATAAGCCCGCTATAGAAATCAACATTCGGATAAAGTTTGCGTTCAATGAAGTATTCATCTTTTAAGACCTGCTCTTCTAACTTAACAGCCAGGTCGAGCAGCGGGTCATTGATGCCGAGTTTGTTGAAGACCTCATAGGCCTTCTTTTTAATAATACGGGCGCGCGGGTCGTAGTTTTTATAAACACGGTGGCCGAAGCCCATCAGCCGGAACGGGTCATTCCGGTCTTTGGCCTTGTTAATGTATTTTTTCAGGTCGCCGCCATCCGCAATGATCGATTGCAACATTTCAATAACACTTTGATTGGCCCCGCCGTGCAATGGGCCCCATAAGGCACAAATCGCGGCAGACACGCTCGCGAACAAATTGGCCCAGGAACTTCCTACCAGGCGGCAGGTGGACGTGCTGCAATTTTGTTCGTGGTCAGCGTGGAGAATAAAGAGCACTTCTAAGGTGTCAACGATGATAGGGTTGATGTCATAATAACGGTTGCTGGATGAGAACAGCATATTCAGGAAGTTTGACACGTAACGCAAATCATGGCGGGGGTAAATAAAGGGTTCGCCAATGGATTTCTTGTAAGAGAACGCGCAAATGGTCCTGACCTTGGACAGCAGTTCAACAACACACAGGTCAATTTCTTCCTTGGATGGATTGGGTTTGACGAGCTCCGGGTAATAGGCGGATAAGGAGCAGACCATGGACGCCAGGATACTCATCGGATGCCCTCCGGAGGGATAACCGTTAAAGAAGTTTTTCATGTCTTCGTGAATCATGGCTTGTTCTGTGAATGACTTTGAAAAAACTTCTAATTCACATTTGTTTGGTAAGTGATTATAAATAAGTAAATAGGCTGTTTCAACAAAAGTGGAGTGTTCAGCGACTTGTTCAATGGGTATCCCTCTATAACGCAAAATGCTTTTTTCTCCGTCAATGAAGGTGATGCTGCTTTCTGTCGCGCCGGTATTGGCGAATCCGTTGTCTAAAGTGATAAAAGATGTTTCTGTCCTGAGTTTTGTGATATCAATCGCTTTTTCATTTTCTGTTCCTGTAATAATCGGCAAATTGTAGGTTTTGTCACCTAATATTAATTTAGCTGTGTCGCTCATCGTATAAACCTCCCCGGTTCTTTTGATGTCTTTTTCTTTAATATTGACTTCTTAATATATTATTGCGGTTAGTCAAATGTGAGTCTTTGGTGGAAATGAGCGTCTATTATAGTATGGATGATTGTAATATGCAAGTAATACCAATACGTTAAACTAAAAAGTAAGAAAAAGTAGGGACGGTTGGTACTTTTTAAAAAAGTACCAACCGTCCCTACTTTTATAAAGATTCTAACGTATGACCTGATATTAAAAAAGAAATGCCGAAAGATTATTACCGGCTACGTTTTTTTCGAATTCCGGAAGCGGCAAGAACAGCACTGCCAAGCGTAAACAAGACCGAGCTGATCGGTTCCGGCACGACGCCGGCAGCGATCAGCTGCCCATGGCCTGTAGCAAAATCATATGTCTTTCCATTTAACCATGAGTTAGCCTGTGCCAGATAATAAATATTGTTATCCCCGCTAAAATTATTTAAGATATCCCCGGACACATCTATTCCGCCAATGGTCCCTGTATATAAAGCCCCGAGTCGGCCATCATCCTGCGTAATAAGAGTGAACGTGCCTAACCCAAAGTCGACATGGCCCCATCCAAAATTATTGTCATAGGCTGTCTCCTGCGGGCCGAGGTCCAGGCTATTAAACATCACTTCATGGGCGCTACCATCAAAAAATAACTGCGCGTTGCGGGTTTGAAAGTCCTGATTCCGGGTGCTTTTATCTTTGAAGTTGCCTGTGATGTGGATCTCATCACCCACGCCCGCGCTGATATATCCGGAGCCTTCAACAATCAGGTCCTGGACATGTGTGGTCGCGGGATCGCTAATAAACGCGTTGAAATTATGAAAGCTGCCGGTAATGTTTGTCGTTGTGTTTGTCACTTTAAACGTGCCGTGGTTATGAAAATCTCCGTTGATAGTCGTTCCTGCCCCGCTGACGTCAACCGTTGCTCCGGCTGAATTGGAAATACTGGCGTTCAGTTGTCCGCCGGAATAATAAAATTTACCGTTATTGTTGATTGTGCCGGCGTTCAATGTGCCGTATGTAAGGTTATAGATCCCCCAACTGGAATTGGGTGTGGCAGAAATGATAACGTTACCACTCACGTTCACTGTGCCGCCGGTCTGATTGAATGTCCCAAAACCCAGTTTACCAACAACAAGATCGCCGTTCTGAATGTTCAAGTCTCCGTTCCATATATCATAAGTCCCCGTGCTGGAACCCTGACGAGCAAGGGTTAAATGGTCATTTAGCATGTTGACCGTTCCGCCGTCTTGCAGAAAATAGGCGGTCCCGCCCCATTCGCCAAGAGCCATACCGCTGGCATCAAACTGGCCACCGGTCATAATATAGGTTCCTGAACTGGTCGACTGGTTACCGAGATAGACTCCGGAATCGTGGGCATCAAAGAAACCGCCGTTTTGGTAGAAATAACCTGTTCCGCCATTACCGATAAACACTTCTTTTCTGTTATTATACAGATTAACGGCGAGGGTCCCGTCATTCAGGGTGTATTCGCCGAAGCTACCGTTATAAGCCGCGATTGTGAAATTTCCATCGATGAAATAGTCGCCGCCTTCCTGCGTATAATATCCTTCACTGCCTGTGTATTGGCCGATGACGGTGTGACCAAAGTTCTCATGGGTACCATTGTATTGCTCAAACCACCCGTTGCCGACACTGCCGATGAATTCCCCACCGGTAACCGAAAGCGAGCCGTCGTATAAATCATAGTAACCTACACCGGAGCCGGTACCGAGCGCGAGGTCTCCGTGGATGGTATTCGATCCCAGGGATTGACTGAATGCGCCCGTACCCTCGTGTCCGTTGTTTAAATTTCCATAGACGATTAAATCGCCCTGAATCAAATCATATTGACCATTACTGGCAGATCCCTGTCCCAGGTTTAAGTCATTGTTGACGGTATGAACACCGGAACCGTCTAACTCAAAATAAGCGCCACCGTCCCCGGCGATCAGGTGGTTTCCTCCAACCGACAAACTGCCGCCGTCAGTCAGCAAATAATCACCGAAGGCCTCTGAGTTGTACCCCTGATATAGATCACCGGTTACACTATGTGACCCGCCGGATTGATATAAAAAACCGTAACTAAAATTCCCGATCGTCTCCTGGCCGACTGAAAGTGAATAACAGAGGGAATGATCAAGCCAGGCGTCCCAATCTATTGTTAATGAATTTAAGGAAAGCGCGGGTTCATCGTATATTACACTAAAATAACTTCCAAACAAATCGCCGTCGAGGAGAACATCATCACCGTCCACCGGATTAATGTCTGAATTCCAGTTTAGATGATCACTCCAGAGGTCACTGGTTCCTTCTCCATCCCAATAAACCGTTTCGGCAAAGGCCGGTAAGGCGGACGTTAAAATAAAGATAAAGACACCAAGGCTAAGCAGTACTTTTGTTTTCATCGTTTTTCCCCTTTGACAAAGTAATAATGATTTTTCGAGTAGTATGGTTTGACATTCATTATTACTATTAAATTGGTATTTTGTCAATATGACACTAATGGACAAACCGGGACATACTCTCCCCCTGAAACGTAGGGACGGTTGGTACTTTATTAAAAAAAGTACCAACCGTCCTCACGTTTTTTAATTTTTCATCAGCCACAAGCTGCTGCATTCTTCGATCAGGCTCCAATCCAGGTTGGTCTTATTCAGGAAGAGCGGCATGTGTTTGTGAAACCATTCGTTTTGGGTTTGCTGAAGGTATGTATTAAAAAGCAGAATGTCATAGGCGGAATTGTATTGCAGAAAGGCCCGCAGGGCATAGGCTTCGTTCCAGGCGCGGCCCCCTTCAATCCATCGGCGCGGGTACTCGAATGGATAAAAGATATCATGAAAATGGATCAGCACCCCTTTTTTCAACCGCGGCAGAACCTCAAACAGGATATAGTTGACATCGCTGCCGGCCTTGAGCACGTGTGAGGAGTCAATGAACAGCACGTCGCGCCCGGACAGTTTTTCAAAAAAGGACAAAGGCACATCCTGAACAGGTTGTTTCAGGATGGTGTATTTTTTTCGGTCGTTTTCATTCATCAAAGACCTTAGACGGTCGCAATAGGGCTCAATAAAAGCGCATTCAATCTTTCCTTTGAAAAAAAGGTCGTTCGTGTCCAGTGTAACCGCCGAAGAAAAGCCTGAACCGATCTCAATGATGTTTTTTGGTTTGTAATGGCGCAGGAGGCAATAGTAAATCACCGCGTCGGCGTAACTGAAGAAATTATTATTGAAATAATACCGCAGCCGGTCGCTCTGGTATTTCGCGAAGGGCATATCCTGATAGTAGCGTTTCAGCAGGCCCAGCAATTGCTTTTGTTTTGTGAGATTTAGTTTGATCCCCGGAATTTTTTTAACATTGTTCTGGAAAATTTGATCGGCCCTTTGCAGGATTTCTTCCCTGGACGGGATCGGGCTGAAGAAATGTCCGGGCGGGTATTCCTGCGTGAAGATATCATAGTGTTCGCGCGCTTTGGATATGTGCGTCAGGCTGCGGATAAACTGTTTGATCGAACGTTTTTTCATCGTTCCTTTGTATAAAATTGAACCACTTGTTGAATGATGTGCCGCGTTTCCTTTGCCGTGAGGTCCGGATAAATCGGCAGCGATATTTCGGTCCGCATCAACTGTGTTGTCTGCGGACATGCCGATGATTGCGCGCACGCGTGCAGAGGCCTGAAGACCGGTGAACAGGCCTGGATGCCCTTGCCTTGTAAAAATTTTAAAAGCGCACTTTTCTTTTCTACGCGGATGATATAGCGATAGTCGATATGCTTTTTGGCGGAATCAATCTGCGGCCGCTCGACGGGCAGGGTCAAAAAGGCCTTGTCATATTTTTTCGCGACCGCGCGGCGTTTTTTTAAGAATGTGTCTAAGCGGCTAAACTGGTTCAGCCCGAGTTTGGCCTGCAGGTCGGTCAGCTTATAATTAAACCGGACGCGGTACGTTGGTTTATTGTCATAATCGCGCAAATCACGGACGCGGTTGATCAGTTTGGTATTATTAGCCGCCAGCATACCCCCTTCCCCGGTGGTGATGACTTTGGTGGCGTAAAAAGAAAAAATGCTGATTGTGCCGAACTGTCCGATTTTTTTGTCACGGTATTCGGATCCAAGGGCTTGAGCGCAATCTTCAATAATGGGCACACCCATATTTTTGATCGGGCGGATATCCGCCGGGATCCCGAACATGTGCGGCACGATGACCGCTTTTGTTTTACTTGTAAGCGCCTGTTTAACCGCCGCGGGACAAATGTTCCCGTCCGTCCTTAGCACATCCACGATCACCGGTTTCGCCTGCGTGTAATGCACCGCGTTTAATAAAGCCGTGCAGACATAAGACGGGATGATCACCTCATCCCCTTGCTGAACGTCGAGGGCTAATAAGGCCAGGTGCAAGGCCGCTGTTCCGGAGTTCAGGGCAACGGCATCTTTCAAAGAATGGTATGTTGAAAAGTTTTTTTCAAATTGCCGCACAAATTGATGTTGCGCGATCATTTTTGTTTGAAAAATGTCATGCAAACAGCGATGGTCTTTGAGCGTCAAGGACGGTTTGGAATGCGGGATGATCATGGGCATGCGGCTACTCCCTTCTCAATGAGGTCATCATCTGCCCGGAAATCCCGGGGCATAGCGCGGATGGACTTCTCCACCGTGTAGCCGGAATAAATAATCCGATCTTGGCCATTACGTTTCTTCATTCGGCCTCTTCCCGGGATTTTCTTCATTCTGTCTCTTCCCGGGATTTTCTTCATTCGGCCTCTTCCCGGGCCTTCTTGTATTCGGCCTTTTTCCGGGCCTTCTTGTATTCTGTCTCTTCCCGGGCCTTTTTGCATTCTGTCTCTTCTCGGGACTTTCTTCATTCTGTTTTTTTTCGGGACTTTCTGCATTCGGCCTCTTCTCGGGATTTTCTTCATTTTGCTTCTTCCCGAGGCTTTCAAACAAGGCCTTTTTGGCAAAGTAAAATAAGAATTCGTTCAAGGGGCTGACATATTCCGGTATCAGATGAAAACAGTAAATCGATGATAAAATGGATATTTTTTGGACATCGTAACCATCTTCAGCCACGCAATTCAGGAAAATTTTTTGAATATCTAACAGTTTTTGATTGATCTGGTAGTCCAATTCAATCTTTCTTTGCTGCCGGTATAGGCTGAAAGCCCCTTTGCGCAATAATAGGAAGTTTAAACGAATGCTCGTATAAAGCGCGGCAAGGTCCCAATACAGATCACCATACTCGATTAAACCGTCAAAATCAGTAAAACTGTTGTTGAGTGAAAAGTGTTTTCTTTGATTAACGGTCTTCACGTCGACGTTCATTAAGGATAGTTTTCCATGCACGCGGGCGGGCGTTCCGTTCAATATTTTTTTCCAATTCACTCTATTTAAAAGGGCCGCGAGGGGAGGAACACGCGCGTCGTTGATATAGTGAAAGCCGTCTTTCTGTTTCTGTTCGTTTTGAAAGTCCTGGATAATTTTGTTTGTCCTGTGCTGGTACAAATTTTTACATTTTTGCTGGAACGTTTTTTGGAATTCATCCGACAGCTCATACCGGTCCCAAAGCTGCGTCTGTAACCACTGGTAAAGTTTAAGAAACAATTGCGGTCTGAGGTTTTCATAGAATGGTTCAGCCGTTTGTTTTTGGATGGTAAAGACATTATCTGACACACTCTGCATCTCAGGGATTAAATTTGTTAAAAGCCTCTGGCGGTGCAGGATGCTTTGCGAATCCTTGCGGTCCGTCAGCAGGAAAATATGCCGGTCTTCCACCTTGTACGTGAACTGATCCATGTTTGTGACATTGATGTATTGATCCTCAGGAGCTAAGGCTTGAATGGCTTGCGCGTATTCTTCAAGCGTGCCCGTGTCATACCAGGTGAAATATTTTGCTTTTAATCTTTTCGTAAGCAGGGCTTTAAAACCATTGGATAGTGGGATCTCATTCATGATCAGGGTCTTATCTTCCTGTAACTTCTCAAAAAAGAAATCATGATCCAGAACGCCGGCCACTCCGATAAACGCGAATTTGTTCCTTGTTTTTGTCCTGTCATCGATATGGCAGACGACATGGTTAATGACCCGGGCTGTGCAATACAACTCAGGCTTCTTGATGGGCGCGACACCGTACCAGTTATTGGTCGGCGGCGGGATATCTTCTGTTACGAGCGTGTCAGCCGTGAATAAAATAAAGGGGCACTTTAATTGCTGGCGGCATTGCAAGAGAGAAAAACCCGGCCCGGTGCCGTCACCTTTAAAACGCTTGACCGGAGTGAATTTAATTCTACGGTCAGGATGGGCGCAACGGACGTATTGGATCAGGGTCTCTTTTTGGTGCCCCACCGCAATGATAATTTCGATCTTTTTGTCAAATTTTTCAATGATGTGTGAGATGATCGCCTTTGATTTGATCGGTAACAGGGCTTTATTCATTTTATCCGATAGTCGTCCTAATCGGCGTCCTGTTCCGGCCGCCAGGATACATACTTTGTAAGTATTCATAATATCAACTTCCTAAATAATTGTTATTTCTTCCATTGTGGATTTTTTCGCGGGAAGAAATCTTCTAATAATTTTTAAGCAGGCAGCCATAACCGCGCCCTTTCCGGGTTTTGATCCAGGGCGTTTGACCTGTTCCTATCGATTATTTTGCTCTGCTTATTTGATTTAATTTTTTTATTATTCGATAATTACGAATAACCCGATGCACCCTTTGGGTCATCCAAAAGGGCATTACACAATAAAAAATGAATAGAGCAGAAAACCCCCACTGCCATTTTTTTGGAACACTTGTATATATTTTATATAAAAAGCAGAAAAGTACAATATAAACCGGTATTTCTAAAAAACGGCTTTTAATCCAGGCGCGCGGACCAAAACTTACGAAATCCATGAGAAAGAAACACAAAGGGATTCCGATCGTGGCCATAAGAAATATTTCCCGGAAGAAAAATTGCGATTTTTCTTTTGTGGCAGGGCCAAGTTTGAAGGCGAAATTCGTGAAAAGCATCATGGAAAGGATTCCGCCGTAGTACGCGATAAAGTCCCAGGGCCCCTGGTTATAAGCATAGAGATTGTTGCGGCTGGGGCTCCGGTAGTCTCCGAGGTAGAACGCTTTGTCAATGGATTGCTCCGGTTGATCTTTATACCCGGGTAAAGATTTCAGCGAGAGTTGTTGCCGGGCATAAAGTCGCGCGTAGACCTTTTTCGAAACAGGATTATCGACGGTTATGTTAAAAAATAAGAGGAAACTGATTATGATCCCGAACAATGCGGTCAGCAGTTGCAGGTTCATTTTATTATCTTTAAGGATCATCCAGTATTGATGCCATTCATTCGGAAAATAGAACAGGTTTGTCAGCCGGTATATGTAAAGCATGGCCAGAAACAGCACCAGGATGGTGCGGTCGTTCAAAAAGCGGTTTTCGCTATAAGGTAGAGAGTATAGGGTGAGACAGGTCAATACCGTTAAAAAAATGAAGATATTATTTTGACGATCAAATGTCCGCGTTTGCCTGGGGTGACAAAGCTGAGATGGGAAAAAGTTGATATACATGAGCGCGAAGCTGATTAATCCGAGTATCCAGGCCGCATTGGAGAACGATGTCGCGCTGATCCCGATGCCGGTGAGTCCAAAGAATATTAACGGGATGTGCGCCTCTCCTTCTTTTGCCCCTTTGATGTTTTCAACAATCAAGATTAACAGGAGCATAAATAAAGGAATACCGACGATCCGTCCGGAATGGGCTGTAAAAAATAAAGGATTGGACGAGTCAAATAACAAGTAATACTTTGAAGGATTAAGGGCGGTCGTCCCGGCATGGACAAAGAGCGAACATGTCCAGGCGAATAAGGTCGATAGTTTGAGACGTTTGAATAATAAGTAAAAAAATGCCAGTGAAGATATTTTGATAACCCCTAATGTTATCCACCACGGGATGATCGGATTAAAGCGCGGGTGATGGTGCGGGTTAAGAAAATAATGAAAAATTAACTCATCGCAATGCAGGCGGATGATCGGAAAATGTTTTTCACTGCCAGTGCCCCATTCCCGCAACAGATACGCGTATTGATCCGGGCCATGGCCCACCCAGGCAAAATCACCCATGTCATTGCGGACCTGGATCAAAAGAACAAGGATGAAAGCAGACAGACAAAGCAGAATCTCAAGGGTGCGATGTAAAGAAGAATGATTAGGGGCCCCGTGTTCCCTGTTCAGACGGGTTTTTGACCGGTTGCCGTGCAGGGAAAGACAGATGAGCCCCATGGCAACACAAACAGGGAAATAAATGTGGGGATAGGGAACGATAAAGGATAGCAATCGAATAAGCGCAATGGCGCAAAGGTAGCCGATGAAGAATGACCCTGTCAGCTTGATAAAAAATGATTCGCGTTCCTGCTTCACGTAGAAAGGTTTGATCAAGCAAAAACCGAACAGACTGATGCCGGTATAATTGAAGAGCAGAAAAAGAACATCCATGAGGCCAAAGCCTTCGAGACGGACCAACTTATAGCGTTCGGTCAATACGCTGTGAATGCCGGGAGCATGCAGAAAAGAAATCAGCAGGAAGGTTAAGAACAAAAGAGTGATGAGAACACGTTCCAATGTGTGTTGTCGTTGATATCCCTGGGGTTTTTTCTGTTCAGAAATTGTCATGCTTACATTCATTCCAGATGTTTCAAATAACGGAGGGCCTTGAACCCCTCGGCATATTTAGTGCGACCTTGAAAACCGCGAAAATGGGCAACGGCCCGGATACTTTCGATCATGTTTAATTCAGAGGGAAATGACCGTGAGATCTGGGACTTGAAAGATTCAATAATACGAATTTTTTCCTCGATGATTTCACCAATATCCACAAAGATGTCCGGAATGAAATTATTGGACGTGTAATCTTCATAATAAATCACTCTTTGCGTATAGCGGGTCGCGGAAATAACACACTGGGCTAAGGCCCGGTGATCCTGATGAGTGTCATCGTAATAATTCACATAAACTTCATCGGGTTTGATTTTCTGGAGGACAGATTCGATAAAAGAAATATTGTTTTTATTCACCGATATTTTGGTGTCCTCACAATGGCCCCAGATTAATTCTTTGACCCCGAGTTTTTTTGCCGCTTCTTCCTGTTCATGCTCGCGTGTTACCGCATCGCCCGCTTCAGATCCCGAACTTAAAACACACAGATAGACATTGCTGCCCTGTTTGGCATACTTCAATAGCGTGCCCGCACAACCCAGTTCAATATCATCCGGATGAGCACCAAAGGCCAGAATATTCATGAGACACCTTCCTTCTATTATTTTAGAAATGAATGAAATATTTTTTCATTCTCTTCGATCCAACGGTACAACCGCTCGATGCCTTGTTGGGGGCGCACAGTTGGTTTCCATTTGAGCATTCTTTTCGCTTTTGTAATGTCAGAAATATAAACCTTTTGATCAAATTTACGCCATGCGCCGAACTTGATTTTGATATCGCGGTCAGAAACCGTTTCGAGAATGTCGGTTAGTTCGAGCAATGACAATGTGTTTTTTGGCCCCCCTCCCATATTAAAGACTTCCCCCTGGTAATCGGATTGGATAAAAGCTTCAAAGGCCCTCACCAGGTCCTCCACCCATAAGACATCGCGGGTTTGTTTCCCATCGCCGAAGATTGTGACCGGTTTTTTGAGAAAATACCGGTTGGCAAACCAGGCGAGCCATCCCTGGTCTTCAAAACCAAACTGACGGGTGCCGTAGATGCAGCTCATGCGAAAGACGCCGCATTTGAGCCCATGTGTCTTCGCGTAATCTTGTGTGTACAAATCCCCGGTTAACTTGGAGACGCCGTATGGGGTGTGTCCGGTTAAATCAATGGAGAAATTTTCTTTTATGCCGGAGATGTTGCGGAATTCATATCTTTTTTTCTTTTCCTTCAGGGTGACTTTATTCACATTGTCACCGAAAACTTTATTTGTCGAGCAATAAATGAATGTGCCTTTTTTAT
This sequence comes from Candidatus Omnitrophota bacterium, assembly GCA_021108075.1. GTDB lineage: Bacteria > Omnitrophota > Gorgyraeia > Zapsychrales > Zapsychraceae > JAIORP01. The sequence goes on along the minus strand of JAIORP010000135.1, from coordinate 131,454 downwards.
TGGATTGTTTGAGGGCTTCCAGCGTGTTCAGGGTTCCGGTCGCGTTAATAGAATAGTCTTCAATCGGATTGTTCAATGAAAATTTGACCCCGGGTTGCCCTGCGGTATGAATGACAACATGGGGTTTAATGCGTTTAAAGATCCGCAGCATAGCCGGCAAGTCACGCACATCTTGTTTGATCAATGAAATGTTTTTATATTTTTTAAGATATTGCCAATTGTATTCGACGGTTTTATTTCCCGCTCCGAAAATTTGTGAGCGCATGAGGTTGTCGATGACAGTGACGTGATGTTCTTTATTGGCAAAGTATTCCGCGCAATGAGATCCCACTAATCCCGCTCCACCAGTAACAATCAATTTCATGTTTGACCCCTGTCTTTAGGATTGATTTCGAAGAATATTCAGGCTGTTCGCTCCACAGTTAAATAATAGATCAATTATAGATAAATGCGATATAAAATTTGAATCTTTTATGTTTCCCCCTTGCGGGTATCGGGGATGTGTGTATTTTTGGACCATCACGTTGATCTGATGTTGAGCGAACAAATCCATATCCATATAATTCGGCCCATCCGTTCCGGAAAGATAGGTGTCGGCTTTAACGTGTTGGCACAAGTCAATCAGGCGTTGCGTTTTATCGGTCTGCAATTTGAATGCCGAGGATATCAGAATTTGTGTTTCTATTTTCAGGATGGATAGGCATGCTTGAATGACGGCAATATTCAAATCCGATAAAAATGGCCGATCTTGTTGGATAATGGAGCGAAAGCGTGGAAAATAGGTCTCAAAGTATGGTGTTTTACCGTAATTGAGTTGCAGGGATTTCAATTGCTTATCGCGCCAGTTGACTTTATTATTGATTGCGGTCTGCTTTATGTTTTGTCCGAAATGGTGGATAACCGGAACGGTTAACCATTGCCAATCACCGTTTGTCCGTATGCGATTGCGGTTCTGCCATTCATTCTTTTTAAATTGGACATCATCCAACAGGATAAAAAGATCCGATTGGGCGATTTTATCAAAATAGCCTAACCAGGGCAGATATTGGGGTTGGTGAATGCTAACAATCATATCTATTTAATGTCATTAGTACTATTTAACAGTTTTTTATATAAGCCGTCAATATCAGAAACCATTTTTTCAATACTGAATTTTTCATTGACGCGCTGAAACCCGGTTCGGCCCAATTGACGTCTGAGGTCCGGTTGTCGAAGGAGTTGACTCAGGGCTGAATAGAGTTCTTCAGGTTGTTGGGGCGTTACGAGGATGCCGTTTTTGTTGTCATCAATGAGTTCGGGTATCCCCCCTGTCCGGCTGGCGACGATGGGTTTCTGGCAGGCCATTGCTTCTAATAACACGCGTCCCATGCCTTCGTTCCTGGACGCCAGGACAAAAATGTCCATGGCATTGATCAAGTCCGCGACGTTTTTTTGATAACCGCAAAAAATAACCCGGTCCTGAATGCGCCATTCTTTGCAGCGTTCTTCTAACATTGGTTGCTGGGACCCTGAACCCACTAAAAGCAGATAGCAGTCGGGAAACTCTTGTTGCAAACGAAAGAACGCTTCAAGAAGAATGTCATTGCCTTTGATCGGATCAAGACGTGCGACCGATCCAATGATCATATGACCGGGTTTGAGTTGAAATTTTTCCCGGACTTTTTGTTTTCCTTGCTTGGATGCTTGATAATCCGGAATATGGATGCCGCTGTAAATGGTGACGAATTTATCAGCCGGGGCAATCTTAAAGTCGAGGTGCTCTTTTGTTCCGAGGTTTGTAAGTGTGATGATTTTGTCGGTCAGTCCGGCTGTTAACTGTTCGATAAAGATAAAAATTCTTGTTAGGAACGCGTTAAAGTAACCGTAATAAATATGTCCATGCGGGGTGTGAATGATCACAGGCACCCCGGCCAGTTTTGCGGCCCAACGGCCGATGATCCCTCCCTTTGAGGAATGGGTGTGCACGATATCGTAAGAATTTTTTTTCAGGTAGCGGTAAATTTTGTATAGGGCTAACAGGTCTTTAAGGGGATGAACCGGTCTTTGTAATGCGGGCATGAAGGTGCAGTCGATGTCATTGTCCTTAATATACCGCGCGATGTCGTGGTTCGGATCAGACGTGTTCCCGCTGATCAGATGTGTGTCATATTTTTGTTTGTCTAAACGTTTGACTGTTTCCAGGGTGTTTGTCGCGGATCCTCCGAGATCAAGCCGTGTGATGATGTGTAAGACTTTGATTTTCATGATTGTTTTGTTTTTATTATGGATTTCACTTGATTTAAAACATCGGTTTCTGTTATCGCGTTAATGAGCATGCTGGGCGGTGTTTTTCTGGACGTCTTCTTTCTTCGCAGGATATGGATATTTTTTCCCCGCGGCGCGATTCTTTTTTCATTGGTCGAACCGAATAAAACAATCAATGGTGTCTGGACGGCTGCGGCGATATGGGCCAGCCCGCTATCATTACTGATAAATAAGTTGCAATGTTGGATCAGCGCGGCTGTATGGTTGAGCGACAATTTTCCGGCGGCATTGACCGGATATCCTTTCATGATTTTAGAAATATCGTTGGCAAGGCTCACTTCTGATGGACCGCCCGTGATAACAATTTGGGCCTGGTATTGATCGATCAATTGATCGCAGAGAGAAGCGAATTTATGGTGTGACCAGCGTTTATATTTTTGTTTGAAGCCGGATCCCGGATGAATTCCGATCAGATTCTCTTTAGAATTTATCCCGCGGTCGTGTAAGAACTGTTGGGCCAATTCAGCGCTCCGGGGTGTCGGGGTTAACTGAGGCGAGTCCATGACCCGTTGAAGACCTAATTGTCCGACAACCTGGCATGTGCCATCTGTTTCATGTGTGTCTTGTTCTAAAGGGATTTTATGGGTATAAAAAAAACTTTGTCCGTTAATATCTTGTCCGAGCCGAAGAGGAATACGCATGCAGAACAACAGGAAGCTTGATTTGAACGCGTTCGTGTGACTGGCGACGATGGCAAGATCAAATTGATGGTTCCGGGCCTGTTTAACCATGTCCAGGACATGGGTCATTTTCGTTTTCCCCCGGCGGTCTAATAACAAAATATCGTCATAAAGGTTTTCATCTTTGATAATATTTTCTATATAAGGTTCGCCTAACAGCAATGTAATTTTTGCCCGGGGGATGTTGATACGCAATGTTTTTAACGCCGGAATGGTTAGAATCAAGTTTCCAAGGCCACCCATCACGACAAATAATATTTTTTTGATTTTTTTTAAGTCAATTTGTTTAGGCGGCATTTTTTACGGATATAAAAAGGTTTGCCATTTGTTGAGCAACGCGTTCTTCTTCAAATGATTGAATATGTTTGAAACCCTTTTGGACCATACGATCCTTCAGGTTTTGATCTTTGAGTACCGCTATCATGGCCCGGGCTAATTCGTTTGAGTCTTGAGCGTTCACGAGGAACCCCGCCTCCCCTACGACTTCCGGTAGCGATGCCGTCTTTGCGGCAATAACAGGCGTTCCACAGGCGATTGCTTCAGCGGGGGGCAATCCAAAACCCTCGTACAGCGAAGGCATTATGAAGATGTCCGCGGCTGAATATAGAAGATGCGGTTGATCGTCTTCCATTATTTTACCGATAAAGCGCACATGATCATTCAATTTTAACTCAGATATTTTCTTTTTCAAGTCTGAATATTCATGCGTCTTTGGTCCTGCGAGGACAAGGGTCAGGTCTGGATGTCGGTCATGGATGTCGTTGAAGGCCTGAATCAATGTCCGGACATTTTTATGGATTTTAAAATTCCCGAGATATAAAAGGTATGGACGTTCCAGACCATTTTTTTTTCTGAAGGCCCGGATCTTATTGTGATCTTTTTCCGGTCGATAAATTGAGCTGATGCTTAAAGGGATGGTGACGATTTTTTTGGGGTCGATATGGTAAAGCTGAACGATATCCTTTTTAGAATGATGGGAACACGTTAATATTCTGGTTGCTTTGTGGGCCATGTGTTTGCCGAATGAGTAATAATAATGTTTTTTAAGGACGGACATTTCTTTTTTATAGGCAGGATAAACAAGATACATGAGATCTAAGATCGCGGCAATGGTCGGGCACTTTGCTATGACAGGGATTTTGTAATACGGTGAATAAAAAATTGTGACTTTTTTTGTGTGTATGGCCTGCGGCAGTATCCATTGATCCCACAGCCATGTATTGTTTTCGGGGATAACAATATTACGGATAGGTTCAGGAAATTTTAAAGGAATGGGTTGGTTTGAGAATAATAGACATTGGTCGCGCGGCATCAGTGTCGGAAAAAATTTTAAAAAATTCAGCAGAGGCCTGCCTATTCCCGTGCAGACTCCTGATTGAATTTCGCGTGCATCAATCCCTAGACGCATAAGGTACCGTCCATGATTTGTTCATATATCTTCTGGGTGGCCTGGACATGTTTCTGGATCGAGAATTGTTCCAGAACCCGTTTGCGGCCTTGTTGCCCCATTTTCTTGGCTGTGTCCGGATGCTGTATCAGATGGAGAATATTGTCAGCCAGGATCAATGGGTTGCGCGGTGACATGAGGATACCCGTCACATTGTCTTTAATGATCTCCGGATTCCCTCCGGTGTTTGTTGCGATCACGGGTTTGGCCATGGCCATGGCTTCAAATAAGACCCGTCCGCATGGTTCCGCGTCCGCGGCATGAATAAAAATGTCACAAGCGCTCAGGGCTTCAGGCACGTTGTCCACAAACCCCGTGAAAATAACGCGATTGGTTATCTCAGACTGTTCGGTCAATTGTTTCAGTTTCTCAATCCGCCATTTTTCTTGCACAGGCGCGTCGCCCACGATGACCAATTGGATGTCTGGATTGGTTTCGTGGAGCAACTTCCCCGCTTGCAGGAATGTTTCATGCCCTTTATTTGGACAGATACGGCTGGTCATCATCAAAATGGTTGCGTTGGGATTTAAATTGTATTTTTTGCGGAACACTTTAACAGGGATCTCCGGATGAAACTTGTTGGTGTCCACGCCATTGAGAATAGTGATGGCTTTTTTTTTGAATCTTTTCCGGATGGCATCAGAGTTGCAGATGATGACCCTGGATAAGAAAGCAAAAAAACAGTCCGGGTCCCACTTTTGGCCGGGGCTTAATAGATTACGGGCATGCCACACGGCGGGAATGTGTAGATGATGACCGATGATGCCGGAATAGAAATTGGTTCTGGGACTGTTTGAATGGAGAATATCAGGTTTCAGTTCCTGCATTGTTTGAACGAGTTGTTTGTAATCCGCAAACACTTTGAGGGGGGTGTTACGTTTTAACGACGGGAAACTTAAGATGTCATACCCCGTATCCATTTGTGACAGTTTGCCGGTGAAAATTTGGTCTGAGGAACAGATGAAGTATGGTGAAAATTTATGGCGGTCAAGATGCCGTATCAAGTTTAAAAGACTTCTTTCCGCCCCGCCAAACTGATGACCTTCATGAAAATAGACGATTTTTATCATCCCGGAACGTCCTCATATAAATGCGCCGTGTTTATCATCATTTGATCGAGACTGAATTGGCTGACTCTTTGCCTGGCGTTTTTGGCATACTGGCGCGCGGATTCTTTATCGTCCAGTAAAGCCTGTACCGCTTGCGTGATCAATTGTTCATTGCCGGGGTGAATCAGCAGCCCTTCTTTCCTGTGCCGGATCAGTTCCGGGATAGCGGCGTCATCTGTTGCGATAATCGGTTTTTCTGCGGCCATGGCCTCCAACACCGTGATTCCCATAGCCTCGCGGAAAGTCGGAAAAACAAAGACATCCATAATGCTTAATAATTCGGGGATATCAGTCCGTGTGCCGGTAAAAATGATGTGGGACTCAATATTTAGATCGCTGGCGAGCTGTTTGAGCTGGTCCCGCAATTCGCCGTCGCCGATGATAAGGGCGATAACGTTTTTATGCGACTGTATAATGTCCGGCATCGCACGGATCAGGTATTCTTGCCCTTTGTCTAATATCAGCCTGGAAATGTTACCAACGATAATATGGCCTTCAGGTATGTTGAGTGATTGCTTGATGCGGCCTCTTTCCTTCCGGCTGCGTGGATCATAGCGGCTGTCCAGGGTAATCCCATTATAGACGACCTTGATTTTTTTGTCTGGAATTTTAGTCTTTTGTTGAATGACGGCCTTAACAGTATTGGAAACACAGAGGAATTTTTTAATGCCGAAAGACATTAAATAATATCGCAAACAATGTGTTGTTTTGTCCGGAAACGGGTAACTGTGAATATCGACGATCATGGCTGTCCGCAGAAAACGGCTGGATAAGAATCCTAAGAGATCGGCGTCGATAAAATGGGTATGAATGATATCGGCCTGGGTCGTTTTAATCAATCGGCGGATTTTCAAGACTGAATTTAGGCTGATAACCGTCTTTAGCTGCAGTTTAATAATTTGAACCGGACTTTTTTTAAATTCTGGTAATAAGTCATCATTGCCTTGCCAATAAACCAGCGTTAACTTGAAGCGCGCGGGGTCAAAGTGCCGGCATAAATTGAGGACAACTTTTTCCGCTCCTCCGATATTCAACGCGGGGATCAGGTGTATGATGTTTATTTTTTTTGGCATACCGCTAATAAATAACATCCTTTTTTTAAACTGAATGTGGGCCATATAATGTTGATGAGACGGTCGGCAAACAGGCTCAAACCTTTAAGCTTCTTTATGTGACGGACAGGTAAATGGTTGATCCCGACAATTCGCTCCACGGAAAAACCGGCGGCATTCATTTCAGACCGTAGATCTTCGGGATTATATAAATAGACGTGCAGATCTCTGGCTGTCTTTAACGGCCCCTCCTTTCCGTTCTCTACCAGATGCGCCCAAATTTTTTGATTTAAGACCGTTAATATAAAACGTCCATTCATGGCCAGGACCCTGTGGATATCGCGCAGCACCTTTTGACGTTCGTTCCGGGTTGGAATTTGCTGAATGACTTGAATAGCGACAGCATATTGAAAAGATTGATCCTTGTATGGTAATGAGCTGATATCCCCGCAAACAGGATAACTTTCCATGGTTTTCTGTTGAAGAGCTTTTAAGGGATTATGCGCAAAGTCAATGCCGTAGAGATTGTTTTGAGGATTTTTTTTATAGAGGTATTCCAGCAGCCGGCCGTCGCTGCAACCGATATCCAGGAGATTGATCCCGTTTGCGGATTGAATAGAAGCACAAACCTGGTTGAGTTCGATCAAGCTCCACCACTTTGTTTTTGTCGCGACAGTAAATTCCTCGAAAGGGCGGTCTTTTTCTCTGAAATTCCGTTCTTTTTCTTTTATGTCTTTGACATTCATCGCGATCCCTTTAAGACGCTTTTGTTCCGCAACGTATCCAGTAACAGGTTGAGCCGGTTTTTATAGGTGTGGTGCTGTTTGTTGCATTGTTCCCCTTCTCTGGCGATGGCGTTGCGCAGGTCTGAGTGCTTGAGGTAAAAGTCGACCTTTTCCTTTAAGTCATCGATATCATTCCAGAAAACGACATGTTTGCCTGCCGTAAACATATCCAGGGCGTCTTTTTGTTTGTCAACGAGGACAAAACACTGGCAAGCCAGGGCTTCAAATAATTTGGGGCTGGCCTGATAAGACGGTGTTTGTCCGTCCTGATAGTGGATCACGAGCGCTAGCTTTGCCGACGAGAAAATTTTGATCCACTCATTGTGTGAGACCTGTTTTGTTATCGCGATTTTTTTCAACGGCGAAGTGTCTGGCAGGTTTTGCCACCCTGGTCCCCAAATTCCGAGCCGGTAATCACACAGTTTTTCAAGTATGGCTGCCCGGTTGGGATAATAAGAGCCGACAAAGGCGAGTTCTTTTTGGTATTGCTCTTCATCCCGGGGGGATAATACTGTGCGGTGATGCAGATGTTCGTCACAGGCAAACGGTAGCAATTGCAGATTTTGAAGGTTATCTCCCGAGAGGATGTCAACGGCCTCCGAACCTGCGCAGAACACATAATCGTATTGAGTCGCGTTTTTTTTTATCGTATCAAAAACTAGGGGCACGTCTGTGGTCCACAAGACAATAGGAATGCCCTGTTTCTTAACTTTCCGGACGCTGCCAGGAAAAATGCGGTGTCCGCACATGATGATGCAAAGATCAGGCTTTTCCTTGCGGACCGTGTCGATAAAATTTAAATTGATTCGTATCAGGTCGGCCCATTCCAAAACGGGAATGGATTCTCTTAAGCGCCCGGGGATGATAAATTGTCTGGCGTCAAAACGAATGAGTTCATGACCTGATTCCAGGATGGCATTTTCAACGTATTCGGTTACAGTCAGAAAGTGCGGGTTGTGATAACTGGAAAATAATATTTTCATGCTTAGTCGTACATTTTATGGTATTCGATTTTTTTCACGTTACGATATTCTAACATATACCATGCCAATATTTTAAAAATCTCAATAAAGTTCATTTGAACAACCTTATAAAAGTAGCGGAACGCGTTCGACCGGTCATTTTTTATGGAATACAGTTTGCCCAGGGATTTGTAATGAATGATCAGGTCTTGCGGATTATATTTATATTCCTCAGAATATTTTTTAAGAATTTGTTCCCGCCCGGTAATAACGGCATCCAGATCTTTAGAAATTTGAGATTTATGGAAATTGATTCTCGCGAGGATGTCATTGACATAATCAAACGCGTATTCCTGGGAAATCCGTTTCCACATATCCCAATCCTGGCAGCTTTTCAGTGACTCATCAAATAACCCGATTTTTTCAAAACACTCTTTCTTAATCAGTGTGGAATTTAAACCGCATACTGTTGGACCTAGCCGTAGCGGTTTGGTTAAGTCTCCTTTATAAGCGGGTAAGGACCGTTTAAGGAGTTTGTCCCCTCTTCGTTCATAGGTTTCTGATCCGGAATAAATGATACCGACGTTTGGGGCGACATCATTGAATTTTTTCAAGCAGAGCGCTATTTTATTGGGGTTCCACTCATCATCATCATCGATGAGGGCAATGTAATCCCCTTGTGACATTTTTATTCCCGTGTTCCGAGCGGCAGACCCGCCTTTCGTTTTTTGATGTTTGATATATTTGATCCGCGGATCTTTAATTTCGCAGATGATATCGTGTGTTCGATCGGTTGAGGCATCATCGACGATGATAATTTCAATGTGGGTATAAGTTTGGTCCAGCGCGCTTTGTATGGATTTTTTCAGCATATTCGCGCGGTTGCGGGTTGGAATAATGACACTGACCAGGGGTTGGTCATGAATAAAAGGAATTCTGATCCTTGTCTTTGTTATAATTTTTTTCAAGGGCTTTTTTCTTATGATGAAACGAGATGCGCGTTTTACCCCCGGGAAGTCAAACAAGCACCACATTATAATCTTAAAAATTTCAACAGGATTGATTTTGAGTGTTTCTTTAAAATAGCCCCAGGCCTCTTTCCGCAGGCCTCTTAAACAGTACAATTTTCCAATGGTTTTTAAATGAATAATTTTGATATGGGGATATTGGCGCAACTCCTGCCAGTATTTATTGAGGATTTGTTTCCGGCCCTGGATGACCGCATCAATATCGTTTGAGATCTGATTATCATGCTGATACGTGGTCGTCAGAACTTCGGGGATAAACGTGATTTCATACCGGTTGGCGATACGTCTCCAAATATCCCAATCCTGACAGCTTTTTAAAGATTCATCAAATAACCCAATATCATCAAAACAGTTTTTTCGGATAAGCGCGTAGCTGACACTGCCGATAACAGGCCCGAACAGCAGTTGATATTTCATGTCGGGTGTGCGGGATGGTATATTTGTTCGAAGGATAGCATTTTTTCTCTTATCGATGACTTCCGACCCTGAATAAACAACACCAACTTTTTCAGGACATTGCAGGAAGTGGCCTAATTCTTTTTCAAGCTTTTCTTTTTTCCATTCATCGTCGTCATCTAAGAAGGCGATAAATTCCCCCCTGGCCTTTTTGATCCCCGCATTACGCGCAGACTGACCACCTTTATGCACCAGGAATGAAATAAATTTAATGCGGGGGTCTTTGAATTCTCTTATAATTTTTTTTGTGTGATCAATGGACGCGTCATCCACGATGATGAGTTCAAAATGCGTTTGCGTCTGCAGAAGCACACTCTTGACCGCGCGGCTTAAGAAATTAGCCCGGTTAAATGTGGGAATAATGACACTGATTAGTCTCTCGCAATTGGGATCGGTCATGTGTGTGTTTTAATGTTTAGTATGGTTTAAAAAGCTGCTTTAATATGATTTTTTTAACAGAAGATTTGTTTTCTGTCAGGTCCGGAAAGATATTCTGTTTTAACATTTTTTGGTAGGTCCCGCAACGGCAACAAGGAATATCTTTTCGCGTGGCTGAAAGGCCCTGCAGCATTTTTTTTGTACATTGATAGCGTTTATTCTGAATACAAGCCCGCAGGCCTTGCGTGAAAACATTTCCAAAATCACCAAAAACACCATATTTTGTGTGATTATAAAATGTAATCCAGGCAGTTTTCAAATTCATATTCATTCTATTGTTGACCTGTTTTTGAATAAACATCAAAGGTAGTTGTTGCGATACGGTCCCAATCGAAACTTCGGGCTGTTTTGAAATTGTGTTCTCCCATTTTTTTCAAGTCGGCTTTGCTGGCTGACGACATGGCCTGTAAGAGCCCTTGAGGGTCATTCGGATCATACAAAAAGGAACCCGATGGATTAACAATATCCGGAATGCAGCCTAATGCCGGCGCAATGACGGCTTTTTTAAATGAAAGGGCAAGAATAAGAGATCCTGAAGTCAGGATTTCTTTAAACGAGTAGACAACGACATCGGCACAGTTAAGATAGAACTGCATCTCTTGATCGTTGACAAATTTGAAGATGAGTTTGAGGTTCAAATCGTCCCGGCAACGTTTTTGAAGTTCATTTGCGAGAGTTTGGTCGGACGGTTGGCCGACGATCAGCAGGGTGCTATTGGGAATGTGCAGTTGTTGATAGGCTTCAATAATATCCATAACGCCCTTATACTTCTTCAGTGAACCAATACTGAGATAGACCAAATGGTCCTGAGGGATATTATTTTTCGCCCGTGCTTCTTGTTCGGTGATATTATTTGGACAAACATCAATATAGTGCCCGTGATCAATCACTTGAAATTTATCGGGGGTAACATTGTATAATTCCGCGAGTTCCGGGATTACCGACGGGCTATGGACAAAAAGAGTTTGGGCTGTCTGCGCGAGCGCGCGCCGTGCCATCCGTTCGATTTTGCGGTGCTGACTGTCATGGCAAAATTTATTATGAATGGTCCACACGAGTTTTATGCGGTGCATGCGGAGCAGCAATAATCCTATATCAAAGAATAGAATCCGGGCGGCTGTCCTGAGGTTGCTCCGACCGAGTGGGATAAGTGTGTTAATCCAATGCAGATGAATAATGGTATCCGGTGACTGACGGGCTTTTTTCACAATTTTTAAAAGGCAGAAAATACCCGTGGGATTGGAATACGTAACCGTTACCCCATATTTTTTCAGCGCACGGGCTAATAATTCCTGGTATGGATTTCCGTCAGAGTAGTCTGGTATAAAAATAGATTTCATTATTTTTTATTGTTTTTGTTTATCAAACAAAATTTAAGGCATTCCCGGGCGTAACCCAGCCAGTATGCGCAGCTGATTTGCATCATAAAAAGTTTCGTTTCTTTTTTTTTGATCCGGAATTTGAAAATGGGAAAAAATGTTTGAAAAACGGAAACGTATCCACGGAGGCTTCTCTTTAACCAACGGATCCTTGAGCGTCGGGGTGATTCTGTTAATTCTGTAAATAAGACATCTGAGACGCCCTGGTAGAAGTTTCTCATGATGATGTTTTTCTGAGATAATCTTTTCGCGTTGATGGTGTGGTGCACATAGGCTTCAGGGGAATATTGCACGATATGCCGCGGGTTCAATTGATTTAAACGGAAGAAGATTTCTTTTTCTTCATTGCCCATCAGGCCACAACCTTTAATGCCGAATGTCAGGGAGAAACCCTTTAGTTGTTTGAAGATGTTGCGACGAAAGGACATATTTCCTCCGAACGGATACTCGGGGAAAATCATGGGTCTGGCGTGAACACCCAAATTTAAGCATCCCATGCGGCGGTTTATTTTCCTCGGTAACCACCCGGGGCGCAGGGATGTCCATTTCAGAATGATCCTGCCACCTATGGCGTCAATGTTTTTGTTTGATCCATAGACCTTCACGTGTTCATGAACCCATCCGGGAGAAGCAATTTCATCATCATCCATGAAAAGGATAACCTCCCCTTTGGATATCTGAAAGCCCTTATTGCGTGCGGCGGAAATACCCAAATTCGGCTCGAACACGTATTGGAGACAAGCGATATCTTTTTTTGCGCCTTGGACAACCTCTTTTGTGTTATCCGTAGAAGCATTATCAACAACAATAATCTCGAAGTCTTTCATTGTTTGCTTTGTGAGACTAAAAAGAGTTTTTAATATTCGTGTTGCACCATTATGTGTTGAAATGATAACGCTGGCTTTTAAACGTGAATCAGGCATATTGCTCCTAAGACGATGAGTTTTTTGCAAACATTAATTTAATGACGCATTTCGTCAATAACAACCACGCGGCCGCATCCCGGGCATCATAGTGCATGGCCTCTTTCAACTGCTTCATCGTGCTTTTATATTTCTTGGCATTATACATAATTTCTGACCATTCATAGTATTTGTCACGATGAATGCGATTGATGGTATTTTGGTTGACCGGTAAAAGCTGAGTCAGTCGCGATTCGATTTCCTGGTCGGTTAAATCATCCAATTCTTCCATCGTGTCTTTTGACTCTTTCGCGTAAAGATTGGAGATGAGCCGCTCATATCGCTTTTGCGTGAATAAGTTCTTGATGGAGATGGAATCCGCATGCAGGCGCAATTGATAGAGTGGTTCAGCTAAGTTTTCAATATCGTATGCCTTTGCCATCCGGCACCACAGGTCATAATCCTCGACATATTTCGCTTTGGGCCGATATCCATGCAGTTTATTTACGGTTTGTTTGCGATAAATGACAGATCCATGACAGAATTGGCTGCACCTTCTTAGATGTTGTTTTAAGTTCTTGCTGCCAGTTGATAATTTTTTTGTTTTGAGGACGTTCCCTTGTGTGTCGATGAGAAGGCAGCTCGACCCCAGCAAAACAATGTGGGGATTTCTTTCCATATACTCGTAAAGCTTTTGGAACCGTTCGGGTAAAGAGATGTCATCCGCGTCGTGACGGGCGATATATTGTGCTTTGGCTGACTGGATACCCTTATTGAGCGATAGGGTCAGTCCGATATTGGTCCTGTTCTGCACTGTGATGATTCGTTTATCGGAAAATTTATTAATGATGTGCTGTGTGTTATCGTTCGATCCGTCATTAATAATGATGAATTCGAAATCAGGCATTGTTTGTCCCAGAACACTTTCGATGGCCTGGGCGAGGTATTGCTCTCCGTTATAGACCGACATGAGGACAGAAATTTTTGGCACAGCACTCATATGCGAATCCATCCTGATGGAATTAAGTCTTTATCATTATAATTTTTATTTTTGAACCATTTTAAAGGAGAAATGATGATCTTCTGCGGGGTATGGTCTAACCATGCTCCCCACCAGGAAAAAGAACTGTTTGCCGTAATATGATGCTGGCAAGCGGTCATTAACCGGAAATCTTCCCATTCCTGTCCAGGCGGGTTATGGCTGATGACTTTATAGGCGTGGTGCAGTCTGAGATGCTTATGGCACCAGGGAACATCATCGCTGAATACGTAGAAGAACGGGTTGGAAACCTTTTGGGCGATGGTTTCGACCGCCTTGTGGTAGTAATCCAATTGACAGGAGTATAAGACCCTGGTAATTCGCGGGTCTTTGACATAGTCGCCGCGTCGAATATGAAGGCTCACCGTCGGATTTTTTGTAGAAGATATTTCCGCCAGCATGTCCTTGTTTTCATCTGTTGACGGCTTCTTGTACGTTAATTCATTGCGAAGTTGTTCTTTGATGTTTTCAAAATATTTTTCGCTTTGCCAGTACCCGTCTAAATAGACGGAATTATTCAGGTGAAAGAAATCCGGATTAACATGGAAATGTTCTTCTTGAAAATAGGTTTGGTCGGTTCTTTTTTTGTTTGTTAGCATACCGTGCAGTTTAGGCCAAAAACCGGTTCGCCCGGATGTATGGAAAGTGGAGATCTCTTGTTCCGAGGCCATGTCGGCCTTAATATGAAAAACATCAATCATGAAGTTTCGATCTTGTTGTAAGTGAAACCATGTTGTGTCAAGTTTAACCGCTGTCTGTAATCTTTCAGATAAGCTTCGAGCGGCGGCGTATTGAAATAATTGGTTTCCTAATCCTCCACATAATCTTACGACAATCATATTGATCCTCTGTTCAAGAAATAATTGAGAAGAAATTTTGCCGGGAAGAATGAATCAAACAGTATTGTTTGGATGATAATTCGCGCATAAAAAAATAATATTTAATCAGAACTTAATATTGAAGTTTTAAAAATTAAAAATTCGACCAGAGCGCGTACATTTCCCCTTTCGGGGCAACACAACCGGTTTTTGAATTTGAGAATTGAATTTTTTTGAAATTTGAACACCATTTGAAAAGTTTTTCCATGATTTGATCGTTTAATTCAACGGGTTCGGTTTCTTTTTTCTTATGATAGTGGGCGTGTATTCGCAACCGTCCAGCTGGTTTCAGTACGCGTTTTATTTCCTCTGCGGTTTTTTGAATATCATCGACGTGATCAATGGCATTCGCTGAAATAACGGCATCAAAATAATGATCAGGAAAAGGCATCTGTTCTGCCGGAGCGTTAATGAATTTTGTTGTCGGACGGTAATAATGATAAGGGAACCCGGCTTTAAAATATTGCAGGGATAATGGGTCTAAGCAGTAAAGATGACAATTCTCAAAGACTTCAGCGCTGGGTATGGGGCCTGCCCCAATATCAAGCACCTTCATTCCCTTAAAAGCATCAACAGGCAAATCAAGATCGATTTGGTATTTGACCTGTTGGTGGCCCCGGAACCACGTCAAAATAGCATTATGGCTTTCATTGAAGCGTTTTTCTTTTTGATGACTTTCTGGCGCAGGCGTTTCGTACAATTCTTTTATTTCACCATGGTACCACTTGATGTAGTTGTTGATTTCTTCAATCCAAAATTTTTCTTCTGCCGAATATTTTTCGGTCTTGTCATCGTTTTTGCCCGGGATGGACTTATTTGTTTTTTTTCGAGCAAGGATATGGAAACCGAAACAAGTGAGCTGATGTGATTTTTGATCATTTTGTGCTAACTCCTTCAGGGTTTGTGATAAGCGCCGCAGGGCTTTCTTATCAAAATAAGATAGTTTGCGCTGGGCATACTCTTCGGCAACCGCCTCAACCCGGCGTAGTTCTTGCCCGATCACATCAAAATAATTTCCATTTGCTTCAAGCAAAATAATATCAAAGCCCTGTTGATGGAGCGCGTATTCAAAAAAATATTGATTAAACCCAGAGTAAAAGTGATAAGGCGCCAGATGGGATAGGCTCCAGAAAGGAGCGGTCAGAATAAGAATGCCGTCATCCTTTAAGATACGGTAAAACTCTTCGAGGGCTTTTATGGGTTCCGGGATGTGCTCAAATACTTCGATACACATCACGGCATCAAACGATTCATTGTCAACGGGGATACGGATGATATCTGACTTAATATCAATTCTTCCTGTTTCCCATTGGTCCGTCTGCCAACCTTCTTCGTTGCCCTGACCATCATATTTACAAGCGTCTTGAGCGACATAGTGTAGATGCTGACAGAATTTTTTATATTGTCTTTCTCCAGCGCCGGCATCAAGGATGCGCCACCCTGATGGTAAATGTTTGAGGATGTGCCCCAGCCATTTTTCCCTTTGTTCTAAATTGACCGTATACGTTGATTGTGTTTTTTGGGAATCATAAGGGCTGATATTTTCATCCATTCCGAAGATCAATTTTTGTTGTTGTTTCTGCGGCAGCAAGATGTCCTTATACAGGAGATCCTCAAGATGATGGGTTTGAACAATTTCAATGTGGTCGAACCATTCAAAACCCTCAATCAGATATTCTTTTAGATCATTGACTAAGTCATGATATCCAGCTTCCAGGCTCTTGTTAAAGAAAAGCTGGATCGGTTTGATGTTTTCTTGAATGATGTCTTTTTTCGATTGCCAATATATTTTGCCTTTCTGATATTTTAGAAAAGTAATATGTTCAGGGATATCATAAAGAAAATCATAATAAATCAGCGGATATTCGATGTATCCTTTACGGGCGACACGGTTTATTTCTTTAATGAAATGGTCAGGGTTGACGACATGTTCGAGAACGTGTGAGCAAATGACATAATCAAATTCTTTATTTTTAAACGGAAAGGCGCCGCCTGCATAGTACACAATTTGTTTGTCGGTTTGAAGCGGGGGCAAATAACCCCTCTGTGCTTTGGCTTCATCACTTGAGTTATAAATTTTTTCGAGCAGGACATTAGCCCGTGGATGGGCTGACCCTCCCGGCCCAATTTCGAGCACTCTGTCCGTTTTTCGAATGCTTTTGATTTTGAAGGAGAAAAACATTTACCGTTCCCCTTTCAATTTGAGTTGTAAACGCGTTATTTCGCGTTTGGTCGCACGCAGTCCGTACGTCAGAAACGGGGGCAAAAGATTGATGGCCAGATTTTTTAAGAATTTTTGTTTATGATTCCGGAGGTAGCGGTCTCGATCAAATGTTTCAGAAAGATTATTCCCTGCCCCGTCTTTGAAATAAAATGGTTGCGGCTCTTTTAATAACGATCTTTTGAAATTTTCACAGTCGGTATAATATTTTTTTAAGGCGTTATCCAGCTCCCCTGTTTTTTTTTGACGGCAGCTCGCGGCATTCTCATGTTGGCGTCCATAGGCGGCAAGGATGGGCAGAAAATAGGGCAAATAACCGTTAGCATTAAAATTGTGGAAGAATGTGCAATAAGCGCTCTCGTTACCGATCATATTGGGATGAAAATGAGGATAGCATTTTTCCATGACATTTTTTCGGACAATAAGGTTTCGTTCATGAAACATGATAAAATTATCCAGCCAGTAGGATAGGAATTCCGGCCCGGTTGGAGCCGGGTCCTTAAACAGGTGATTAAAAGGGATCCAGTTCAAGGTGCCATCCTCCAGCATAATCTGATCAATACCCCATACGAGTGAATATTGTGGTTGTCTTTCCAGGATATCCAGGCATAATTCATACCATTTATGATTGATGTATCCGTCCGAAATACCGCAGAAAGTGATATAGTCGCCCTGGGCCAGGGCCAAACCCTTTCGAAAGCCCTCGTCAGGAGAGCGGTCTTTTTCACAGACAAGTTTAATGTGTTTGTGTTTCTTGAAGATATCGAGCGAGCCATCGTCCGACTCATTGTCGATGATAATATGTTCCCAACCTTTAAACGTTTGCTGCTGGATGGACTGAATGGTCGTCTCAGCAAATCTGCCGGTGTTCCAGGATGGACTAATGATAGATAGTTCAGGTTTTTTATCAGGCATTATGCGTTCCTAAGAAATAGTGATTTTAATTTGCTGACAAATCCGCTTCGCTGATAGGATTGAACGAGTTTTTTTTCTTCCGGGGTTCGCAGATCCATCTTTGGATTAAACACCTGTTTCCGGGTTAAAAGTTTTAGGGCATCATCATAGGCAATCTTTGGAAATGGCAGATAATAACTTTCAGGGGAGCAGTTGTATATGCTGGTTTCTTGTAGTTTGAATGTTTGCGTGACGTTTCTTATCGCTTTGCGGGCAACCGGGTTAAACAGTTTATTCGTGTCGTATTTTAAGTCTTCAAGTTTTCCGACCTTGATTGTTTTGTGGACATCCCCCCTATGCCCGTCATCCTCTGCCCGATAATAATGCGGTTGATCATCCGGACAATACCCATCCGCCCCAAACAGATAGACCGCTTGAGGTTGGCCGAGTAATATCATCTGGATGAGCCCTAACAAACTGTTGCTGTGCATGAGATGTAACGGGAAGTGTTCATTGGGCACTTTGTCATTTTGTTGGATTGAAAAAAATAACATTTTCTCATCGTACTCTTTAATAAACTCTTTGAGCTGGAATGAGGAATCCATGAGTCCATATGCTTCACGCCAAAAAGAAGAGATAAAGATATTCTGATCATCACGGTTTAAGAAATTTTGAATATCACCGTATAATGTCGGTAAGAATTCCCGGGCGCTGCAAAATAAGACCGACAGGTTCTTATTGATTTGATTGAGAATATTTTTTTCAATGACCGTGTAATGATTCAGTGAAACCCAACAAATATTTTCTTTTTTCAGGTCATGGATGCGTTGCTCCAGCGTGTTGATGGACGGACCCGGACATAATATTGCGGCCGGTCTATTGTTGACGATCCGGTATAACCGCTCAATTCGTTGGGACGATTTTGGCAAATAATCAGTTTGATCAAATTGCAACATGTTTGTTATATGATAGGATCTTCTTTATGAAAAATAATTTGCGTGCCAGAAGTTTCAAAATTGAATTTTACTTCCAACAAATTGTTTAACTTCACGCGAACTTTATTCTGGAGCTTTGGCGGAACAAAGAGAATCATGAATCCGCCCCCGCCAGCTCCAATGAGTTTACCTCCGATAGCGCCGGAAGAACGGGCGTCAGCATATATTTGATCGATATCGTTTGTTGACACTTTATCTGTCAGCGATCTTTTCAGCATCCATGTTTCATGCAGCAACCGGCCGAATTCAGTGAGGTCCCTGCGATTGCATAAGATGTCAATGGCCGTGTCGACCATAGATTGCATGGTGGCCAGTTCTTTTTGCTTTTTAGGGGTGTTTTCAATTTGCTTCCGTGCGACCTTGGAGGCGATTCTGGAAAAACCCGTGAAGTAAAGCATGATATGATTTTGCAAATTATCCAGGCGGTCACGGTCTAAGATCACGGGATCTATTTGATAGTCCCCGGTTTGACTGAAAGAAATTTTATTAAACCCGCCATGAGCGACAGCGACCTGGTCCTGTGAGCCGACAGCTTCACTCAATACTTCCCTTTCAAAATGTATGGCTTCATCCGCAAGACGTTTTTTGGTCGGCATGATCCCTTTGAGCGCGTAGAGGGAGTGTAGCAGCCCAACCGTAAAAGCAGAGCTTGAACCTAAGCCTGTCCGGGCAGGTAAATCCCCATCGTGATGCAGTTCAATCCCTTGCGGGACATCCATGTTTTCCAGGCATACGCGGACAACCGGGTGTTGAATTTTGTGGACGTCTTTGACTAATTCAATCTTTGAATAAACAATGCGGTAGCGATGGTCAAAGAAAGGGGGCAGAGAGCGGCAGGTTAAATAACAATATTTATCGATAGTCGTTGATAAGACCGCTCCTCCGTTTTTTTCATACCATGCGGGGTAATCTGTTCCTCCACCAAAAAATGAAATTCTAAACGGTGTACGACTGATGATCATAATTTCTCCTTTAAGCCAGCTGTTGTTGGTCGACTTCTAGCAGTGTCCTCTTTAATTTGTATTGTGTCATCTTATTGATATGAAGCATTGTCTGACTTCCAAATTTTCGCTCAATCATATCAAGGTATTCAGCCCGGGAAAAATAGTCGATAAAAGCTTGATCGCGGAAAGCCAGTATGTCCGTTTGTGTTAAGAAATCATTGCGCAATGGAAAACATTCTGTTCCAAATTGTGAATATCCTTCCCATGTCCGGGGTAATAGCCCGGCTTTATGTCTGACTTTATCATAGAGTTTTGACCCCGGATAAGCCATCGCCGTATAAAAGTTCGCGTATTCACAATTGAGTTGAACGGCTAAGGCTAATGTGCGCCGCATCCCCGCGATATTGTCATTCGGGAGTCCAAAGATAAAATTCCCCCCGACATTTAGCCCTGATTTTTTTGTTAATTTGACGACGTCAAAAATTTTTTGGTTATCGTATTGCGCTTTATGGACACCACTTAAAACCGCGGGTGTTCCTGATTCGATCCCATAGCCGATCCAACGAAAGCCGGCCGCTTTCATTTTTAAAAGAATTTTTTCGTTGATGGTGTTAATCCGGGCGTAAGCCCACATATTGACCGAATACTTGCGGCGGATCATCGCTTCACAAAATTCTAACACATGTTGCTGATCAAGTACAAAACATTCATCAAGAATTTTTATGTTTTTAACATGATAATCATTGACCAATAGATCCACTTCTTCCATGATGAGGTTGATGGACCGGTAACGAATATTGGGCTGCCCGAATATCGCGTGAATACAGCAGAAGTCACAATGATACGGACAACCGAGGCTCGTATATATGACCGCGTATGGCTGGCGTTGATCAAGGCTTCCAAAACAGTGCCAATTATGCGCGCGGTAGCGGTTTAAGTCGACGAGATCCCAGGCAGGCATGGGCATCCTGTTGGGATCAACTAAGCACGCCCGTTCTTGATGCTTTATTTGAAGCCCTTCTTTATACCATAAACCTGGGATTCCTTCTAATTTTGATCCCTGCAGCCAGAGCAGGGTGGTCTCAAACCCTTCTCCCTCGCAGACATAATCCACATTTTCATCCCGTAACGTCTGTTCTGGTAACGCCGAAGGGTGTAATCCGATTAGGATGATTTTCAGCCCGGGAAAATATTGTCGAAGATGACGAATCATGGCCGTTGCGCCGACCATGTTCATGGTTGAGGCCGAAGGATTGGTCCCTGATACGACGATGGCGATTAATTTGGGGTTACGGGTTGTTATCGTCTCTTGGATCGATTGAATCGTGTCAATTTCAGCATCTTTGATTTGAACCTGAAATCCATTTTGACGGATAAAGTTTGCGAGCAATAGTCCCCACAGTGGCGGTTCGATCGCGCTAATAGACGAGCTAAGTTTTTGGTATAGAAAGCGCTGTGCGCCTGGTTTTATAATAAGGAGGTCTAACATAATTAATCCAAAAATCGCATCGACGGCCGAGTTTCAATTCTGGTCTCTGTGTCTGCCGCAGGCCGGATGTTCATCGGGGGTTACGATGTTTTGTACTCTGATTTGCCGATAATAAGGTCACAAACAAGAACAAGCCAGAACATATGTGTGCATTCAATCATATTATAGGACTTGCTTTCTACCCAGAAGTTGATATCACCCATTTTTTTTAAAGGATTATTGGGATCAAAACCTGTCAATGTTACGATTGTAAATTTTTTGTCTTTAGCATATTGTGCGGCGTTGATGATATTCGGCGATTTGCCACTAGAACTGATTAAGACGATCAAATCTTCTTTATCGGCATAAAATTCCAGGGCTTTTTGCAGCCACATTTCATAACCAAAATCGTTTCCAAAAGCCGTTAATAATGCGGCTTCGTTAAAACATGTTGAACGGATACCCGCTTGTTTTGTGTAATCTAAGGCGCAATGACTGGCAATTGTCGCGCTTGCTCCGTTGCCGGCGAAGATAATTTTTTTTCTCGCGCGGTTAGCCGCAAGCATGATATCCCGCATTTTCAGCATGTCTTCTTCGATCCCGCCGGGCTGAATACATTGTTGAAACGTTTGAAAATAGGTCTCAATGAATTGTTTATCCTCCATCTTAGGTCCTTTCCTGGTATAGCTTATCTGTGATCGCCATCAATTTAAGGGCGTCTAAAGAATTGCCGACTTCAATGGGCGTGTCTTTTAAGATGGCATCAAAGAAATAATCGATTTCTGAGCGCCAGGACCGGTCGGTTTGATAGACGATTTTTTCTTCATCTTCCCATGTTGCCGCCGGAGCGGTCGAGCGATTCTTAGCTATCGTTAATATTTCATCGCCGTAAGTACCACTTGAAGTTTTTAGTCCATTTAAAACAAAATATCCTTTTTCCAGGAAGATTTCCAGAGAAAAAAGATGGCGCCATTGTGTCATCGTTGAATGCAATGAGGCAACAATGCCATTGTTATTGTTTCTGAGGATGGCAAAGACATTGTCTTCGATCTCCAACTTCCAATATAAATTGGACACAAAAGAATGTGTCTCATGAAAGTCCTTGGCAAAACACAGGAAAAGATCTAACATGTGAATGCCCTGATCTAATAAAATGCCCCCGCCCGCAAGTTTTTTTTTGGCCCGCCAGGTATCAAAAAAAGACGTGTCCGTGCTTTTACCATAACGTCCGCGCATCCATAAGATGTTCCCGTATTCTCCTGAATCAATCAGGTGTTTAATGTGCTTGATGCTGGTATGGTGCCGATGATTAAACCCGTACATCAACTTCGTGTCCGTTTTTTTTTCAACGGCAATGACGGCCTGCATATCTTGCTCATTAAATGCCGGCGGTTTTTCACAAAAGACATGTTTGCCGGCCTGAAGGCTTCTTATCGTGAGATCTTTGTTTAAATAATTGGGTGTGCAAATGAAAAGGGTATTGATGTCCTCATTATTGAATATGTCGTCTACGCTTTCAACAAAAGGATATTCATCAGAAATGAGATTTTTATCAACTTCAAAAATTGACACAATCTGTCCGAGAGCGTTCGCTTTTATCGCATGCGCCCTTATTTTTCCCATTTTTCCGAAACCAATGATTCCGACTTTAATCATATATTCATTGTCTCCTTTAAAATCGCCGGGGATTAAATTTCATTTACGGGTATCGTTCCATTGGCGGCTTTTACCGTGACAAAATTTGTTTTTTGGTTTTTTTGCATGACAAACTGGCCCCCGGCCGCCTGCACGATGGCCAACCCTGCTGCGACATCCCAAATCCGGATATCCTCTTCCATATACGCATCGACCCGTCCACATCCAACCCAGGCCAGGGAAAGCGCGGCTGAACCAATCATGCGAATTTTCTTCCAGGATTGAACCTGCTGAATGGAGCGTTTTAAGGCGTCATCGGAGAAATCCCGCCATGAAGGGTAGCCCGTGGATAAAACGCCTTCAGCGACCGGGGTACGCGCCGGCTGTATCGGTTGCTGATTGCACCAGGCACCGGACCGGGCACAAATTTCATTCTCCGGCAGTGAGCCGATAAACAATTCATCCCGATTGAAATCGTAAATAAGCCCCCACCGGGGCGTATCATCATACCACAACCCCAACGATAGGCAAGACATCGGGATCTGACGGCTGACATTGAAAGATCCATCCAGCGGATCAATGATCCAGACGGGTTGTGTTTGCTTCAGAAAGTCGCACTGGTCCTTATCTTCTTCGGATAGGACATCAAAGGAAAAGTGTTGGGATAAGAAATTTTTTATCAGGTCATGCAGCATCAGATCCAAGTTTATGGAAATATCTTTTTGTTGTGATTCATAAATTTTAAGAGGTTTTTTCTGTATCAGTTCTCGGGCTTCTTGTAATAACGGTTGAAATAATTGTGTGATTTCTTGATTATTTTTTATTGGCATGGGTTTTCAATGTCCTCTGTGTAAATGTGCGGCACATCACCACGGCTGACAGCCAGACGGATAGCAGATTCTTCTCCCATCGCCGTAATTTGGTGCCATTTATTCTTTTCGATAAAAACGATATCACCTTTTTTGACAATGATTTTTTTGCCTTCAATTTCCCATTTCCATTGACCTTTGATGATGTACCACCATTCATTCCAGTCTGGATGATAATGCCGTCGATTCCCTCCTCCGGGCATTTGTGATATTAAGGTTGCGCTGTTACTTTCCGTGTTAACCACCCGGTATGACCAGGATTGGTTGGTTCCCATCTTATCAATGATCTGCTGCACGTGAAATAAGGGTTGATTTTCGTGTTCAAAATCGCGAAGGCTGACGCCGTCTTTGCGTAGGATTTCCGGAACATCCACTTCACTATGTTCGTTTTTTTGTTTTTTGGATGTGTAATACCGCGGTTGATCCTGACGGGATTCATTTCGATATTGCATCGCGATTTCAGCTAAAATAAAATCTTCTTCCTGGTCCACGTCAATGGCGGATAATCCCTTCAATTCATAATATCCAATCCGACCGTCACCACCATAATAAGCGCATCCATGCGTTTCCATATTGGCCTTGAAGTTTTCATATCGCCAGGCCATAAGAACCGTCGCGTATGTTTGGACAGGGACCATCGTCTGAGAGCTCTTCAATTTTTCTGTTAATCCGTAATTAACCGGTTGCTTTTTGTAGAGGCTCGCGATGCGATGATTCACGATTGAAACCAGCGTGTCTAATGCATTCAGGGACATATCATGCACAAAATGTGTGATTTCCATGGGAGTGATTAATGGTGATGTCGCCAGCAGCTGGTAGAGCACATCCCCTTCAACATTTTTGATGAAGTCATAGACAAAGTCCTCACTCGTTGACCGGTCTGAGGCCAGTTCTGCCGGACGGTGGTAAAATTTAATGCCATATTGGTCGGCTATTTCCTTAAATATTTCCGCTTCGGAATTCAGGTAAACCTCATCAAAAGTATTTGTTGCCAATGCCGTTTCGATGATATAGGCGACCATCGGTTTGCCATTGAGCAGCCTTAAATTTTTATTTGGAACCCGTTGACTGTTCAGTCGAACAGGTATCATGGCGATTTTTTTCATTTGATACCTCTTTTTTATTCTTGTAATCTTTTTTTATTGTATGGTTGCCCCGCCGTCCACAATGACCGTTTGCCCGGTCATATAAGTATTCAAGTCTGAACAAAGGAACAAAGCCCATTGGGCGATTTCTTCAGGAAGGGCAAAACGCTGCATCGGAATAAGTGATAGAAAATGTTTGCGCCGGTCTTCATCCATTTGTTCTTTAACCATATCTGTTTCTGTTGTTCCAGGGCAAAGAGCGTTAACCTTGATGTTATCCTTTGCCAGTTCTAAAGCGAGTGACCGGGTGAAAGCATTTAAGGCGGATTTGCTCGCCGAGTAAGCCGTTGATCCCGGACGGGCGATGAATCCAGCGATCGAACTCATATTGAGGATGTTTCCGGACACATTTTTTCGCATAAAGGGGATCATTTTATTGATGAGATCTGCCGGGCCGATAATATTGATTCTCATGATATCTTCCCAGTCCTGTTGTGTTAGTTCTGTAAAAGGTTTTGGTATGTGGATACCGGCATTATTAATGAGAATGTCGACCGCCTGTTCCGGTGGAAACGACGCCATAAATGATGACAGGCTGTTTTCTTTAAGAAAGTCTAATGTCATATGCTGTGCCCGGGGATAGTTGTTTAACCAGGCGGGTGATTCCTTTGTGCCCGTTACGATCACTTTTGCTCCTGATTCGAGGAGACCTTTCGCGACCGCTCGGCCGATACCGCGTGTTCCCCCTGTTACGACCGCGGTTTTATTTTGAAAATTAAATACTGACATAATAGCCTCCTGATAGTGTTAAGCTGACCGCATCGGACCTGACCGGTTTCTTAGCCTATTTTTAACCGCTGTAACAATTTGCTCCGGACGGGGTGTTAAATTTTCTTTATCCCCGGAAACGCCTACAGAGACGTCCTTGAGTCCCAATGCCTGAACAGGTTTATTCGTCTTTAACATCAATTCATAGGCAATGTTTTGGCCGGCCCCGCAAGTTTCAAAGCCCGTGTCGACCACCAGTCCGCAATGGCTGCGGCTTAAAGCCTCAAGCCATGATTGTTGCAGTACAAGTGGTTTGAGTTGGACGATATGAACAAGGTTGACCGTGATCCCCTCAGCCCGTAATGTCCGCGCTGCTTTTATGATGTTCGTCCGTCCAACAGATATGCCGAATAGGGTGATATCCGCAGCCGGTTCTATTTCATTCGCATATTCATCACGAGAAGAAAAGCTGCTGCGATGTTCGCAGGAGATGACCGGATCATCATGCTCCAAAAAGTCTGTCCATGTTTGTTTATATTCATTCGGTGTTATCGGCGCCCAAACACGGAATCCGGGAAAATGCATGAAGATATTATGAAGTTTTGCTGAGTGAACCGGTCCGGCACCGTGTCCTTCAATGGCTAATGCGCGCACGAAGATCGGTGAGGGCTGTTGAAACATATCTTTTGATTTGGCGGCATAGTTGATCAACATACTGCCGTTTAAGATCAAAAAGTCCTGGAAGCGGATAACTAAAATAGGTCTTCGACCCGCAAGAGCTGTTCCAACTGCGATGCCTGAACCCGCGACGTCAGCCATGGAGAGTTCAATGATGCCCGGACAATTTTTCGGAACAGTATGGTTCACATAGCCCACGGCCGTAATGGCCTGGCCTAAGAGCAGTCCGTTATTATTTTTTAAGTGATCAAAGGTTAGATCTTTAATTGTTTCGGCAACAGTTTTTCCCATAATCCTTTTATGTCTTGTTTTGTCTGTTCTTCGATGTCCTGGGCGTTAATGCTTAACGTCTTTAATTGATCTTTAACGAGTTGAAGACGGTCCCATTCCGGTTCATGATCAATGCCGACCCCTGCGTGCCAGTAATGCCGGCAGGTGCGGCAGTTGATGAACGCTGGCAATGACTGGATGAGTTCTTGCGCGTGATGAGCGATTAACCAGGGGTCATCCGTGATATCAACAGCTGGCATGTTCAGGGCCTGCGCAACATCGCAGATTTCCCAGTTTCGGCGGACCTCTGTCGGCGTTAAAATGGACAAATCATTGTCTTCACAAACAAATAAAACGGGCAGTTGATGTTTTGACGCAAATCCCATAGCGGTCAGGGCATAATCTTCTTCTGCTGCCGCATCTCCGAAAAGACATAAAGTTGGCTGAGTACTGCCTAAGGCATAACCGACCGCCAGAGGAATATTTTCACCGATTAATCCATGATGTCCGATCATGGGGATATCCGGGTCCTGTAGCATGGGTGAACCGCCTTGCCCAAAAGCGCAGCCTGTTGGACGCCCGAGGAGTTCGTCGACAATTTTATGCTGGTCTCCCCCGAAGGCTAAATAGGCCGAGTGGCAGCGGTGTTGAGCAAAAATGGTAAAATTAGAAATCACCGTCGACAAAGCTGCTGAAATGGATTCCTGCCCGATGGATAAGTAGATCGGACTGGCGATAAGACTTTTTTCATAGGCATTGGCCACCTCCAGTTCGAAATAACGGCACAGGCACATTTTTTCAAATATACCGATCGATTGTTCTTTTGAAAACAATTGCGCGAGGTCTGGAATTGAATGGTAATCACTTGATCGTTTCATAGCCATGCTTCTTTATGAGTTTGAGAAGATCTTCTTCTAACAGAAACTTTTTTTTAGAGGCCACATCTTTGAATGCCATGTAGAATCGGTCAAACTCCTGATCATTCATTGTGAGCCCGAATGATTGGATCTTATCCTGCAAGGCATGCCGGCCGGAAAGCTTTCCTAAGACAAGACCATACCCTTTAACACCGATGTCTTCCGGTTCCATGATTTGATAGGTGCTTTTGTTTTTGATCAAACCGTCCTGGTGGATGCCTGATTCATGGCGAAAGGCATTGCAGCCGACGATGGCTTTATTGTTTGCAACCTTGATGGCCGATAGTTCTTCCACTAATTCTGATGTCTTCATGATTTCTTTGGTATTGATATCCAATTGGATTTGAAAGTAATCCTGTCGTGTTTTTAACGCCATAATGACTTCTTCGGCTGAGGCATTGCCCACCCGTTCACCGATGCCGTTTATCGTTACTTCCGCCTGGGAAGCGCCGGCCATAATACCAAAAAGGGTGTTGGCGACCGCCAGGCCTAAATCATTGTGACAGTGTGTGGCAACGGTGATGCCCGGATCCATATGATCAACGATATGTTGAACGAGATGCGCATATTCGTGCGGAGTGGCATATCCAACTGTGTCCGGTAACTCAATGGTCGTTGCCCCGGCCGCAACCGCGATTTGCGTGACTTCCGTTAAAAAATCAATATCGCTTCTTGTCGCGTCTTCCGCGGCGAATTCGATATCAGCACAAAGTGTTTTGGCGTAACGGACCGTTTTATGCGCGATATCTTTGATTTCATTGCGTGTTTTTTTGAATTTGTATTTGAGATGGATGTCCGACGTGCCCAAAACGACCTGGACCCGGCCTCTGGCCGCGGGGCGGACGGATTCTGCTGCGCGTTCAATATCTCTGAGGGTCGCGCGTGCCATGGAACAGATGACCGGACCGGATTTGTGTCCGAATCTTTTGCTGATCATTTGAATCGCATCAAAGTCGTTGTCCGAAGCAATCGCAAAACCGGCTTCAATAATAGGAATGTTCATTTTTAGCAGCTGTTCGGCTATGCGGCATTTTTCCTCCGGATAAAAATTGACTCCGGGCGCCTGTTCACCATCACGCAGGGTAATATCATTGATTAGAATTGGTCGCATTGCACCCTCTCCTTTAAGGCGTTTCTGATCCGTTCACACGCTCTGTGAAGTTCGTCTTGTTTTTTTGTGAAACAAATGCGGACATAGCCCTCGCCTGTTTGCCCAAAATGTGTTCCGGGTAATAAGGCCACATCAGCTTTTTTCAGCATATAATCGGCAA
The DNA here is from genome assembly GCA_021108075.1 of Candidatus Omnitrophota bacterium. GTDB lineage: Bacteria > Omnitrophota > Gorgyraeia > Zapsychrales > Zapsychraceae > JAIORP01. Next base: position 102,980 of record JAIORP010000135.1, on the reverse strand, counting down.
ACGCCGCACTTGTTAGGCCGGTTTCTTTGATATTCGGAAAAATATAAAAGGCGCCTTTAGGGGCGGTGCATGTTATCCCGGGGATATCATTGATTTCTGAGAGGATGAAATCCCGCAGGGATTTATATGTTTTTATTCTGGCCTCAACAACCTCCTGGTTTCCTGTCAAAGCTTCAATGGCCCCGTATTGATTGAACGGCGAACAGCAGGAATAAATCGTTTGAAATAACAGTCCCATTTTCTGGATTAAGTCTACCGGTCCGATGGCATAACCAAGTCTCCATCCCGGCATGGAAAATGATTTCCCGAAACCGTTTAAAATAATTGTTCTTTCACGGCATTGATCCAGAAAACTACAGGAATAGTGTTGCCCTTCATAAATCACGCGGGAATATATTTCATCACTTAAAAGGTAGATGTCTTTTTGTTGACACAGTAAAGCGATATCCCGGACTTGTTTTTTTGATAAAACGGAACCGGTTGGATTATTCGGTGATGTGATGATGAGCAATCGTGTGTGATCATGGATTTTAGGCTCGATATCAGCGGCTTGCAGGCAGAATTTATTTTCTTCTTTTAAAGGGATGGAAGTTTTTTTTAGATTCAAATATGTCAGCACGGCATGATAACTTGAAAATCCCGGCTCAGGGCATATAATTTCATCTCCTGGATTAGCAACACACCGGATAAGCGTGTCGATGATGGCATGTGCCGGCATAACAAGAACCTGTTCCCTCCGGGGCCGAAAATCCAGGGTTTGCAGCGTATATTCACAAATAGCGTCCCGGAGTTCATTCAGCCCCATGGAATTGACGTAATGCGTCTTGTCGGCATCAAGCGCGTTTTTTGTTGCATCAATGATGTGTTGGTGCGCGCGGAAGTCGGCATCACCGATTTCCAGATGGATGATATCCCGGCCGGCTTTTTTAAATCGTTCAATTTTTTCTAAAAGATGGAACATCGGTTGTCCAAGTAAGCGACCGGTCAGTTTTGAAAATGTCTTCATGTGATATCCCTGTGTTAAATTTACGCTAGAACGCTACTTTATGCCACTCCGGTCCGATTTTCCGCATGGCCCAGAACCCCTCTTTCATGCTGACAGAACCAAAGACTTCCTGGATGGCCACAGCTATCCCCGGATGATATTTTTGATTGTTTGAGGCGTCTTCGATGTAATCTTCTTCCAGGTGATTACGCGCGAAGCCCAAATCAATGTCCTGGGGCAAATGCTCAAGGTCATCACCGCAAATAATGCCCTTGTCTTTGATCAACGGCATATAGTTGATCAAATCTTTCTTGAACTGCGTGTGGGCATGATCCCCGTCGATGAAAATAAGGTCAAAGGATTGCGGCTTGAGGATATTATGCATGACATCGCTTGAAGCCTTAATGGGAAAAACAATGTTCTCATAACCTGAGCATCTCATGTTGTGCTGAAACAGCTTGTAAATCCGATTCCTTTTCGCGGCTTTTTGCATGATTTCGGGAACATTCAAAGATGCTTCCCATGTATCGATACAGAAGACCGTGCCTTTTGATTGATGTTGACATTCTTGCGCCCAAATGGATGTGGATAAGCCAGCCCATGATCCGATCTCGAGCAGGGTAAAGTCAGAACGAACGGTTTGCATCAATTCTCGCCGGATCATATCCCGCATGACATATTTACGTGCTGGTAAAATTTGTCCGGCCATCAAGAAGGTTCCGTAATAGGGTTTGTTGCCCCAAAGAGTGCATTGGTAATCTAAATATGGAAATCGGCGCAACAGAAAATTTTTTAAGCCGTTGTAACAGGAGTATCCTGCTTTTAAAGGTTTATGCATCCACGGATAGCGTTTGACGGCTTGTTTGATAGAATTAGTTTTCAAGGCGCTCCACCTTCCATGGGATGTGCGTGCGGATGTCGCCCACTTTCCATTCGAAGGGATAGTTACCCCTCACTCCCTCTGGATCAAAAGCATCTGTCACGGCGAATATAACAGCATCATATATTGTGACGTGCCCGATGAAATAAGACGGCCCGACCGTTCCGATACCGATGCCGATAGATATCTGTCCTTCATTGATCAGGTCTGCTGGAACCGTACAGCGCGCGCAATAGGAGCCTTTTGGGATGCAACGATCTCCCCAGGGGGAGTCTTTGTTGTCTTTCGTGTTTAAAATAACCTGGCCGGCATCATTAAACAAGTAGATCTGAGTGGCAAGTTGATGTCCATCTTCATAAACAGTATATTTTAACTCAATTGTCATCGGATCACGAACATCGAATTGCGTGCGCGAACGGTTATCGGTGTTCATGACGCGCACAGAATGGACACGAACGATATCATCGCCTGGCGCGGTCTGAGTATGATCCCAGATTTGTTCGCCTTTTAGTGACAACCCGTCACCTAAATATTTATCCACCGCGGACTCCGCGCTGCCGCTGAATATCATTCGTCCTTTGTCAAGGATGATCGTTTGGGTACATAATTGCTTGATCGCTTGCATATTGTGACTGACAAACAGGATTGTCCGGCCGCTCTTTGAAACATTTTTCATCTTGCCCAAACATTTTTTCTGGAATTCGACATCTCCCACGGCCAATACTTCATCAACTAACAGTATCTCCGGTTCGAGATGGGCCGCGACCGCAAAAGCCAGGCGAACATACATGCCGCTGGAGTATCGTTTGACAGGTGTATCGATGAATTTGGGAATGCCTGAAAAGTCGACAATTTCTTCGAATTTGGAATCAATTTCTTTTTTTTTCATTCCAAGTATAGCCCCGTTTAAATAGATGTTTTCGCGGCCCGTTAGTTCAGGGTGAAATCCCGTGCCAATTTCTAATAAAGACGCTGTTCGGCCGCGCAGGACAGCCTGGCCAGAGGTTGGTTCGGTAATCTGGGTCAGGATTTTGAGCAGCGTCGATTTACCGGCACCATTGCGTCCGATAATCCCGAGGATTTCCCCTTCCTGGAGTTCATAAGAAATGTCTCTGAGCGCCCACAGGGTATTGGGTTCTGGCCCGGCCTGAGGGTCGTTAGGATCAATCATCAAACGCGAAGAGGATTTATCGGCGGTCGCAGGAGGGCTATTTTTAATACGGTGAAACCAGTTTTTCAGTGAATCCTGGAATGTGTTCGCGCTGATACTCCCCAGGCGGTACAGTTTTGATAATTTTTCTATTTCAATGATGGGTTTCATGTTTTTATATTGTATCGATAAAATTACGTTCAGTTTTATTGAAAATTAATATACCGGAAATAAGGATGATCAGCGTCATTATGATGGAACTGAGCATGTAAAAAAATAAATTCCCAACAGTGACGCTGAAGAAACAGTAACGATAAGCTTCGACGATACCCGCCATGGGATTAAGGGCCATCACTTTATGCCATTTGGCCGGTATGAGCGACAAGGGATAAATAACGGGTGTCGCGTACATCCACAAAGAGGTTAAGAAGGTCGTTAATTGTGTTAAATCACGGTATTTTGCTGTTAAAGCGGATAACCAGAGTCCCATGCCCAATCCTAATAAAGCTGTGAGCATAATCAGCAAGGGAAAGAATATCAGTGCCGCGGGGTTTAAATGAAACGTATCAGACGCGGGGGTAAAAAATTTATAAAAAATATAAAATCCGATGAACATGACAAATTGGATGATAAAGGCAAGAAAACGGGAAATGATAACAGAAAACGGGATGATCAAGCGCGGGAAATAAACTTTGTTGAAGATTCCGGCGTTCGTAACAAATGTCGTCGATGTGTAATTAAGACAGTTCGCAAAATACATCCAGCCGATTAACCCGCAAAGATAAAATAACATGGGCGGAATGGAATCCGTTGGGATGCGGGCGACACGGCTAAAGACAACCGTGAAAACAATGGTCGTTGCCAATGGCTGGAGGATAAACCATAACGGCCCGAGAATAGTCTGTTTATATTTGGATACGAAATCACGCCGTACCAGCAAAAAAAGCAGGTCACGGTATTCCCATATCGCATGCCAATTCATGTGATGCCAGCTTTTATTCGGACGGATGTGGATTTGGTATGAGGATGTTGTTTCTTGATTGATCGGATTCATGTTTTTAAGCCTTTAATAATGATGGTCCTTATGTTTGACATTGCTGTAGTTCAGTAAATGCGCGATGTTGTAATTGGGCTTTTTCAGTAAAGGAACCCCCTCTTCGTCATCTTCCAGTTGAGCCTGTTCCTGATTCATGATCAAAGCCTGTTGATGCCGGGCCTCCAGACGGGGAATGCACATGACCATGGCGGCCAAGAACCAGTAAGGTTCCATGATGCGGATGATGATATAGGTGTTCGCTGTGATGGCATGCGCAATCATGCCTAAGTGCGCCGCAAAGAAGCCAAGGGATAATCCTTTGTAGAAAGGATCTTTGGTTGTTTTGTAAATTTTTAACGTGTGATATCCGATGCTCAATAACAGGGCGCAGAACGCGAAGAACCCCAGGAGTCCTAACTCGACAAAAGTTCTAATAAATTGACTATCCAGAAAACCCATACCGGTCACGCCATACCCTAGGAAGGGTTTGTTTTGCCATTTTTTATAGACCCTTATCCAGTCCTGAATACGTGCTGACGCTGAAGGGCCGAGGCTGACTCCGAGAAATTTTACAGGTTCAATATGCTCCTGGGGATGCGGGATAAACGTGTACTTGATACGGTCTTTGATGTTCTGAGGGAAAAAGAAAATCGACACAATGACACAAATGATCAAAATTCCAATCAGAATATTCCTTTTTTTTGATTTGTTGAAAAAAATCAGGGTGAAATACATCGGAATTATGGACATGTAAGCGGAACGTGATAACGTATAGGCGAAAGGGATGAGAGAAAACAGGGCGACGAGGATTAGTGTCCATTTCCATTTCGGCGAAAAGGTTGTATGAGTTAATAAGCCAATAATGATCCCCAATATTAAGACCTGATAGCCGCCTAATGTGTTCGGCTCCCCTACCTTCCCCTCGAAGGGTGCGGAAACACGGCCGTGCGTGCCGATTTGCAGGAAAGCGTAAATATTAACGATCGCATAGGTGATGATAATGGCTTTGATATAGGTTTTCATCTGGGGCTTATTTTTTAAGATCCCTGCGGCGAGATAAAAAATAAAATAATATTCAATATATTTAAGTATATAGAATATCCCCTTGAAGGGGCTGACTGTTTCAAAGAGAATCCCGTTAATCGTGCTTAAAGAAAACATAAAGCAGTAAAAGGCAATAAAGCGGTTGATCGGGGTCTTGGTTATGATCGTTAAATTTTTATTGATAGCGGACCGGGCGATCCATGCGAGACTAAAGACAAGGATCAATAAGTCGTCTATTCGGATAACGATGTCTCTTTTCGTCACACTTCCGACGATTAACTCCGGGGATAATAACATGGAGAAAATAAGAAAGATCATGGCCATGTGCGTATGTGTGAAGGCGATCAAAAAACCCGTGATGCTGATGATGATCATTAAGGGAACAAGATAAGACGTCTCCGTGATAATTTTAGCCAGTATGATGCAGAAGAGAAATATCGAAAGGATTAAAATTTTTTCACGGCCGGCATAACTCATGCTAAGACTCTCTAAATATTAAAAATATTTTTATTGCCACTTTTTGATGGAGGTGTTGGTTTTTTTTGCGGTTTGCTGCCGGTTTCGCTATAGTAGCGGTAGTAATAAGCCGAATACCCGACCTGGGCTTCTGTTTTAATGTCGTTGAGCACAACACCCAATATATTGGCATTGGCGTGTGTCAGGTTGTTTTTGGCCATTTTGAGAACATCTTTCGGGGTATGGCCAACCTTATATATTAAGACCATTCCATCGACTTTGTCTGAAAGCGTGATGGCATCCGGAACGGCCATAACAGGAGAGCAATCCATGATAATGATATCAAATTCTGATCGTAATTCTTTTAACAAGAGGTCCAGATCTTTTGAGTTGAGGAGTTCAGAGACATTATCGACCGGGCGCCCACATGTTAAGACACTCAAGTTATCGATGCCGGGCATATGCAATAATTGATCAACATTCAGTCCGCCAGTCAGTATGTCCGTTGAGGTGTTGACAACATTTTTCCATTTGGTATTACCCATCAGCACGTCCGACAGCCCTGGTTCGCGATTGAGCCCAAAAATTTTATATACGGTCGGCCGGCGCATGTTCCCGCCAACCAGAATAATTTTTTTGCCTAGCTGAGCAATGGATAAGGCCAGATTTGTCACCATCGTTGACTTCCCTTCCTGTTTATCCGAGCTAGTGAACAGGACGCATTTGATGTTTTTGTTTTTATTCAGTTGCATCAAATTTGTGCGGATCATCTTGATGCTTTCAGAGTGCCAGGATTTAGGGGATGTTATCGTTACCAGACGGGCCCGTTGTAAGATCATTTTTTTTGTGATATGCCCTTCAGGCAGATCCTCCTTACCAGTGAGGACCTCTTCTTTTTTCATGTGTGGAACAATACCGAGGATATTCAGTTTTAAATCCTGTTCAACGTCAGAGATCGTGGATACGGATGTATCGACACTTTCCTTCAAGAACGCGATCAATATTCCTAAAAGAATGCCCACAGCGGTTGCTACGAGATAATTGACCCTTGCATTCGGTTTAATGGGGGTCTCGGGTTTAGTGGCGGGAGAGACGACGGTCACAACGTCATCAATAACCTTGGATAAGTCAAGCCGGGCTTCGGTCCTTTTGTTTAGAAAATTATCGTAAGAATTGAGCAACCGGTCGACATTTCGTTTTAAACGGACGTACTGCAATTGGTTGGATGACAGGGACCCGGAGTCACCATAGAAACGGTTAACAATGCGGTAGAGGACTTCTCTTCTCGTTTCGAGGAACAGTTTTTTTATGTAGAGCGCCAAATCTGTTTCTACCTCAAGGGTAATGGGTATAGATGAAAAGTTTTTTAACATAATAACAATTTTTTCTTTGATATTTCCGATGATTTGATTTTTAATAACAACGTCAGGGTGACGTTCCGTATAGTCAATCAATAGCAAGAACCGTTCGAATTCAAGTTCTAACAGACGTCTCTTCAGCCCGACAAAAATATAGTTTTCTGATAGGTTTTTTTCTGAAATGATTTGTCCCATATTTGTTTCAGATTTATTTTGCAAAACTTTTTTTAACTTTTTGAGGTCGGAGTCGATCTTAAGCATTTCTGTCTCAAATTCAAATGTTCCTTCAATTGTTGACCGATCAAGCGTAGCTTTGATATCCGGTGTGACTTCAAAAACCTTTTCATTCTGTTTGAATTTTTGTAAATCGGATTCTTGATCGGCGAGGGATTTTTTGTAGGCTGTCAGTTGTTTGTCAATAAATTCAATCATGGCTTTGAGTTGTTTTTTGCGGCCTTCGATGTTTTCCACAATATAGACATCCGCTATAGCTGAGGCCATGAGCGTTGCTGTTTGGGGGTCGTTGGAAAAGACTTGAATATTGATGATATTGGTATCGGCAATCTGATCAGCTTGAACGTTTTTTTGGTACTGTAACGCGATTGAATGGATGGCATTTTCTCTCTCTTCGCCCGTTGGAGGCAGGACTTCAATTTTCTCAACAACTTTGCGCAATACGGGTAAACTCTTAATTAATCGGATTTCTGTCGCTAAGTTTAAAGCCGCACCTGTCTGGACCGTCAGGGCCCCTGTCGTGCTATCTGCTAACAACGGTTGCTGTTTTTCTATTTTGATTTCAATCGCGGAATGATAGACCGGTGTTTGCAATTTTGTGAAGATAACGGTCGAAAGGAAGACAGTAATGAAGACTGAAATGATGGTCCATTTTCGTTTCCGTATGATTCGCCAATATTCTGATAAGGTGATTTCGGGATTTTCCATAATATTATAAGAACGACATAATCACTAAGGATTTTTTAGCGGTACCGTGCCACCTAATCCATAATAGGTTAGAATGTGCCGGTACATGGTTTTCTGGAATTGATCTAAGTGAAAAATAAATGATGTCGGAACAAAAACCATGTCACCTGGCTTAAGTAAGACGTTGTCAGTTTGATCGCCTTTTTTTAGCACTTTTTTTAAATCCAGCCGGGTGATAACCGGGTTGTCCTTCCCTCCTCTGATGAGCAGGACACTATTCATTTTTGCTTTATTTTCAACAGGCCCTCTCGCATTGTATATCGCTTCTAAAATGGTCAGGTTTTGTTCGATGCGGTACACACCCGGGGTGTGTACCGCCCCGATCACCATGAATCGACCAGCAACATTGATGCGTAGGTCGACGTCCGGTTTGCGGATATATTGGCTGAGGAGTTCATTTGTCTTCTCGCGGGAGTCCTTTCTGTTCAGTCCTGAAATTTTTACAGCTCCAATGAGCGGCATTTGAATTTCACCTTTGCTGTTGACGACATAAGCTGCTCCTGGCCGTTTGTTACGGTCATTGTAATAGATGGACAATGTGTCTCCAGGCACGATGATATAACGAGTTTCTTCATCGCCTGTTATAATTTCGAGTTGTCGAATGATTAAATCTTCTTCACTTTTGTATTTAGCGTTGTTTGACGATGTCCTTTGATCCTGTCCCGCCGGGGTCTCGTTCATAATGGATTTTTGATGTTCTTCAATATAAAAGTCGCGGGACGACTGCCCCCATCCGGAAGGAGGCAGAATGCTTGAAAGCAGTATGATTAGAATTAGAAATATGGTCTTTTTCATGAGGTTTTATTGAAGGTTAAAGTTCCCTCTCGGTTTAAGGACTTGAATGATTTCTTTTTCAATTTTTGGTTCAACCGGTGCGATGATATAAACCATATCGTCTTTCAGGAGGTCAATCGTGCGGTGGTTTTTATCAATTTCTTTTTTTGGGTTTAACAATATTTGAACGATGGACCGTGTTGGGTAGCCTTTGTTGCTGGCTGTGACAATGGCGATCTCTCCGGTATTCAGGTAGACGATGGAACCAATGGGATAGATGGACATAAATTCCACAAATTTTTTTAAGACTTTGTCGTCAAAGATGATATTTTTTTTCTTGATGATAATTTTAATAGCTTCATAGGGGTTGAATTCTTTGCGAAAATTGCGGGGATGCGTTAAGGCTTCAAAGACATCACAGATCGAAATGATTTTCGCAAAAAAAGAAATTTCTATGCCTGATTTCCCGCTGGGATAACCCAAACCGTTTACATTTTCATGGACGTCGAGCATGACTTTAATGATTCTGTCTGAATACAGGTCTTTAAAAAAGTCCGCTGATTTTCGGGGGTGATTCTTAATCATTTTATTTTCTTCTTCTGTTAGCTGGTGGCCTTTTTGAAAAAGGTGAATGTATTCAGCCATTCCGAAATCATGACAAAAAGCGCATGTTCCTAATTCAATAAGATCATCCTGCGATAAACCGATGTTATGACCAAATCCGATGCTCAAGATAACATTGTTGGAAATGTGTGCCATAATGTAGTTTGATTTTGAGTAAGTATACGTATATAGCAGCAGGTCATTATACGGCCACTTCATGAAATGGCCGGTGATTCTGGAAATGATGTCCTCAATTTGCGTCTTATTAATAGATTTCGTTAATGTGTCGCGGACAGTCTCAAATAACTCAATGTACAACGCTGCTGGTGAGGAGGATTTGTTTTTTTGATTTTCAGGTTTTTTTGCCGGCATAATATTTTTATATTCTTTGCGGTTTTTCAAACTGTAAATTTTTTGAAATTTTCAAGATCAATTGGTCATCAATCAATTTCGTCTCCTGATTCGCCCCTTCAAACAAAGCCATGTCGGCTATGCCGTTAATGACGCGCGGGATTCCACTCGATTGACGGTACATCATTTTTTTCGCTTTCAAGTCAAATATTTTGTTTTGCGCGCCAGCGATATTTAAGCGGTGTTCGATATATCGGATAGCGTCTTGCTCATCTAACGGGTTTAGGTGATAGTCAATCATGAGCCGTTGTTTCAATTGGGGCAGTTGTTTCAAACGTTTGCGGAGATCCGATTGTCCAATCAGGATCATGGTTAGCAGAAAACGGTCATTTTGCTGAAAGTTTAGTAGTAATCGTAATTCTTCAAATGTTTCGATGTCTTCAATGGACTGGGCTTCATCAATGACGATGATTGTTTCTTTACCGATATTGATGTTCGAATAAATTAATTCATTGAATATGCGGAGCAATTCACCTTTTGAGGCTGTTTCGTGAAGACCACCGCCTAGTTGGTAAATCATTTCTGTTAATAACTCATTGGCCGTTAAGCGAGGATTCGTGATTAAGGCAACTTCGTATTTTGATCCAATGAGTTCATTCAGAAAGACGCGGCTAAGGATCGTCTTCCCGCATCCATATAATCCTGTTAACAGCATAGCGCCTTTAAGCTCCTGTACCGTATAAAAAAGTCCTGTTAGCGCCTCTTCATGTTCTCTGGAATAGTACACATAGCGCGGATCAGGCGTTAATTCAAACGGCTTTTCCCGCAATCCCCAATATTCTGTATACATATTTAGCCTTTATTTATTATTTCGAATTTTGTTGATCATTTTTTTTAGAACGGGGGATTTGATCTCCTGCAAGTTGAGTGTCAAATCATTATAGTCCGGTCCTGATTTGGTTCTTTGAGAAATATTTTTACGTAATTTTTTCTTTGGTTTAGGTTTAGCCGGATGAGCAATCCTTTGAGTCGGTTTTGTTTTTATTTGAAGTTGCGGTTCAAAAGAATTTTCTGTCTCTGCATCTGATAGCGGTGAGCTTGCCTGAGGAGAATTCAGCGTCAACCCCAGTGGTGCTGTCGTGTCATCAGGTTTTTCGATGTTTTGTGATAATTCAATGTTAAGAACGTGATCAGTCGGGACGATGTTTATTTCTGATGACCCGGGCTCAATCTCAGGCGTCGGGTCCTGTTTGATCATGGACTCAGACCATTCAGATGCGGTATTCATCTGAACTAATCCGCTTTCTAGATTGTCAGAGATGAGTTTACTTAAAACAATTAATTTACGGTTTACAAAGAGCACCATTAAGAGAGCGGAAAAAAATAAAATGGATAAAACATTGAGAATGAGTGTTTTGTTGATCCGTGATTTAAAAATTTGTATGGGGCTTTCCATATAAACCTCGATGGCGATGATCCATCCCTTCTCAGACAGGGTCGTAAATAGGATGGTATTATTGCCTTTTATCCAGTCACGTAAACCGGATTCCTTGGGGTAATGGATCTCACCTTCTTTTTGCTTTTGCATTTGGTAGATGAGCTTTGTCATATGATAGTCCCAGAGATCCTTTTTTTTTCGAACAAAAGGAACGGCTCTGGGGACTAAGAAGGTGCCTTCTTTTTGATCGATGACATACGTGATAAAGGGAGGATTGATCGATGTCGGAATGTTATCGGAATCGCTACCAATGCGCCGCAGTTCACCCAAGGTGTGGCGCATATTTTGAAGTATGTTTTTATGTTCGAGCAATGCGGTTTGGTATAAAGAAACGAAAAAAGTTAGCAAATTGCTGATCAAAACGATCAGAACTAAAAAAAGAATGAATCCCTTTTTATGCGTGTTTATTGTTTTAGCCATGTCTTTAATTTGATAATTTACGCCCCATGAGCATAAGCATGATAATAAGGAGAAAAATTAAGGTTGATTGAATTAATTGAATGACGACCGGATAACTTAAGCGAGCGTTCTCTATTTGTAAGGCGCTAATTCCTAAAACAATGCAAACGATGTAGATGAAAATGACAGAATTTTTTTCAGAGAATCCTAAGTTTATAAGCCGATGATGAAAATGATCGCGGCCTGTATAGTCAAGCCACTCTTTAAAATTGTTAACGTGACCATTGCGAATACGGCTAAACGTTATGTAGATCATGTCAAAAATGAGAACGCCGAGGATAAGAACAGGTATCCCTAACGCGATGATTGGGCCACGGCTTGACCATTCGCCATAGAGGGCGATTGACGCAATGAGGAATCCCAAAAATGTGCTTCCGCCATCACCGAGATATATTTTTGCTGGTTTAAAATTGAAAACAAGAAAACCCATTCCGCAACCTATGAGTATCGTACAAATTAAAGAAACATGATATTGCCCCAGGTGCAACGTGATGAAGAAAAAGAACAAGGCCGCGATGACAATGATGCCGGCCGCTAATCCGTCCACTCCATCAGAAAAATTTGTCGCATTGATGATTCCCAGGATCCAAATAAGCGTGATGAGGACCGAAGCGACTGATCCCCAGAAATTATCGGGCATAAAGGAAACCATCAATCCACTGGACATAATAATAAAAGATGCGGAAATTTGTCCGAAAAGTCTGATGGTCGATGATAATGGCCGAATGTCATCAATGGTTCCGATAACAAAAATAATTGAGGATGCGATTAAAATGCTTTTCCATTGAGGTGTAAAAGGTAAATACAGCAATCCGACAAGGACAAAAGATAAATACAGGCTCACACCGCCTAATAAGGGTGTCGGTTTTTTGTCAAGATCGTGGCAAGTGGTTTGATCCATGATTTTTGTTTTTTGAGCGATAAAGATAACGAGAGGCGTTAATATGAGGACGTAAAAAAACGCGAAAATGGCTGGAATCAGACAAAATACGATGGCGCTAATAAGATGTTCATAACGGGTCAGGATATATAGATACAGCAACAGGAGAAAAGTTAATATGGGGATGATCGTAATGATAATATTAAAGTTTCTTATATGGAGCAGGTCACGTATTTTCGTTGTGATCAATAAAATGAAATTCATGGTAAACCTTTATTAATAGTAATAATACTATACTTAAAATATATTAAAGGAAATGGCTAGTCAAGCCAATTCAAGAAAATTTATCGAAGGAAGAAATTTTTTGTCGGCCATTATACAGCACGCTGAGGGGGTCTAATGGGCGAACAACTCGTTTCAATAATTTGGTCATGCCGGGCTTGTCGCCGGAACGGATTTGTGGCCTATTTGGCTGAGAGGATGTTATGAAATGTTAAATAATGGCAACATTTGAATGGTATCGGTTACAATGATAATTATTAAACTGATGGCGGAAGCAGTTTAGATGCTGTTTGCGTTTGTTTTGGTAAGCTTTTGTTGTTTAATAATTTATGGTACTTGTAAGAGTTCAAGGGCGTTCGTAACTTCTTCAGATATTTCTTTATAGTCAATTTGCTGCCGTGATAAGTTGCGTTCAAGCTGAATACTTTTTTCTTTCTGTTTCCTTATATTCATTGCGTGCTCTGTGTGTAGGGAAGAAATTTGATTTTCGAGTGAGCGTAAGGTGTCTTGCAATGATTTTTTGTCTTTGGAGATCAGACTTAATTCATTGCTTAATTTTTTCATTTTAGATTCCAAAGAATTGTTTTGGTCTGATTTTTGGTTTAAGATTTTTTTGGTCTGATCCAGGTGAGCTTGGAGTTTGTTGATTTTTGATTGGTACTCTTTTAATGTCTTTTTATTTTTTTTCAGAGGGTTTATTTTTTGTTTTTCTAACTGATTTTGAAGTGATTGAATTTTTTCAAGTAAAGGCGATTCGCGTTCGCGGACCAATTGATTTGTGCGGTCTTTTTGCCGGAGAAATTTATCCTGCAGTGAACTGATTTCATTCTCTAATTTGTTTTGAAGGGAACGCTGATCCGTTAAATTTTTTTTCATTTCAGAGCTTTTCACGTTTAATTGACGTATTTCTTGTTCCTTAACATGAAATTTTTGGGAGCTGCTATTGAGTTCATTGTCTAATTTTTTTATTTGTTCCAGTAATGGGTTGATTTCTACCTTAATTTTGTTTTGCCACTGGGCCTCTTTGCTTGAGAAAGACGCGCGTAGCCGTTCAATTTCTTCCAAAAGGGGTTTTTTTTCGGTGTCTATCTGCTCACGGTAAGAGGACTTGTCTAATTTTAATTTCTTCAATGCCGATTGGAGCTTTTGATTGATTTGATTTTTATCGTTTTCTCCCTGGTCGAATTTATTTTTTATATCAGTAAAATTTTGGTGCAATTCGTCAATTTTATGATTTTTCTGGATAACAACGTGTCGGGCTTGATCGAGATTGTTGTTCAGGTTTGATATTTGAGCCTGGAGATCTTCTTGTATGTCTTTCAATTTTAGGTTTGCCATCGATTTAGTCTTTTTTATCCTGGTTTCGTAGTTGTTGATTTTTTCAAGCAAGGGTTTGTTCGCTTTATCGATTTCAGTTTTTACAGCTTGGCTTTGATTCTCCATAGATTTTCGAACCCGGGCAATTTTTTTGCGTAATTGTTGCTCTTTTTCTGCATATCGCCGGATATCATTGTTTAGGGTATCTTTTTTTTGTTGAATGGACAGTATTTTTTCTTTTTGTTCCGATATGAATATGTTGGCTTTGCTCAGTTTTTGCGTTAACTGGCTGATTGTCTTTTCTGAATCCCTCGCGACCTGGTTCGATTTTTTGTCCTGCGATTCCTGTAAGGAGTCGTTCTCAGATTGTAAAAGACGGATATCTTCAAGCATTTTGGATTTTACCGACTGGAGGATGTTTTTATTTTTTTCTTGAATGGATTGCATTTCTTTTTTTTGCGTCGCGAACGACATGTTTGCACTTTTCAGTTTTTGCGTTAACTGGCTGATTGTCTTTTCTGAATCCCTCGCGACCTGGTTCGATTTTTTGTCCTGCGATTCCTGTAAGGAGTCGTTCTCAGATTGTAAAAGACGGATATCTTCAAGCATTTTGGATTTTACCGACTGGAGGATGTTTTTATTTTTTTCTTGAATGGATTGCATTTCTTTTTTTTGCGTCGCGAACGACATGTTTGCACTTTTCAGTTTTTGCGTTAACTGGCTGATTGTCTTTTCTGAATCCCTCGCGACCTGGTTCGATTTTTTGTCCTGCGATTCCTGTAAGGAGTCGTTCTCAGATTGTAAAAAACGGATATCTTCAAGCATTTTGGATTTTACCGACTGGAGGATGTTTTTATTGCTCTGTTGTATGGATTTGATCTGTCGTTGCATGTCGCTATTTTCAGATTCTAAGTTGACATTTTCTTTATTGAGTTCAGAGATTTGCTTTTTTTGAAGGGTCAATTGGTTGAAATGACTGTTTTGTGAATGTATCAGTTCTTTGATCTGTTGTTGCAGAAGCTTCTTTTCACGCATAGCTGCATGTAGTCGATTTTCTGTCTCCTGGAAATGACCATCGAGTTTGCTGATGGAAGATTTTTTGTGTTGCAATTGATCATGATATTTGGACAGTTCTAATTTAAGTTTGGATATCTCTTTTTGTAATGCAGATTCTGATTGGAACAATTTCTTTTTTATGGACTGTTCGGTATTAATTTTTTCTGTCTTGAGTTTTGCTATGAGGTCTGTTACCGATTTGTTCTCTTTTATTAGTTTGTTGATTTGAGATGTCAATTTGTTGTTTAAGGCGGATAGTTCTCCGGACTGCCCGTTGTTTTTTTTAATTTCTTTTTTATACTGGCAGACTTGATCGTTAAGAGCGCTGATTTCTTCTTGTAACGACCGTGAGGACTGGCTGAGTTGTTGTTTAAATTGCGACTTAATTTTAGATAGTTGATCCTCATATTTTTTCGTTTTAGAAAACAGTGTCTGCTCGGCTTTATTTAATTTATTTTGGAAATCTATAGAGTTTTTGTTTGCTTCTGCAAACTGAGCCGTAAGTTTTTTTTTGTCATTTTTGAGCGTTGAAAGCTGTTTTAAGTATTTTTTTAAACTATTTTCCTTAAGGGTCAGGTCGTTTTTCAATGAATTGTATTCGTTCTGGAGATCGTTTTTAAAATTGGTCATCTTTTGTGTCGTGTGCTTGGTGAGCTTGTTGTATTGAGATTGCCATTGTGCTATTTGAGCCGATAATAGTTGGTTTTGTTTTTGTTCGGATTCGAATTTAGAGGATAACTCTTTTAGTTGGTTATTGATGGAATTGATCTCAGATTCTTTTTTCTTTGCGGTCCGTTCCCATTCCATTTGTTTGTTTTTATGATTTCGAATTTCACGTTCAAACGGCATTCTTGACTGTTGAACCTGGGCTTTTGTGGAATTCTGCAATTCTTGATATTTTCGTTCCCATTTTTGTATGTCCAGGCCAAATTGCTTAGTTTTGTTCCGGTTCTCGGTGAGTTCTGTGTTTAATTGATTGAGCGATTTTGTAACAGAATTGATTTGATCGTCTTTTTTACTGATTGTTGTCTTTAATTCAGAAATTTGACCAGTATGTTTTTTATTGGTAAGGCTGATTTTATTATTATGTTCCTTTAAGTCATTCTGTAGCCTGTTAATTTTTTCGTTGAATTGGTTTTGAATTTTTTGGTTATCTTTTTTATACTGATTTTCAATCATGGATATGGTTTCGGAAGAATCTTTAATTTTTTTCTGTGTTGTTGAAACAGTTTTCTTCAGATCGTTAAGTGTGCGATTAAGCTGAGCTATTTGGTTGTCCTTATGGGAAACAGTATCCTGGGAAAGTTGGAGGTTACGGGTGATCTTTTGAAGTTCGGATTGATATTTAGATTGAATTTTTTTTATGTCAAGTTTATGTGAGGTTCCGCTCTCTCTAAGAGATTCGTTGAGCCCGTTGATCTTTGACAGGAGTGTCTGATTTTTATCGTTGAGTGATTGAAGATCCTTCTTTAAATAGCTGATTTGTTTTTCGTTTTCAAGAATATTATTCTGTTTTGCCGATATTTCGGCTCTTTTAACTACCAGGGCTTTTTCTAACTTGTTGATATCTGAATGGAGCGTGCTTTTTGTCCGGTCAATCGTGTTTTGTGTTTCACTTTCTAGTTTTTGGTAACGGGTGATTGATTGGCTGAGTTGATCCTCAAAAGCGATTTTTTTTTTATTGAGTTGATCGTATTTTGTGTTCAATGAAGATAAATTTCTATTCATGCTTGTCATATTTTCATCTTTTTCTTTTAAGGCGCTCATCGTGGATATAAGTTCGCTTTTAACTTGATTGAGTTGATTTAATATGGGGTTACGTGCCTTTTCTATCTCCATCGAAATTTTTTCTTTATACTGTTCTAATTTAATTCGCGCGCCGTCAAACTCACGAATTGTGTTGCGGTATTTTTTTTCCAACTGGTCGTGGTCGTTTTTAAGGTTTCTGAAGTCAGATTGAAGCTGCTTAATTAGTTTTTCTTTTTCCTGGATGATTTGAATTTTATTTCTGAGATCGCTTGTTATTTGGTTGATCTCGAGTTCGCCCTGGGTTTTGGATTTGTCGATTTCTTTTCTAAATGAATCTGTTTTTTGTGACAAGAGAGAATTGTCTCTCTTAACGCTTTCGAGGATTTTGTTGAGGGCTTTATTTTCATCTTTCAAAGTTTTCAGGGTTGTCTTTGCCCTTGATAGTTCATTTGTGTTTTCTTCTATCGCAGTCTCGAGTTGATTGATTTTTGAAAGAAGCGGGGCTTTTACACTTTCAACTTTTTCAGGCAATGATGTTTTGATGGTGTCATTTAGCTTTTCTAGTTCTGTCACCCGCCGTGCTAGATTCTCTTTGTTGGTTTCTAAATTACGTAAGGAATCCCTAAGTTTACTGACCGTAGTCTTATATTGGTTAATGGCATTATTTTTGATAGACAGGTTCTTGCTGATCTCGGCAAACTTTTGATCTATTTGTGTTTTTTCCTTGATTGTTGTTGAGAATTTTTTCTGCGTTTCCACATTAATGTTTTTTAAAGCTTGGAGCCGTGTTTTTAATTTTTTCTCTTTATCTGTTTGCTCTTTGACAGTGGCTTCAGCTGCTGTTAATTTTTTGGAAAGTTCAGATCTTTTTGTCGCGTATTCAGTAATTTTATTATTGAGCTGTTTTTGCAATTCAGAGTTTTTAGATCTAAAAGAATCAATTTTTTGGCTTTGTTCCTTTGATTGATCGGTCAGTTGATTGATCGTTCGGTCTTTTCTTTTAGCCGTTGTGTTCAACTCGTCGTTGGATTGCTTTAGTTTATGGATCATTTGCTCTAGAGAAGTTTTGGATTTCGATATCCTTTGAGGGATAGAGTCGTTTAAACTGGCATATCTGTTTTCTAAGTTTCGTTTCTCGGATGTTAGGATTTTGATCGTTGCTTCGTTTTGCACAATATTATTTCGTGAGTTGGTGACATCCTGTTCTAATTTTGCAATGAGTTCCTGATTTCGTTTGTTCTTTTCGGCCTCATTTGCAAATTGCTGCTTTAATTGTTCAACTTGGCCCTCTAATGGCCTCTGGGCCTGTTTGATCTTGTTTGGGTAGTCTTTTTGCCATTGTTCAATCTGCAGACTGAGGATATTGTTATTTTTTATGATTTTTTTATTTTTTTCTTCCAGGGATCGGACGATGGTTGAATGGTCAGTGTTGTCCTGGGTGAGTGCTTTGATTTGATTATTTAGTGCTGTGATTTTTTTTGATTTCTGGTTGAGTTGCGTATCGCGGTCCTGCAAGGTTTCTGTTAGATTTTGAAGTTTAACCTTAAGTGTTTTCTGTGCATCGTTAATTTTTTTAGGGAGTGAACCTTGCAGTTGAGCTAATTTATTTTTGAGACTTGCATTCACTTGTTCGAGATTATTATTGTTGTTGGACAACGCTGTGAATTCCTTTTTCAGTTTATTGTTACTGTCACGGTCTTTTTGCAATAAGGCCAGTGTGTCCTTTAATTCCGTTTCCATTTTAGCGAAATTATCCTTCCAATTCTTCAATTTTTCTTCGAGAGGAAGCTTCGCTTCAAACACTCTTTTAGGGAGCACTTTTTGTAATACGGTTAACTTTTGTGTGATGTCTTGAAGCTGGCCGGCTAAGGCGTTGTTTTGTGATTCAGTTCGGGATAATGTCTGAGATAATTTTTTATTTTCAATTTTCAACTTTCCGTAGTTATCCCGTGTTTTATGGAACTCGGATTGTGTTGATTGGAATTGTTCCTGAAGTTTTTTGATTTCTTTTTTTAAGGGGTTTTGCGCGGATTCTAATTGTTTCGGGATCGATGCCTTGGTTAACGACAAGGTGCTTCTTAATTCATCAATTAATTTAAGCAGTTCTTGATTTTTCTCTTTTAACTGAACAAAGTCTGATGTCAATTGGTTTCTTTGTTTTTGAGTGTCGCTTAAATCCTGGTTGAGTCTGTCGACCGACGTTGAAAGCTCTGTGAGTGTATTCTTTTGGTCAAGGATCCTTTTCTTCAAAGGTTTGGTCGCAGTCGATAGTTTGGAAGGAATCTCATTATTTATTTTGTCAATTTGTTCTTCAAACATAACTATATTTTTATTTAAAAGAATATTGTTCTTTTGCGATGAGTTTAAATCATTTGCGAGTTTTTTATTTGTGATGCGCAGTTCTTCAATTGTTTTATCTTTACTGGCAATATTTTGGCTGGATGCGGATAATTTTTTTCGTATTTCTTTAATTCTGTTGTTTAGGGGGGTTGTAGCGGCTATTATCTCTTCAGGTTGTTTCTGTTCAAGTTCGTTTATCGTTTTTTTCAAATTACCATAATTTGTTTGAATTTTCTTTTTAAACTCAATTTCTTTTTCGAGCGCTGTTTTCGTGTGGTTGTTGATTTCACGGAGTTTTTGATTGTCGATGGATTGCTTTTCGATATTCTTTTTATATGAAGCGATTGATTTGTTTAAAGTTGATATTTGCTCGGTCAATGGGTTTGTTTTTTCTTTGATTCGGTTAGGAATTTCACTTTGCAGTTTTGTGATTTTTTGTTTCTCAGATTTAAGTTTGTCAGATAATTCCGTTATCTTTTGGACAGAATTTTTGATTTCATTCTGAAGCGTGTTATTTGCAACAATCAGATTTTTGTTGTTTTTTTGTGTTTTAATAACTGCCGCTTCGGTGGTAATCAGTTTTTTTTCTAAGATGTTTAAACTGGCATTTAAAGGGCTGACTGTGTTATGCAATTCATTTGCCATTTTTTCTTTGTTACGAATAAGATCTCTCTTTAAGGCCTCAATGGACTTTTTATCCTGGATATTTTGATTTGTAGAGTTGTTTAAAGATTTCTTCAGATAATCAATGTCGTCATCAAGTTCCGCTATGATTAAGAGTTTGTCTTGTAATTCGTCAAAAGTATTGTCGATTTGATTTTGAAGAAATGTTATTTTTTTCTCCAAAGGATCACGGGCTTTCGATAATTGTTGGGGCATGGATTTTTTATAGTTAATTAGTTCATTCTGCAAGTTATTAATTGTAGCGAGGAGATTCTTTTTATCGTCAGATATTCCTTTTAACTTGGAGTTAATCGCCGCTTTTTCCTTTCTTAACTGGGCGATTGTGCGTTCTCTATCAGTCATTGTATCCTGACTGTTTTGAATGTCTTCTGATAATTGTTTAATTTTATCCTGAAAAGGTATTTTTGCTAGAATAAGAGCTTTAGGCATCGCAACTTTTTCAAGGTTTTCTTTGTCTTGAGCTAACCGAGTTAAGTTTTTATCTGCAGCCTGTTTTTGGCGCTGCGTTTCTTCAAGCCGTTGTGAAATGTCTTTACTTTTTTGTGTGAGCTGTGTTATTTTATTATCTTTTAGTTTAATGGAGGTTTGCGTTTGTTCCAATTCGTTGATGAGTTTTTGTATTTTTTGTTTCAATGGTGCTGTGGCTAAATTGACTTTTTCAGGTATCTTTTTTTGTGTTTCAAGAATTTTTTGTTCTACTTGAGACAGTTTTTTTCCAAGAAGGTCTTTTTCGTTGTTGATGGAAGCGATTTTATCCTGGAGCCGGGCGTTTTCCTGTGAGAGCAACTTAAGCGAATTGTTTTTCTGGCTTAATAGTTCCTGTTTAGCTTTTAATCCTTTTTGGGTTTGATGTTCCTGGTCTTTGAGCTTGTTGAGATTTGAGCTGGTAATGTCGCGTTGTTTGGTTAACAGGTCAATGCTCGCCTGTTGTTTTTTGACTAGTGTTTGAGCGTTAGAAAGCTTTTGAGAAATTTGTGCGATATTGGCTTCCAACGGCGTTTTAATCCTGGCGATTTTATCAGGCAATTCTTTTTGGAGGCTGACGAGCTTTATGTTGAGGTCTTTGTTGAGAGTTAACAGTTGATTATGTTCGTTTTGCAATTTAGAGATTTGGGTTGATAGCTGTTGCGATTTATTTTTATATTTAACTATTTCCTGCTCTTTAACAGTTAAAGATTTATGTGACTGCCCAAGTTGGAGGTTGAGGTCTTTGATCCTTTTATCAAGGGGTTGTTTGGCTTGACGGATTTTTTCTGGAAGGACAGTGTTTAATTTTTTGTTAGCGCTTAATAATTGGTTTATTTGGTTCTCCAGCGACAATTTTTCATTTTTGATCACGCTTAGAGAATCTGTCATGTTTTGATTTTTTGATGATAACCCTGCGAGTTTATTTTCTTGTTGACGGATGATTTCAGACTGTTCAATCATTTGTTTATTAAGCGATTCAATTTTTTTCTCTAAAGGCCGTTTAGCTGTTTTAATCTTGTCCGGTATAGATTTTTGGACAGACGCGTATTGCTTATTTAACGCATCAATCTGTTTTGACAGATTTTGTTTTACCTTAATCTGTTGTTGGAGGTTTGTCTGAGTTCCTGAACGTTCTTTATTCAGAGCGTCAATCTTTTTTTGTCTATTGACTAACTCGTTTTCGATATTCAATAATTTATTTTTAAGCATTTTAATGGCTTGCTCTAAGGGGAATTTGGCTTCTGATATTTTTGCTGGAATAGACTTAGAGACCTTGTCCATGCTTTTTTTCAGTTTTGCGTTGCTATCGTTTAATGTGACCTGTATTTGTTTCAAGCGTTGGACTTCTTGCGTTAGGTCTTGGTCGTTTTGTAACAGCTGATTAATACGCGTTTGTTTTTCTTTTGTAGCCCGATTGGCATCTGCGATTGCTTTCTCTTTATGCCTGAGGGCTTTTTTCAATGGCTGCCTCGCTTCTTCAACTTGCATAGGGGTTTGCTTTTTTATTTGGAAAATTTCTGTTCGTAGAACTTTAACCTCTTGTTTCAGTTTATTTTTTTCATTTATAGCGGTATTTAGTTTAGATTCGAGTGCGTCTTTGTTGTTGTTAAACAGATTTATTGTTTCCGCCTTTTTTTCAAGATCCGTATTCGTGTGTGCGATTTTTGATTTTAAGACAGAGATGTTTTGTTCCAAGGAGTTTTTTTCATCCGTCAGTGACTCGACTTTTGTTGTCAGGCCTTCCTTCTCGCGCTGGACCGCAAGGATATTTTCCGATTTTTGTTTCAATTTAACCGATGAATTTTTCAACTGGTCTTTAAATGCGGTGATTTGATCGGTTAGTTTAGAGATCTCTTTCGCGGTAATTTTCGCTGTGTTATTTCTGCTGTTAAGCAGCTCTTGCGTGATTCTTTCAATTTTTTTCTCCAGATTTCCGGATGTTTCCTGTGTGGACCTTATTTCGTTTTTCAGTCCAAGGTTTTCTTGCTCAATTTTTATTAGATCCGCTTTATGTTTGAGAGCGAGTTTATTTGAGGTAATGATTTCCTGTGATAAATTCTTTTGTGTTTCTTGAGCCTTGGTCAAATTTTGTGATAATAATAATTTTTCTTTTGTAGTTTGTTTAAGCAAATCTTCTTTTTGATTGATTAAATCATTTGTTTGTTTCACTTTCGCCGTCAATGTCTGGATTCTTTCTTTCAAAGGCCTTTTGGTCATTTGAATCATTTGAGGGACTGCCGCTTCAGTAAGTTTAATTTTGTTCAGAAGATTAACGGTCTCCTTATTCAGGGTTGACTTCTCTTTTCTTAAATTGCGTAATAGGAGATTGAGATTTTGATTGTTTTGTTCCAAAGATGCGAGTTTTTTTTCTTTCGCCAGAACAGCAGCATTCATTTCCAATAATTCATGCTCCAACTTTTTTATCTTTTCTCGATGCTTCTTTTGCGCTTTTATCGTTTCTTGTTGACTGGACGTGTGTGCTATTGCGAATTTATCCTGCAGTCTCGTCAGCCTTTTTCCTGCGTCTTCTCTTTCCATTCGAAGCTGTTTCAGTTTGTGGTTAAGCTGGTTTTTGTCCTGAATAAGTTCGTCAATTTCATTTTGCTTTTTAGATAGGGCGTCTCCAGTTTTTGCCAGCTTTTCGGTCATGTTGTTTATACTTTCTTCTAAGGGAATCGTCGCTCTGGAAATTTGATTGGAAATGCTATTGTTGGCTTCTTGCAGCTTAGTTTTTACATTGTTTATTTCCTGGGATAAGATTTTGTTATCACGGTTCAATACATTGATTTTGGTTAACATTGAGGATTTTTCTTGATGGGTTGAAGATATTGCGCCATGATTTTCTTTTAGATCTTCTTTGGCTTTGTCCAGTTCGTTCCGGAGACTTTCAATTTTTTTGTTCAGGGGTTGGATGGCAGAAGAGATTTCTTTGGGTGTGGATGCTTTAGCTCGTCTTAGCTCTTTTTGTATTTTGTCATAATTGGCTTGCAGGGATTCATGGTTTCTATTTAA
The DNA here is from genome assembly GCA_021108075.1 of Candidatus Omnitrophota bacterium. GTDB lineage: Bacteria > Omnitrophota > Gorgyraeia > Zapsychrales > Zapsychraceae > JAIORP01. The sequence goes on along the minus strand of JAIORP010000135.1, from coordinate 79,617 downwards.
TTTGCTTACTTTGCTGTTTAATTGGTAGTTGTTCTGTTTCAAGCTGCCAATGGAACGCTGCTTCTCTTTAATGAGTTCTTCAGATTCCGTTATTTTTTGGGCCAATTGTTTTTTTTCTTGCCGGACTTTTTTGAGTGATGATTCCAATGCGTTTTTGTTTTTTGATAAGACTTCTAAGGCCTCATTTTTCACTTGAATAAGGGTTTTTGTCTTCAGAACCTGTTCGGTTAGCTCACGGATTTCATTATTCAACGGTTTTTCAACTTTTTGAATTTTTTGAGGCACCGACAGTTCTGCTTGCTTGACGCGTTCAAGCATATTCTCTATCTGTTTATTTAATTCAGCTTTTTCGCTTTGTAAATTGTTTAATTGAACATTAATAATATGGTGGTCCCGCTTAAGTGCGGATATTTTGTCAGATTTATGTGAAATGGTACTATTTGCCTGGGATAATTTTTGTTGAAGTTTGTTGATATCATTTAATAACGGAGACTTGGCCTGGTCAATTTGAGTTGGCAACGTTTTTTTTAGATTATCAATTGTAGTTTTAAGCCCGTCAATTTTTTTTTGTAAAGACGCTTTGTTCTGTTGTTGCTGGTTTAGATTATTCGTGACGGTTTCTTTTTCTTTATTAATTCTATTTAAATTAGTATTATTGTCCGATAGTTTATTTTGCATGCTTTTCAGGGCGACCTGCAATGATTTTATCGTTTTTTCCAATGGTATTTGCACTTGTTTGACTTCTGCTACGATGGCCTCTTCGAGAGCTTTTATTTCATCGTTTAAAGCTGTGTTTTTCGAGGCTAAATTGGTTTTTTCAGTCTGTGTTTGCGAAAGTTTTTTGTTCAATGAAAGCATTTCATTTTGAAGGTTTTTTATCGTTTCTTTTTTTGATTGCAGTTTGCTTTTTGACAGTGCTAAGTCTTTTTCTAACGCATTGATCTTAGTATTTAGCGGCGCAAGGGCTTCAGAAATTTTTATCGGTATATCATTCTTTGAGCTTTTAAGTGCATTCTGAATATTTTTTAATTCGTATTCTAATTTATCGGCCGTAGATTTTGTTCTGGACAGATTGATCTGCAGTTGTGATTTATCTTTGGTCGTCTGATTAAGTTCCTGTTGTTTCGCCTTGACAGACGTAGACGCTTTTTTCAGCCTTTGTGTGAGTTGCTCAATCTCCAACTCCAGTGGCTTCCTGGCAGCTATCATTTTTTGGGGAATGGATACGTGAAGCGAATCAAATTCTTTTTGTATTTTCAGGAGATCAAGAGATATGGAGTTCTTTGTTTTTTTGATATCTTCAAACTGGCGCGTTAATGTTTCATTTTTTTGGGTGACTTTGTTGATGGTTGTTTGCTTGGATTGGATAGCATTCTCAATCGCGATGATTTTTTTGTTTAAAATGGCGATTGTTTTCTTGAGCGGATCTTTTGCGTTTTTGATCTTATCAGCGACAATTTTTTTATTGTTGTTGAACTCTTCGGTGACTTTAGATAAATTTATTTCCAGGTCTTTTTTTTCCGTAGTGATTTCTTTTGATTTTAAAGCGTTCTCTTCTATTCTTTCATGTAATGTTTTTATGAGAATGGTATATTCTTCGATTTTTAGTTCGGCTTGTTGACGTTCTGTCTTTAATTGCGTGATTTTTGCTTCAAGAGGGATTCTTTCTTGCTTTACTTTAGAATCCAATGAGTTTTGAGTGCTGAGGACTTCATCTTTATAAGAAACGACATCCTGCTCCAGCGCGCTGATGATTTTTTCTTTATCCGCTATTCGATTCTGTAAATATTGATGTTCTCGACTTAATGTCTTAATTTTTTTGTTTTTACGTGTAACTGTATTATTAACCTCCCGCAATTGATTTTTTAAGTCGGAGAGGTCTTTTTCAAAGGGAGTTTTTGCCGATTCAATCTTTAGTGGGATACTGTCTTCTAGACCGGCCAACTGTCTGCGAAGATTGATGATGTCACTTTTTAACTTGCTGTTTTCCGTGTTGAGGCGGGTAATGTTATTGTCTAAATTTTTTTTCTGAATCGTCAAATTATTAATTCGTTCTTGTTTTATATGCAAAGAATTTTCTGTGTTTGATAATTGTTCCTTTAGTCTTGAGGCTTCTTCTTTTAGGGGTTTCTGGACTGATGATATTTTCTGAGGAAGAGCGTTTTTTAATCCTTTTAACTTGTTTTTGAGTTGTTGGAGCTCATTTTTTACGAGTTCTTTTTCTGTCTCTATTTTTTTTATATCATTCTGGAAGAAAGATTGCTCGGATGACAAATTCGCGATGATTCTTTTTAGCTCCATTATCCTTTTGTTCGCTGTATTTAACTGCTCTTTGAGTGGTTGTTCGGCTTTAGATATCGTCTGTGGCAGAGTGTCGTTCAAGCCTTTAAATTTATTTTTGAGTTGCCGGAGTTCTAGCTCTATGAATCCTTTTTCTGTTTCTATATTTTTTAAATTATTTTTAAGCATGATTTTTTCGGATGTCAAAGTAGAGATGGTCTTTTTTTGCTCCGTTATTCTTTTTTTCGCCGTATTAATTTCAGTTTTGAGTGGTTGTTCGGCTTTAGATATTTTTTGCGGCAGGGTGTCATTCAGGCCTTTTAATTGATTTTTGATTCTCAAAAGTTCTTGCTCTATGATTTTCTTTCCCGTCTCTGTCTTTTTTAAATCATTCTGGAGCAAAGATTTTTTGGATGACAAGCTCGCGATTGTTTCCTCTTGCTCGGTTATTTTTTTATTCGCCTTATTGATTTCAGTTTTGAGTGGTTGTTCAATTTTAGATAGTTTTTGTGGCAGAGTGTCGTTCAGGCCTTTAAATCTAACTTGAAGTTGTCGGAGTTCTTGTTCTATGATTCCCTTTTCTGTCGTTATTTTTTTCAAATTATTTTGGAGTAAAGATTTATCGGCCGACAAATTTGAGACTTTCGTCTTCTGTTCGGCGATTCCTTTATTCAGAGTGTTTAATTCAGCTTCGAGTTCTTTAATTTTCTTGCCTAATGAGCTTCGGACACTGCTGATTTTTTTGGGCAGTTCTTTTTGAACTTGTATCAGTTGATTTTTCAGTTCGGTGATGTTTGCTTCAAGTTGACGTCGCTGGTTTTCTTCCCTGGATAATTCGACCTGCAGTTTGTTCTTTTCGTTGTTTAAACGAATGATTTTAGTGTCTGTTCCTTCAAGGCCGGATTGGGCACTTTTCAGTTGCACTGTTAATTGTTGAACTTCTTCAGTTAATGCTTTGGTTGCAACTTTGATGCGTTTGTCTAATGTTGATTTGATCTCGTTATATCGAACTTGAATGTTTTTAAGGTTTTCAAACGCTCCGGTTTTTTCTTCTACCAGCTTCGCGACTTTTTTTGTGAGGGATTTATTTTGACCGACAATTTTCAGGTTATATGATCCCTTCTCCTTAACCGTTGCTTTTAGGGCGTTGGATTGTTTCTCCATTGTTATTATTTTATCTAGTAAGGAACTTTGTATATCTTCGATGTTTTCGGACTGCAATTTTTTTTCTTGTTTTAGCGAAAGTTCTAATTTGTTAACTTTTTGACTGAGGGTTGTATTTCCCGTTGATAATCTATCGAGATCTGTTTTTAATTTTGATTTTTTTTGTTCCAGAGCCTTGATCTCTTGCCCTTTGACTTCATTCGTTTTTCGCAATGAATTTAATTCTTCTTGAAGTGATTGGATGGATTTTTCAAGTGGTTTTTTAACGGAAGAAATTTGAACGGCAACTTTATCGGAGTTTAGTTTAAGCTGGGTTTTTAATAACGCATTATCTTTTGAATAATTATTTTTAATTGTGACAATTTTATCAAGCTGGGTTTTCAGCCTTTTGTTTTCTTCAAGGACCAGGTCGATTTTTTCATGTTTGTTATTCATGTGCCGACTTAAAGTCTTTATGTTGTCTTCTAATTTTTTTATTTCTCCTAAAAGGGGTTGTTTCGCCTCAGAAATTTTGTCCTTTATGGAATCTTCAATGGCATTAATGTCATTTTGAAGTTTGGCTGTCTTATTTAACAAATCTTTATTGCGGATTAGTAATTGGTCTAATTTTGTTTGTAGTGTTTTTCTGTCTCGCCTGATCAATCGTACGGCTTCTTTTTTGTCTGAAATTTGTTTCTGCAGATCTTTTTTGTCAGTACTTAAATCGGAGATTTCTTCCTGGAGTGTTTTATTTTTGGACTGGACTTTGCCGCGTTGCGTTTCAATGTCTTTTTTAGCTTGATCGCTGATCGATGAAATTTTTTCTGAAGTCTGTATTTGAATGGATTTAATTTTGTTGTTGAGTTCTTCAATTTCGATGTCTTTTTTATCCAGCTTATTATTGAGTTCTCTAATGTTCACTAAGGTCAATTCGTATTTCCGGTTCAGTTCCGAGACCTCGAGTTGTTTGTCCCTTACGACATTGTTGGATATCGCTAAAGCAGCATTCGTTTGTCTGAGTTCATTTTGTAGCGGCTTACGGACCGCGTTGATTTTATCAACGAGTTGTCTTTTAAGGGTGCTTATATTCTTGTCACGGAGCGTAATTTTTTTTGTTAAGGACGCTTTTTCGTTTTCTAATTTGTGGATTTCTTTTTGTAGTTTTGATTGTTTGGTGTTTGAGTTTTCGATTTTTTCTTCCAAAGAGATAAGTTGTAATTTTAATTCTTGTACACGGGTTTTTAATGCCGAGGTTGCTGCGTCGACCTTGCTGTTAACGTTCGAGTCGGTAATATCCATACTTTTATTCAACTTGGATATCGTGTCTTCCAGCCTGACTTTTTCTTTCCTGACTTTATTAAGCTGGCGCATTAAAGATTCTTTTTGAAGACGCAAATTTGCAGCATCATCTTGACCGGAACGTGATGCATCATCAAGTTTTCCAATGTTTTTTTGCAGAAGGATAAGTTCTTTTTCAAATTTTTTCTTTTCTTCGCGCTGGATTTCAAGTTGTTTTGACAATGTATCCTTCTCATCCATTAAGTCTTCAATGAGGGTGTCTTTACTTTGTATGGATGTCCTTAACAACTTAATCGTATCTGTGTTTGTGTCCGCGAGAATTGTTGTGGAAGGAAACGTTAATAGTAATAGGAGTACAGAAAGTAATCTTATGTGTGTTCTCATAAATTGCCCATCTTTCTTTTTAAGATATTAAAAATATATTGAAGTTTTTTCCGAATGATTAACATTTTTTTATTGAGATTGGTTAGGTCGTCCTGGCATGTTTCATATAATAATTTTTGCTGGCTGAAATCTTTATTTAAATTTTTTCTCTCCAACTCTTGATTTTTTTTTATCAGTCGTTCAATTTTTTCTTGAGACGTTGTCAGGTCTGCACGCAAAGTAAATATTTTTTGAGTTTGAGTCTGTAAATTTTGTTGTAATTTGGATGCGCTTTCTAAAGAAGATGAATATTTAATGTTAAGAATATTATAATCTTCCTGGAGTTGATTAAAGGAATCATCAGAGAAGGTCGTGTTTGAATCATCAAGGAGAAGAGTGTTTTCTGATATCGTATCTGGCAGTTGTTCCATAGCGCGAGGTAATTGTTCAGTTGTTTTTTCGATAAACAAAGAAGCATCCTCTTCATCGATTTTTTTAACTTGAAATCCAATGCTGATTTTTTTGAAGTTGATCTGCGTTTTATATGGTCCTTTTCTTTTTATCGGAATGAGTTTTGAGATCGCTGTTGAAGTTTCGGATACTTTTAAATAAGTTACGAACATGCCGTCACTGTATATTTCGACAATGTCACCGGGCTGAACATATGGTCGGCTGAGGTCTGAAAAGGCGGTTAAATATCGATAGTTGACATTAATAATTTCTCCCATGATCACCTTTTGTGCTGAAGCATAATGATCGGATAGGGTAATAAAGGTAATAATGGTCAGAAAATGAAATATTTTTTTCATATTTTTCGCATTTTTTGTTAAGTATTATTATTTATATATATTGATAGATAAAAAAATAATACAACTGATACATATTTAAATCAATATATTTCGGAATTATTTTATCACTTTCCCTTTGAGTGATAACGGTCTGATTCTCACGAAGTATCATGCCATTTTTCACTGACATAGATGGACGCAGAAAAAATGAAATAAAGACGTCATTCTAGTCGTAACAATGGTTTTGTGCCCTGATAGAAATAATGTGGACCGGAACATATTTTTTCAATGGATACAAATTTGTGCGATAGATTGCTGTCTATTTGTCTTTTCGGATTTCATGATGAGGATGGCTTTTTCCTCCATCAATGAATAAAAAAATAGATGAAGTGACATTATAAATCCCAATTTTTAATTTCTTCTAATAACGACGCGTCGGTTAAATCATTTTGAATCGGTGTGACCGTGACGTATTTTTGTTGGAGGGCATAGGTGTCGATGTTGACATCTTTTTGAGGCGATGGAATCTTTCCACTCATCCAATAGTATTCGTCGCCATGAGGATTTATATTTTTATAAAAGAGCCCATGGATCGGATCTGTACACTGACGTGTTATGCGTACTCCTTTAATTTCTTTTTGCTTTAGGTTTGGAATATTGACATTTAAGAATTTTCCATAAGGGAATTTGAACTCAATCATTTTTTTCGCCAGTCTTGAGCTGAGTTTTGCGGCATATGAGTAGTCGGGTTGTTGGAAAGTTGCCAGTGATACGGCCATTGCAGGGTATCCTAGAAGGGCAGCTTCCCTGGCTCCGGCTACAGTGCCGGAATAAAAGACACTGCATCCGTCATTGTGCCCGAGATTAATGCCTGAAATAATCAGATCAGGTTTTATTTTTAAAACACCGATAGCGAATTTAACACAATCAGCTGGCGTGCCGGAAATAGCTGTTCCGAATTTTTTTTTATTTTTAAAAATATTTTTTGCGAATAGCGGTTGGGAAAGCGTGATGGCATGTCCAATGGAGCTTTTTTGATCTAATGGCGCGACCACATCGACATCAGCAATTTTTTTTAAACTTGAATAAACAGCCAATAATCCTTCGGCCCCAATGCCATCATCGTTAGTTAATAATATGCGCATAAGAACTCCTCTTATTTAGAATTAGTTTGTTTTGATGAAAGACCGTTCGTCATTATTTTGCACAAACAGACAATTATACTAAATTTATTAAATAATCACCAAGGTCATTATGATATTATTGATGTTCAAACGAAAATACTAGCATTTAAATAGGATAATTATACCAAATCTATTAATAAATTGTTCTATCTTAATTCTGAAAAGCAGAATTGGTTCCGGTCATTATTTAATGGAATTGGTATTATCTATTGAGTTTTGTATAATCATACTATTATTTTTTGAGCAAGGAAACTATTTTTGCAGTCCCAGAAGGCATTGGGTAATTTTTGAGATCGCGTGAAGATAGCAATTTTAAACGTTCATTAGTTTCTATCATATTTTTTATATCACAGATAAACACATAAAGCACAACGCGATAACGGGTATAAAAATGAATAATTTTTGTGAGATACTTGATTTTATGCAATGCTAGATCCAATTCTTCTAAAACTTCCCGTTTGACAGCCTGCAGGGGCGACTCCCCTTTTTCGATTTTTCCTCCGGGAAACTCCCATAAGTCTGCAAGAATACCTGTTGAGGCGCGTTTTTGCAGGTAGAATTTTTTTTGGTATCGTATTACTGCAATAGCCACATGTAATGTTGTGATCGTTTTTTTAGTCGGGCGGATGATGATTTCTTGAGTCCCATTCTTGAAGCTGAGGCATTCTTTTATTAACGGACATTGCAAGCATAACGGATTGCGACTAACGCAAATGAGGGCTCCCAGTTCCATCAGGGATTGATTAAAATGGCTGCAATTCTTTTTTGGCATATGCTGTTTTAAAAATTGATAGATAATTTTATCAGAATTTGTTTTTGTCTTTAGTTTTTTGTTGATGAAGCGCAGGATGACTCTGCGAATATTTGCATCAATAATCGGCAGGGGTTTGTCAAACGCGATGCTTAAAATCGCCCCGGCCGTGTAGGGTCCTATTCCGGGAAGATGGAGTAATTGCTGATAATTCATCGGCAGTTGCCCATGATATCGGGTAGACACAACTTTTGCTGTTTTTAAGATGTTTTTAGCACGTTGGTAATAGCCCAGTCCTTGCCATATTTTTAATATTTCATCTGTCTTAGCTCGGGCCAGAATTTTAATCGTGGGATATTTGTTTAACCAATTTTTGAAATAAGGAATGACAGCCTTGACAGTTGTTTGCTGTAACATGATTTCTGAAATCCAAATCAAGTAAGGGTCGTTGGTTTCCCTCCAGGGCAATGTTCGAGCGGTTTTTTTATACCAGAAAAGCAATTTTTTTGAGAAATTTGGAGATGAATTCATTCCGAAGTTATTTTTTTAAAATGATCGTTTTTAAAGGAGTTGCAGATAAGGATATCCGAATTCTTGCTCCATAAGGAAATGGGTGGAGGCAATGACTGCCATCGATAAAAATCATTCCTTGACGCATAAAAGACGTGATATGGAGTTGTTGGGTTGATTTAAGGATTGAACCAGTTAGTTTGTATTTTATATTCTTGTAGACATAAATCTCCCGGGGCATGTATTGAAATTTGTTTTGATGCTTCTCTATTTGTTTTCCCCCGGCAGACATAATGCCGGCTGTGCTGCCTATAGGTGTTGATATCCATATTCCTGAACTACGCTGTTCCTCACTTGTTTTGTCAATCTTTATGAGATATCGACTTGTAGCTGCCGGGTTTTTGTGCGCGATTAATACGTCATTAATAGCGTTGAGATTTTTGTGACCTGGGAGGAGAACATTGATTTTGTGGAATGTTTTTTCAGCATATTGGCCGGTCGATAAGCCTATAAAAAAATTTTCAGCATTTTGCGGAGTCATTGTGCAGAGACAGCCTACGCTAAAGTTTGGTGCTGAGTTGATGCCCACAATGAAACTTCCAGGCGATACGCGGGCAGCTTCTAGAAAAGTTCCATCTCCACCAAAAGAAAGGATTAAATTAAATTTGGTGATATCGCTTTTAGTCCCACGTTGACGTTTCACATAGGGAATATGATATTTTTTTAATAAACGTTCCACTTTCTTCAAAGATTGATAATGTTCTTCATGCGCTTGTCGTAAAATATCCATGCGTTTTTTCAAGATTTGTGAACATGGCTGGAATACGTCTTTATGCTTGATGAAATATAAATCGTATGTGCTTTTTTTGTAAAATAATAAAATGTTTTTAATTTTCATTTTTTTAGAGCATAACATATTACGGCAATTTTTTTAAATGAACGTTTTGATTGAATTCTTTAAAAGATTTAAATATCATATCCGCTTCTTTCAAATATTTCATCGGCAGAGATGTTTCAAGCGCGAAGCATCTGATACCAGCTTGTTTGGCTGACCGGATACCCAGGGGTGCATTCTCGATGACGATTGTGTCTTTCGCGGACACCTGTAACATTTTTAAAGCAAGCAGATAAGGTTCAGGGTTTGGTTTGCCTAGCTTAACAATATCTCCAGTAATGACGCACGAAAATAAATCGAAATACTTATCGGGCAATATTTTTTTTGTTTCCGGATAGGACGTTCCCGTAACAAGTCCTAATTGCAGTCCCTTTTTGTGACATGATTTTAGCAGTGTTCGTGCTCCGGGGATATATCGAACTGAAACTATTTTTTTAAAGATAGCCTCTTTCGCAGATAAAATATCAAGCAGTTGTCGGTCTGTAAACTGTATTTTTTTTGACTGTAGCAGTTCTCGAATGCTGTTCATCCCTCTTTGTCCTTCTCTGGCGTAAATGTCCAGATGAGTCACGTTTACTCCGATTGCCCTGAGCGTTATTTTCCAGGCTTTAAAATGATCCGGCATAGTATTTGTGATGACACCATCCATATCAAATAGGATTGAATTGACAGAGTATTCTTTTAACATTTTTGGATTGTATATTATTTTAGAAAGGGTTAAGTGGGAGATTAAAGGTTAAAAAGCGATGTCTGATGGCCAATGGTGTTTAGCGTCTCTTTTTGTTTCTTTTCGCGGCTCTCTTTTTACGTTCGTTATTTTTTTTCTTGGATTGTCGTTTAAGATCCTGCATCCTTTTTCTGGCTTGTTGGCGTTGTTTAGTAATTCTATTTCTTTCCTTAATTCGTTTACGTTGTTTTACATATTCAGCTTTTAATCGAGCGTTTTTTATTCTTGCAATGGCCTTTTTTTGTTCTTTGATTTTCTTTTTTTGATTCTTGATTTCTGCTGAGCGATTTTTCTTTTGTTGTTGAAGTGCTTTGAAGTAAGTTCGTTCTCCTTTTAAGTAGTCGCGCAAGAATGCCCGTTTTTCTTCTATGGCTGCATTCTTCCATGGTTTCCCTCTGGAATGAAGGAATTTATAGCGTAGAGATAAGGGCGCTTCATTAATAAGATCTATCTCAGACGAGTGGCATGGATTAACAACGAGGACGGTTATGGAAATAAGAATGATTTTAAATATTATTTTCATCAAAGGCACCTTCTAATATAAATTTTATGATTACTTTAATTATACTATAATATATGAATACTGCAAGTTTTAGTCTTTTCCATAATATGCCTGTTTTATACGTCTTTCGTTGTTGAATTGATCAACAAAGCGAAGAGAAATCCAATGACCATTAGTACGATCGCCCAGATTAGTTCGGGAGTGAAAGCCTGTGGTAACGTATTAACCTGATGGGTTGGAATGACCTCCCCCTTCATATTTGTGATTGAACTTAGGGTTTCCTTCCAGGGCCATATTTTTCGAAGCGATCCTACCACAAAAGCGGTTAGGATAATCATCGTGCGGTCATGGTGGTTTTTTAAGAGTCGGCTGAGTAACTGAGCAATGGAGACAACGCCGATCATCGCCCCTAGCCCAAACACACAGATAATGATCAGATTTCTTTCATTGACAGCTTGTAATATAAATAGATATTTGCCCAGGAGCAAAAGAACAAATGAACCGGAAATCCCAGGTAAAATCATTGTCGCCATCGCAAAAACACCACAAAGAAAAATGAACCACAAAGCATTTGGTGTCTGAAGAGGAACCATACCAACAAGATGGTAGGTTGCTATTGTGGACAGGAACATGATTATGTATTTTGTGATGGTCCATTTTTTTATCACCGAGGTCATGATGGGTATTGTGGCGAGAATCAGACCAAAGAAAAATGACAGGATCAAGACGGGATTATGTATAAATAAAAACGCGAGCACTTTTGATAAAGTGATGATCGCACAGCCTGCACCAAGAAAAACAGTCGCCAGAAAACGCCACGGGATTAGATCTGATGCCTCTTTGAATTTAAATTGCAACAATGTTTTTAGGAGTCGAAGGTTGACAGACTTAATCGACAGAATCAAGTCATTATAAATTCCAAACATGAAGGCGATTGTTCCCCCTGACACCCCGGGTATTGCGTTGGCCAATCCGATCACAAACCCTTTGATAAAGAGTTTCCGGGTTTTGTTCAGGTTATATTTTTGATCTATTTCATGGGTCATCCGGTTCCTCCGGTTCCTTATCCTTTTTCTTTTCTTGATCAGCGTCGATCCATTTTTTAACGTCTTTTGAGTATGCAAAAGGAATGTTGTTGCGGCTCAATATCGCAGAATTAATTTCATCAATATTTTCATTCTTAAGAATAATGATAGCGTTGTTTTCCGTTTCGATCTTGGTATATTTCTTTGACCTTTTCACTGAATTTATCGTTTGAACAAAATTTTGAAATGATGTGATCTTTATTCCGTTAATTTTTTTAATGATTTGATTTTTGTGGTTGTGGTAACCGACATTAACGTCATCGGACAAGATGTCTAGCAGGACGACCAGGTTTTCTCGCAGAGATGCATTTTTACGGCCATTACCGATCATGTAATAATTTAATTCGTTCGGTGCTTTCTCCCACCATCGTCTTCCCCACGATAAAAGCAGATCATTGCTTAATACCGTGAAGACGATTCCTCCATAAATGTAATAGGGCGGTTTATCATAGAATTGAGGCGGGGGCACTAAAAAGGGCATTTTTTTTAGCGGGATATTGACAGAAGCTGCTTCCCCCTCACGGATAAAATGAACGGAGATATTGTCTTTGATTTGTTGTTGTGAGATCAGATGGGTCAGGATTAAGCGTTCATTATCTCTGAACAGATATGTCGCATCTTCGTCGATGATGATATTATTGATTTGAGTGATGATATCGCCGGATTGAAGTTTTTTGTCAGCTGGAGCAAACGGGATGACGGACTCAACAATAACACCCCCTGTAACATTGTCAATATTAAAGTATGCTCGTAAGTTTTTATTCTCAGTGATTTCGAACTCAATGCCCAGGTAAGGGAACCCATCATATTGACCATCTTTAAGGTCATTGAAAAAATGATTGATAATTGGTGGAGGTATCATGTAGCCGATATTTTGACCAGTTGATAATTTCTGCATGGCGATACCGACAAGTTTACCGTTTTGAAAAACAGGGCCGCCGCTATTCCCCGGGTTGATCGCCGCATCGATTTGTACGGTTAATAATCGACGGGAACTAAGGGCGTAGGCCGTTATTTCAATTCTTGAAACGACACCTTCAGTAATGGACAATTTGTCTCCTCCCCTGGGATAACCTAATACCGTTACCGTATCTTGGACTTGAGGCAGTTCTCCAATCTCAACTGTAGGAATATTTTTATAGAAATCCGGATTATCAACTTTAATAAGAGCTAAATCACAATCTGTGCCAATCGCAATAACTTGGGCTGTGTATTTTTTTGCATCATTGTATTTTTTTACCTGAATGAAGGTGTGATGTGCGACGACATGCGCGTTTGTCAGGATTGTGTTGTCGGGAAGAATGACGCCTGATCCAAAGGATTTTGTGATTCCGCGCGATTGCCAGGGGCGGTAGTAATCGATGGGGCTTGAGGTTACAAATATTTTGACAACGGCAGACGCCAGTCCTTCTGCCCTGACCGGCAGAGCGGACATTCCATTTAAAAAAATGATAAAGAAAAATATTGAGATAATTAATTTTGGTTTCATGGCAAAATCCTTTTAGAAATAAAGTTGAATTATGTATCCGGGTATGAAGAAAAAGATGAGATTTTATTCATTATTTGTGGTTAGATTTTCTTGATTTTTGAATTTTTCAAAGTCCTGTAATTGCTTTAACAAATATTTTTGGGCATCTCGGATTTGAGCATATAATTCTAAAATGTTTTTTTCGACGACTTCAGGATTATAATACCCGGCTTTCCGGGGATAGCTTTTGAGGTTGAGGATTCCTTTTTTAATACTAATGAGTTCAGTTTCAAAATAGGCTAAATCGTTTTTGGTTCTTTCAATAAATTTATCTTTATCATATAATTCTTGTTGAATCGTGTTTATTTGTTCTTCAAGCGTGGTAATATCCGCGGATTGTGTTTTGATATTGCTATTTGTAGACGTTAATTTTTGTTTGTAAATTTTAATGATTCCATTTAATTCTGACAGCTTTATTGTTCTTTGCGACAGGACTTTATCAAATTCTGCGCGCCATTCGTTTGTTTTTTCATGCGCCGTTTGGATCTCGGACTGCAATGTGTTGATGTGAAGATTTTTTTCTTTAATAATTTTTTGTTCAAGCTTGAAGCGTTCTTGAAGATCCAAAAATTCTTGATTCAAACAAGAAATTTCTTCGACCTTATCGGTCAGGGCCCTTTCTTTTTCTGCTAATTTTAAAGATAGATCAACAATTTCTTCTGTCAGGTCAGTAATTTTTTTGTCGTCCGGGGTGTGTGATCTTTTTTGTGCCCGTAATTTCATTTTGAGATTTTTTAGATCTTGTGTGAATGCATTGATATCTTGTTTCCGGGTTTCTAGTCCTTCTTTTTGTGTGGAATAATAGCTTTTTAGTGCCTTTGTTGTCTGATCATTTTGAATCAATTCAAAGTCAGAAAGATCAAGAGGGATTTCTTTGTCCAATTCTCTAAAGAAATTATATGTATTTTGTAAAGAAATGAGTTTGTTGTTTAATTCTTTTTTTTCATAATTAAGGTTTGCGTTGACGATTTCTAAGGGGATATCGTGATTTTTTAGAATCTCCCTGTCTTTGAGTTGTGTTTTTTTCTGGGCATCAAGGATGTAAATTTTTCTGCGGGTCATTTCTTTGGTTAATGATTCTTTGGTGTAGCCTTTTCTATAGAGTTCTTTTTTTAACAGATTATTTTTGAATTGGACATAGTCTATTTTCCCTTTAAGTTTTTTTGTGTAGTCGATCAGATCCTCAAAAACAAGCAGGTTTATTCTTCCTCTGGCATCTAGACTTGGGTGAGAAATGATTTTGACCAGTTGTGATTGGGCTTGAGAGTTGTGGGGATCTAATAACAGGGCCCGGCTAAAGTCGTCTATGGCACTGTTGATTTCGCCCTGTTCATATAATAATATGCCCTGTTTGACAAAACTGTGAACCAATTTGTTATTATGAGCAAAGGCAGACTTGACTGGTATCAAGAGAAGTGAACATATAAATAGAATTTGGATATTTTTCTGCATGGGCATATAAATATAATTAAAAATATTTATAGTATTATATCAAAAGAACAATTCTAAGCAATGTTTCCTGAGAATTTATTTTATACGCTTAAATACGTATTTGCCGATAAAGCGGTGAGTGAATGCATTAATGTTTTGGGATAGTAATTACGACTTGAGTGAAAGTTTCCGGTTTTTTAGTTTTTTCCAGTGTTCCTCTGCCAGAATATAGCCCATACAATTATCAGATTGGCAACGGCAGGGGTGATCTTCATAGTTTTCCATGTCATAACCGTAGTTGTATGTTAATTCTCCCCCCCGGGGAATGTCTTTTATGGCGATAATCCATATGTGTCCACGAATATTTTGAGTTTCACAGTTAGGAGAGCAAGAATGGTTGATGTATCGAGCGGTGTTGTAGGTAACATAACCATCTATGTCATAACGTTTGTTGAGTTCAAAGATGTAGACCGCCCCGTACTCCGGGTTTTGTTTGTTTTTTTGTAGGGGCAGATCAGCTCGCCGTTCAGATTCTTTCTTGGTGATTTTTTCACCAATGTATTCTATGATGCGCGTTCCGCCCGGAATATTTTTTTTGGAAAAAACGCCTTTATTGTGGATATCAGAACCTCTAACAATGATGTAGGGACTTTTGGATTTTGAGACTTTCATTTTATTTTTTTTCTTTTGAGCCATTTGTTAGTTCCTCATTTATAACACTGAGGAAATATCATACTATAATTAATATTTAAAATAAAGATATATATCTGGAATTATTGTATTATTCAATTTTTATGAAAATTTGAAGGGTCTTGGGCGGGAAATATCATGAATGTGTTAAGGCGATTTTTTTTTCTATGGAATCAATGAGAAAGTCTGTATTGCTTAATTTGGCAATAAATTGTTGGTCGGCGATAACTCCCTGCGATTCTTGCATTTCATCCTCCCGTATCGTTGCTGTTAAAAAGATAATTGGTGTTTTATTCAGGTTTGGATGTTGACGTATGCGATCCGCAACATCCGATCCTTCAAGCTCCGGCATAATGACATCTAGTAAAATGAGATGAGGTGTATGTATTTCTGCCGCATTAACAGCTCTGTGTGGATTGTTTTCAACCGCCACATTATATTCACCCGTTGATTCTAAGAATAGTTTCAACATTGAAGTAAAAGCCGCTTCATCATCAATTAATAAAATTTTTTTTTTCATGACTTAAACTCCCTTAGATTAACGATATGGTAATACAACTATGGCTTGGGCTCCCTTATCCTCGTTATTTTTTAAGATTAAGGCACCTTTGTGAATATCAATAATGTTTCGAGCGACGTATAGCCCTAGACCAATTCCGCCTTTAGCTCGGCGGGAAGTGAAAAACGGATAGAAAACCTGATCGATGTCTTCTGCTGGAATCCCGCTGCCGGAATCATCTATCGAGCAAAACAGAGCTTGTTGTCCTGGGGTGAAATTTTTTCTGGATATTTGAGGTATTTCCGTTAAATCATTTGATAGTGTGCGTGTGTAAGTCCTGATCGAAATTTTGCCCTCTTCCGTCGCATGAATGGCATTGAGCAAAAGGTTGACGATAACCTGTTCAATGCGGTTTTGATCAATTTTAATAGGTGGGATGCTGTTTTGGAAGTCATTGACGATTTGAAGAGTTTTTTTATCAATTTCATATTGGATCAATGATAACGCTTTTTTAATAACGTGATGTATATTTGTCTCATCGAGTTGCAGTTTTTTAAATTTTGAGAAATCAAGCAAGTCAGAAATAATATCATTGGCCCGTTTTGTCGCTTCTTTAATATTCTTCAGGACATGGTGATAATTTTTATCTTCGACCCGGATATTTTCATGAAGGTAGGTGATCCCATATAAGATCGTTGCTAATGGGTTTCGTACTTCATGGGCTATTCCACTAGCGAGTATGCCGACCACATTCATTTTTTCTGCTTGAAGGAGTTGTTCTTGGGCATCTTTGACTTGTTGTACGGTCCTGGTCAGTTCTGTCTCAAGTTTTTTGCGTTTTATGGCAAAATGGAGGACTTTGTTCAGGGTGTAAGCGGTATACCTTCCTTTGACAAGAAAATCTTGCGCCCCGTTGCTCAATGTGTGCAAACCGAGTTCTTCCTCGTAAGCCCCGGTGTTGACAACAATGGTCAGGTCATTGAAGCGGTTATGAACGGTTTGCAGTGTTTTTTCTCCTTGACTATCCGGAAGGTTGAGATCGAGGATGACAACATCGATAGGGTACTCTTCAATAATTTCAAGTGCGGTTTTGATCGTGGACGCTGTCTTCAGGAATGTGTAATTGTCGGTTGTTCCCGTTAACATGGATTTGATGACTGTTAGATCAACGGGATTGTCTTCAACGACAAGGACACGTAAAGGACTCTGATATTGGATTGCGAATTGATCAACCATCTATTTTTAATCTTTTTGATAAATAAACAACATAAGATGACAAGTGCCTGAGAGGCCTAAAACTGGACTCCAAATTTTACTCCGCATTCAGTGGAATTGTTTTCCGGCTCTAATCCCGCACCTACGACGACCCCGCTGTAAACGACAGGGCTGACCTCTGAATCTTCGATATTCCAATAGCGAAAGAATGGTTCAATAAAGAAATTCATTCCTTCCATTTCTTTTGTTATTTTAAAAGATCCGCGCAGGCCGTATCCCCTGCTTTGGTCATTTGTCAGTGTTTCATAGCTGGTACTGACATCACCGAGATGACTTTTTTGTTTACCACTGATAAACCAATTATATTCCAGGACGACATCTAAAATCCATCCCGGGGTAAGAACGCGATGTGCTTCAACACCGATCGGTGCGTAAAAGTAATTAGCTTCACGGTCATAGGACCAATGTCCGGTGGTTGTGGTCTCTCCGCCACCATCATCTTTAAGATAACGGTATCCTACTCCCATATAGGGTGTGAATCGCGTCCGATCACTAAAATTAAGGTCGTATCCGACCATGCCACGTACCTCAAAAATGTAATTTTTAGCCCCCGTGCTTGAACCTGTTCCCTGTGAGTCATAGTCAAGTTCTCCGCCACTGAATTTACCTTCGAGTTTATAGACATTAATTTTCTGGGTGTCGTGAAAGATTTGTTTAATATGATTAATTTGTTTGTTTTTTCTGGAGCGGTGGGTGTAATTGATGAAAATGCCGTACATATTTCCTTTGTCAGTCATTAACCCGGGTTCTTCATAGTCAAACTTAGAGCCTTCAAAACCGATTTCAATGATATTTTCTTTTTGCGAGAAGTCGGCCATGGGAATTGTATCAATATCCTCTTCAGTAAAAATGAGGGCAGTACCTGTCGCTTGAGCTAATTGGATGCTCTCTTCGATGTGGGTGGAAACATTTTGTTGATATGCGTTTTTATCATTTTCGGTTTGGGCATTGAGGTTGTTTGTGTAGCAAACATCGCTCCATTGCAGATCTTCCTGCTTATTTATTTTTTCTTGGATGCAATGCATTTCCCGATCAATGATGGACATTCGCTCATCATTTGGCAAGTTTTGTTGGGCTTGCAGTGTTGTTAGGTTTATTTGCACGGCTAGCGATATAAAAAGAAAGTTAAGTGTAAGTTTGAGTAATTTGGTATTCATATGACCCCCATGGTTTTTATTTTCTTTCATTATATGGACGAAACAGCAAGGAGGCAATATAAAATATACTTTTTTGCATGCGGAGTCTTTTATTTAAGGGATAGTATCTCAGGTCTATTTATATTCCTGAAGAGTGTCAATCCCCGCGCCTCAACTAAAATTATTGCGAATTTTTTGAGCTGTCTGAGCTAAATTTTCGTTATCAGCATTCTCAGCTAATGAAAAATTCAGGTCACTAACAGATTTGATGGGAATAAGATGAACGTGGGTATGCGGAACTTCCAGGCCAGCGACCATAATTCCGATGCGGTCACATTCAATTGTTTGTTTTATCGCGGAAGCGATCTTTTTTGCACACAACATTAAGTTCGCGAGATCAGGATCTTCTAAGTCAAAGATATAATCAATTTCCTTCTTGGGGATGACTAATGTGTGCCCTTCCTTTATCGGCCGGATATCTAAAAAGGCTAAACATTGATCATCTTCATAAATTTTATGGCAAGGAATTTCCCCGTTGATTATTTTTGTGAATAAAGATGGCATATTTTCCTCCCGCTTAATTGTCGATATCGGAATATTCATGATATTAGTCCTTTGTTTAATTCTCCTCTTCCTCGTCTTCCCCTTCCTCTTTCTTTTTTGGTTTTTCTTGAAAGTATCTTCGGACATTCGGATGACTTAAATAAAAAACGATATAGAATGGAAATGCAACAGCAATGATAGAGACGGTTACAACAATCTGTTTGATCTTGTCCGTCTCCATTTCTTCAAAAAAAGATAATGTTTTTAACCCGTAAACGTATGGGATTTGACTGATATAAAAGATGCTGTACAAAATGAAAATGAGGTGCACAAAAAAGATTGACCGAATTTGCCTGCGCCCCCAATCTTTTCTTAAGAGAAATCCGAAGATGCAGAAGAATATGAACACGACATAAACAGCCTGGCATGTTTTAAGAGTATCGTAAATTAATTCGGGTCCGATAACAACAAGGTCGTATATAAACGGAAGGGTCACTAATAAAAGCCAAAAGATAATAAAAGGTTTGAGGCGGAGCTTTTGATGCGTGTTATCTTCGTCACTTTTATAATAGTTTAAAGACATACATTCCTCAATTATTGGTCAATTTGTTATTTTTTAATTGGGTCGATTAACAAAGTTAATATCGAAAAGCATTAAAATTATAGGCATAAGTTCCGTAAACTGCAATGATTTTTATTATTGGTTTAATGGGAGATACGCAATAGATTTTACCTGAGAAAAAAGTATAAATTTTCAGGTAATGGAATACCGCATTCTTTGTACATTTGATGGCTTTCCATACATAAATATATTTTAACATCAGGCAAAAGGTTTTTTAACCAAATAACCATTTTTTCATAAATCATTTTTCTTAAACGGGGGTGATATCTTAATTTTTCATCAAAATCGGTGAGGAGTTCCCCATTTAAAATTGGGTCTTGAGGAAATCGATTCTCGATCACGGATTTTAATTTAACAGGCATGCGCAGGCAACCTAGACTAATCCAGCGGATTTGTTCCGGGTCAATTTTTTCACTTAATAATTGAATGACTTCGTGGTAGTCACGATCCCAGTTCGGGTAGTGAATAATGGGGTCAAAATGAAATCCAAGTCCGTACCCCTTTTCCTGGCAGGCTTGAGCGGCTGAGAAGCGATTCTTCAATGGGGCAGTGTACCATTCACTTTGATTGATGATGTTTTCTGGATTAAGGCTCCAGGAAACAATGATATTTTTAGACGGTTGTTTTTTTAGAAGCAGATTGACATTATCACTTTTTGTTTTGAATTCGAAGATGAATTCCGGTTTGTTCTTGAAATAATCAATGATATCTTGGCTATAAGATGAGATATGGTCAAGGGCGAGTGAATCGGTGAATTGCCCGGATCCAAAACGCCGATAACCTCGAATCATATTGAGCTCATTAAAGAACGCATGAATATTCGCTGGAAGCAGGATGCCCGGGGAATTTGTATATCCCTGCAGAAAGCAATAACTGCAATCGTAAGGGCAACCATACCCGATATTAAGTATGTCATATTGGCAACATACCGCATCAGTGGAGCATGGGCAGTTTAGATGATAAGAGAAGTTTTCTTTAATAATGAAAATATCTTCTCTGCGTTTATTATAATTAAGGACTGAATATGCTTGTTTGGAGACGTGGTCTTTATAGGTTGTGATTTCATGCGCCTCAGCATGAGGAAATAAAGATTGAACACGTAAGCTTAGGGATGATCGAATAACGGCTTTTTCAATATAAATATGATTAGGCGTGAAATGAAAATACGGATGAGGTTTGAACACGTATTCCGGGTGCATTTTGATAGGTGTTAACAAGACATTCGTGAAGCGTTCTTTTTTTGATAGGTGGGGATATCTGATTTTCAACAAAAAGTTTTTGATTGTTGAAAAGTGTTTGGTCTGAGGAAGAACGGGTATTATTTCTTTGAGAGAACATTTTTCACGTTTTATGGTTTCATATAATAAACGAACGATTTCGTTTTTTTTGTTTTGACCAAAACGGGGGTAGGTATGAGCCGTGAAAATTTCAATTTCAGACAAATTCATAGTGACCGTCAATTAGGCTGTAGGTTATCCAAAAACGGGAGATTTTTATTGATCAGACTTATTTCTTCACAGGATAATTCCCATTGAAGAGCGGCAGCATTTGATTTTAATTGGTCCAGGTTTCGGCAGCCTAAGATAACGGTTTTGACCGTCGGGTTCTGTCTGACCCAATTGATAGCAATTTGATTTAAGGGTTTTTGGATTGTCTCGATTTTTTTGAGGAAGTCCGTAATAATACGATGGCTATCCGTGTCGTAATATTTATAAAAGAAATTGCGTGCATCCGGTCCATTAAATTGCGGGGATTCCCGGTATTTTCCCGTCAAAATTCCTCCAGCCAAAGCGCCATAAATCATAAGATTCAGCTGCCGGTTTTGAACTAAGGGCATAATTTTCTTTTCAATAGATCGATTTAAGAATGAATAAGGACTTTGAAGGCTTACAATATCCCCGGTTATTTCCAAAGCCTTTGTCAGTTCTTGTTTATCGTAGTTTGAAAGACCAATGTGTCTTATTTTACCTTCCCTCTTTAATTGCAAAAGAGCGTTTAAGGTTTCTTCAATTGGAGTTTGAGGATCAGGCCAGTGACATTGATAAAGGTCAACATGGTCTGTGCATAGTCGTTGCAGACTATCGTTGATTTCTTTGTGAATAGAGTTGGCTGATAGGTTATGTGAGACTTGACGTTGGTTTTTTATGAGGCCGCATTTGGTTGCGACAAAGTATTTTGAACGGTTTTTTTTAAGGTATTTACCAATGATTCGTTCTGCCTGACCATTTCCATATATGGGCGCTGTATCGATGACATTGATACCAAGATCAGGAGCTTCTGATAAAACATTGAAACTGTCGATTTCTTTATTCCCCTGCCAGAATTGTCCGCCGAAGACCCAACTGCCGAGGCATATCAATGCCGAAGAATCCGTAGTCGTATCAAAAGGAGATAGTTTCATAATTATTTATGATTTTTTTCAATGCCGATGACATCAGTAATAATTTTGTGACGGATTTTAGCCTTACCCATTTTTTTAGCCTCTAGTAGTAATTGATCGGCTTTGTTTATGATGTCATCGATGTTTTTAGGAATATTGCTGAATGTCACAACTCCGAAACTGAACGAAATGGGCCACTCATGCATGTGAACAAAATCATTTAATTTTTTATCTATTCGTCTGATGATCGCGCAGGCCACTTTTTCATCCGTTTCCGGCAAAAATAGCACAAATTCATCTCCGCCTATGCGCGCGACAATGTCCACGTTTCGAATGGCCCGCTTTAATGTTCCACCAATTGAACGCAACAGGACATCTCCGATATTATGGCCGCATTTGTCATTTATTGATTTAAAATTATCGATATCCATATACGCGATCGTAAAGGGGCGTTCAAATCTTTGGGCGCGCATAAGTTCTATCTCTGCATATTTAAAGAAAGCCCGTCTATTCGCAATACCTGTCAGGGTATCTGTTAATGCCAGTTTTTCTTGCCGGAATATGAGATTTTTTAATTCTGACAGGGTGAAGGTTGCAGCCAGAAAGACAATGGAACGAAGTAATTCATTGATACAGGGAACCAGGTAATGGGAAAACCTATTGATAAGAAACATATCAGCAACGAACCAGGATAACGCACTTGTTATAGAGAGGACAACCCCGGCCCAACGGGTAATGAACCAGGTCGCAATACAGATAGGGAATAAGTAAAATAGGGAAAATTCCCATTCAGTACCTGTGAGATAGCGGATACTTCCGATGACGAGTGTTAATAATAAACATAAGATAAATAGAAATGGTTGAGAGAAATCACTAAATTTGATCAGTATCTTTTTCATTCATTCCTTCTCCTATCAGGAAATTGCATACTATATATATATATGGATATCCAATTAATAGCAAATATATCAACAAAAATATTTTAGCACCGTTGTTCAAAAAAATGAGAACGATTTTATATTTTTTGTCTTGTTTAAATATGGTTTAGTGTATAAACTTAATAGGTTTGTCAATAGATAATTTTAGGTATAATTTCAATACAATTACAAGTGAAATGATGATGGATTATTGTCAATATTTTTATGGGATTTCAGAAGCCGACATCAAAGAGGTCTGCCTGATTTCCCCTCTCCGTTTAGGTTTATCTCAGTCAGGCGATAAGGATGTTGTTAAAAGCAAATCTCAAGGGAAGTTGGGGATGGCTTACCAATGTCAGGGGATGACGGTTATCCAGACTTTCATTGGGTCAATTTTTGTCGCAGACGCTGTCTTATCCTTGCGGCATTCTCCTGTCACATCACTTTTTTTTGTCGGATCTGCGGGATTGTCTTTTCCATCCAAGGTCTTAGATCTTTGTTCGATCGTTCTTCCTGACCAGCAATTATCCTTAGATAGTCTTTCTATCGTTTTAGGGCTGGAATCTGATCCCCCAATCAGTCTGACAAGACCGGATCCTTTCCTAGCCGATCAAGTCAGAGACCGGGACAAAACACAACGTCAATGGATCCATTCTGTTAAGGGTGCGTCTTTCGCCTCTTTGATTTTAGAGGAAGACTATCTCTCCTTTTTTAAGGATCATCAGATTCAAGTCCTGGATATGGAATGTGCGTCATTTTATGCCTCGGCAACGCATATTGGAAAAAAAGCTGTCGGGCTAATGTTTATTAGTGATATTGTCCAAGAGAAACCGTTTTATTCTGTCTCTTCTGCTTTAGTGGAAAAGAAGCCGGAAGCCGTAGGTTATATATTTGAACTGATAGCTTCCTTTGTTTAAAAATGTATCCTACCTGGATTTTTTAGGTGGAGTGATGATGCTCAGGGCCTGCGGAATGACTTTTGCGGATACGGTCCGTTTCCCCCACATCTCACCATCCTTTTGGACATGATGCGCGGGTTGAGCCTCAATCTGAATGTCTTTTGCCTGCCAATGCTGAAAGAATTCGGCGATGATATCTCCGGGATGCGGGTGTGATCCCAAATAAAACAACGTTTTGAGGTCTCCTGCCCTGATGATGATCAGATCAAGAAGCCCGTCACAAAGATTGATTTTAGGCGAGAGCGTGACTCCGGGTATTCCAAGGTTCCCGCTGTTAGCAATGACATAAGATAAGCCGTAGCATTCGATTTTCTTGCCGTCGATGGTTATGTTGTAATGAGTTGACTTTGTTTTGAGCAGAGCTCCAAAACCAGATAAAGCATAAGCCAGGAGTCCGACATTAGATTTAAGTTTTTTACCTGTTATCCGAACGACTTCGGCTTCAAATCCTGCACTCACACGGAGAATAAAATGCTTGTCCCCGACCTGTCCGACATCAATTTTTTTAATATATTGCCTTTTATTTAGGATGAGTTTACAGGCACGACTCAAATCGTTGGGAATGCCTAATTCAACGGACATGATATTAGCCGTGCCGCCAGGTAGAATGGCCAAGGGGATGTCTGAGCCAATAAGGCTTGTGGCCGCTTCAGAAATGGTTCCGTCTCCTCCGCATACGGCGAGACAATCAATATCTGTCTCAAGCGCTTTTTCAGCAAAAAGATGCGCATCACCAGGGTTTTTGGTGATGGATACCGACCAATCAATATTCAGTGGATGAAAGACATCATTAATTGTGCGTAAGACCGGACGAGGACTTCCAGAGGTGGGATTGATGACCACATGGATTTTCTTATAGCAGGTTTCGTCGATATTCATGGCATTAACCTATTGAATAAAATTAATTATTCTAATAATTCCTTTAAAAATGTGGGTTTGGTTAATCGATACAATAAGTATCCAAACACAATAATAGGTACGATACAAACCGGTCCAATTTCTAGAATATGAAAAAATGAATAGATCAGCAACAAATTGATGATAACAACAGCTAAGCGGTAAGCCCATAAGAATCGATGTCGCATAAAGATTGCGCAGACGACCAAAGTAAACGAGATAATGGCAATCGTGGCGACTGTGTAATCTTCAGGTTCGATTAAGAAAATATAAAATTCATCTTTATTGATATATTTTAGTACCGGTATCGAGTAGAAAAAAATAGATAAAATAATATAGTATCCTAAAAAACCAACAGTCTGGAGTTCGCCTGCGACTAAGATAATCTCACTATGCTTTGACCCTAACCATTGCTCGCGTCTTTTCATAATTAATTGAAAAAAAAAGACAAAAGGAACAATATTAATTAAGATGAAACGTCCGAGTAAATCAACAAGGGTCCAGTCAATCATAATAAGTTTTTCAATTTTAGTCTTTTTTATCCTTCACCGGGAAATAGCCGTTGAGCGCATTTGAGACAATCGATTTGACCTCAGGATTAAAATTTGCTGATAATATCCAGTCTAAATATTTGCGGTCTTTTTTTGCGACATCTTGTAAAGAAGATTTTCTCGCGTGTTTACCGAATGTCATATATAATTCGCCGTTCCACCATCGAAATCTTCTTTCGTGATCATAGAAATCATCGGTCGTCTGATACTCGAACTTTAACAATTCTTGAACACCTTTATCATCGGAATAGAGCATCGTCTGCTCTTTAAGTACCTCTAATGTGGCTTGAGTATCCACCAAAGCCGAATGCGCCCCAACCAGGTCTTTCCGGCAATAAAATTTATAGGCGGCCGTTAAGTCCCGTTTTTCTTTTAGATGAAAAACTTTTTGCGCATCATAAATTTTTCTGTCTCTCCAATAAAATTTCATGTTACAAACAGAAAATTCTCGTTCTAAGACCGGGAGGTCAAACCGGATGACATTAAAACCCGCTAAGTCTGAATCGTCAATAAAATCAAGGATCTCTCGGGCTAAATTATTAAACGGCGGAGCGTCATACACGTCGCTATCGGTAATTCCTACCAGATCCGATACCTGTTTGGGGATAGGGATACCTGGATTTATTCTTTTAACGTAATCAAGTTGTTGTCCATCTGGAAAACATTTTATCATGGCGATCTCAATGATTTTATCTTTTTCAATCCATGTTCCCGTTGTCTCAAGATCAAGGACAACAAGTGGGTGTTTCAATTGCATAATGACCTTTCCTTCAGTGATTTCTGGATTAATTATTCTTGAGGATAATTCTTAAGGACTGACATTCTTTAAGTTCTCCGTTAATACAGACCTCAATGTCATATGAGCCTACATTTGGAAACCTTAAGTTTGAAATTTGGGTTGGGATTGGGATAAACCGAACCCCAGTGTGATTTTTGGCGATGTCAATGTTAATATCGGCTTTAAAAATGGCACCTTTTTCCCCCACGATTTGGACACGGATTCGATTGCGTCCGATGTCTTTTGAAGTTATTCGTAAACGAATAAAAATGAACATTAACGGATAACGGAAAGGCACTTTTTTTGTCAGAATTTCTGTGAAACCAGCTCCGACGAGGGTGTATTTCCCTTTATCGTTAACAGTTGCATAATCGGATAACATTAAATCCGCTACTTTCACAACCGGCTCCTTTACCTAACAAACAATCTTTTTTAGCAATATAAATGAAAAAAGCCCGACCTATAAGTCGGGCTCTATGGATATATAAATCATGCCGCAGTAACATTCTTGGCGTGTTCACCTTTTGGACCTTTCTCTACTTCAAAATCCACGTCGTGTCCTTCAGTCAGGGTTTTGTAGCCATCACTTTGGATCGCAGAGAAATGGACAAAGATATCATCTCCAGACTCTGGTGTAATGAATCCATAACCTTTTTGGTTGTTAAACCATTTGACCTTACCTTTGACCATTATTTACCTCCTCCTTTCTTGTTTGACGATCAGTAAATAACGGCAATGTCGTATTAATCAAGAAAGCGATTGGAACATTGTGTGATGACGAGATAAACAGAATTAATATGATTAAACCTTTATTTACTTTATGTAAAAGTATGAAGCGCAATGATATATTTGTCAATTGATATTTCTATAAAGTTATGCGGAACGTTCATTTCCTCTGCGGCATAATTCTTTGGCGTACTCTATCCAAACACCTTCACCCCAATAACGAAAACAGCTTGTTTGAGAAAGCAGTAGATAGAGCAGGGCTTCATTGTATTGAGGGTCGGATGATGGACCTTTTTTATCGTATTTACTATGAAAAGCGACACTGAGTTTGTTCATGGGATCCAGGACACTTTCATACCCCTTTATCCAACTTCGGTCACTTGTCCATGACCCTTTATCGAGATTATAGTTTGGGTCTTTATCGTGAATTTTGTCAATAGCCTTATCACTTGCGTGCGGTTCAAATTTTTTGATGTTTTCCCAGATTAAATGTTGCGATGCGGGTTGCGCGCCAGGAAAATCTTTTTCTTTAATCCCTTTAGCCACTACGAGTTCCAGGTATTCTGTGCCATTCATGGCTACGACACCGTCAAATCCTATCTCATTGAATGCCTGGTGAAAGGCTGAAGGAAATTCATTCATCATCACCCCTCCATTTTCACCATCACCAATTTGCAGGACAATAGGTGGAATTTGTTTTTGACAAAAATTTTCGGGATGTTTTGTTTTAGCTTCATAATACGGTTGCATTTGTGCGACAAGTTTAGTGTCTGAGCCTTGCGTTTTGATGAGAATTGTGATCTCTTCGATTTTGCCCAGAGAATTTTTTGCAACAAGTTTATGTGGAAGATAAGGATTCCGGAGTCCTGTACCGTCGGTGAGTTCAATCGTGTGTTCCTGGACCATTAACCAGGTGTACCCGCATTCTTTAAGGGCTTTAATGTATTCATAACAGACATCCGGATGGATCGGTAAATGCATCTCAGGCGGGGAGAACCCTTTGACTCGTCGGACAGCATCTTTACCGAAAATGGAAGCAAAGTGTTTACGCCAGGCCATTAAATGCAGTTTAATGTCTGGAATGGGTGTTGATGAGGCGACAGCATGCGACCACATCGTTCCTAACCACTCAACGTAAGGAAAGTATTTTTCATCGCAAGTAATATACTTTAAGTTGTCTAAAACTCTGCCGCCTTCTATTTGACGTAGTCCCCATAATAAGTTCCCGGAATAATCGAGCATGACCCGTGGATTATGACCCTGGTCGACATGTTCTCGGATTATATCAGATATGCGGGAATAGCAGTTGAGAAAAACAGGCGCATTGTGATTGTCTCCGGTATGTTGATTGTTCATCATATGTTCTAAATTTGAAATGAGCCCGGCCGTTTGTAGATTGTCATGCCCGGCCGGAATGGTTGGTTGATGCATATGTAAGGCTATGCTGAAACAGGCCTGAATGTTGTTTGTGTTTGTTTTGATCCCTGGTAAATAGATGTCTTTTTTTAAGGGTGCGAGATCCTGCTCATCAGAGTTATTATAAAAAATATTGGGTAAACCATTAATGATGTCCATCAAGTGCCTCCTCGTCATTGACGGCTGTATTTCTGTTTGAGCCGTTTTTTATTGTTATTTTATTTTGTTGAGGTTGTGTTTTTTTAGCGTCATTGAAAATTTCTTCGTCAATATAGTACTGGGCGCAGTTTATGTCCTTGAAGATGTTATCATGCTCTTCTATAAGTGATAACCATTGGGGATCAATGTTTTTGTTTATAATATCATTGTAAAGCTTATTGAATCGACCGATGTGTTGTTTGATCCTTTTTTCGGCATACGGGACCATCGTTCCTGCTTTCATGATAAAAGTCCAATCACTTGCCTCGGCTAATAATAGTTCACGTGCGGCTTGATTTAATGCTCTTTTTAGGCGACTATTATTTTTACCGCAAATATTTTTCGCGAACGTGTTTGCGATTTCATTCATGCGTTTACCGGCCATGTGGACATGCCGGTAAACCCAGGAATTGACTTTGTCCAACCAGAATTCGTTGTATCCTTTGTATCCCCAACTTGACGGAGATGGCGTACTCATTTGTTGAATGGGGTATTTTCGAAGATATTCGGAAGGCGTTATTAATCGCATGATATCTTGATTTTGACCCGCCTTGCGCATGAAATAGTCCAACCAAAGGGGTCCTTCATGCCACCAATGGCCGAAAAGTTCTGCGTCATAAGGTGAAACGATGATTGGTACGCGCTTCATGTGGTTGGCTAAGTGTTCAATTTGTTTTTCTCTGTTGAACATAAAATTGCCGGCGTGTTGGGCCGCTTTTTCACTGGCCCATTCAGGGCGATAAACTTCTTTGTAATCGGTTCGCCCTGTTATGCGCCAATATTTAATTCCAGTGTTGATTCTGATGCCGTCGGGATGAATATAAGGTTTAATGTATTCATAGTCAAGGTCATGACCGATATCCCGATAGTATTCACGGTAATCTACATCTCCAGGGTATCCTTCATGCGCACTCCAGACCTGTTTTGATGATTCTGTGTCACGGCCAAAAGCGGCAACCCCTGATGGACAATAGATCGGAGTATATACTCCGTATTCAGGTGTCGGGTTCGCATGAATAATTCCATGCGTATCAACGAAGAAATAGCGGATGCCTTTGTTCTTTAAGTGTTCATCAATTTGGTATTCATAACCGCATTCGGGAAGCCATATTCCTTCCGGTTTTCTTTGGAACGTTTTTTTATAATGGTCTATCCCAATATTTAGTTGCGCTTTTACGCTTGACGGGTTGATGTTTAAAAGGGGCAGGAATCCATGTGTCGCCGAACATGTAATAATTTCTAGGCAGCCTTTCTCCTGAAAGGATTTAAAGGCTTCGATGATGTTTTTGTGATATTTATGGACAAAAAGATCCTTGTAGTCTTTGAATTGTTTATGATAATTGTTTGCCAACTGGTGATAATGAGGCTCAAATTGTGTTCGATAGATTTCTTTTTCTGACAGTTCGATTAATTTATCAAGATGACGGATATAACGATCTTGTAATAAAGGATCCTGGAGCATTTCAATTAAAGGTGGCGTCAAGGACATCGTGAAACGGAAAAAGATGCGGTCTTTTAGTAAGTTTTCACAGATGTTGATAATGGGGATATAAGTCTCTGTGATCGCTTCATAAAGCCAATTTTCTTCTAAAAAATATTCTTCTTCCGGGTGGCGCACAAATGGCAAATGGGCGTGTAAGACTAAACAAAGAAAACCCTTTGGCATTGATCATGCTCCTTTATAAATATTGATGATTGTGATATTGCTGCAAAATATTTAGTTTGAATGATGCAACGAATTGATTTCTCCCAGATTATTAATGGGAAATGCGAATCTGGCCTGAACCACCGCTTATCTGACCGTTAAGATTGGATGAAGCGATCGATTTTGTAGAAATTTTTTCCACTGTTTTATATCGAGCAAAGGTTCCTGTGCCCGCGTATCAGGGCAGGCAAGATCTCGGTTTATGGCTTATATGTTGTTTTTGAGCGTGTTGCTTCTGTATAGATTGAACGTTTATCAAGTTTATCATGTGATTGGGCCATAAAGTTAAGAGGTATTGTCCCTTCATGCAGGGATAATCTCATCGAGAATGTGCCGTCAGATCGTAGCGGTATTTTTCTGTTATCAAAGTAAACACTCGCATTCGGTTCAGTTCTTCCGTAAACAATTAATTCCGTTCCTATTTCGAAAAAGAACGGTCGTCTGGATTGATTGCTGTTATTCTCACTCGCCCCGAGAGAATGTGATCCCTCAGCGTGTATATCGGAACTGCTTGCTTGCTGTATATGGATGTTGTCGGAACTGCCCCGCAAGGCTTTAATTTTGAATTGTCGAGAAATTAAAGGTTCACCAAGCTCATAGGAATTTAATTCTAAATCTTCAGGATTAAAACGACGCAGAAATTTTTCTTCCCTGCCTGGGCGGACCTTTTGAAGCAACGGTGTCAGTTTGCTGTAATAATTCCAAATATGGTCAATCGATAATGGCGTCTGATCGCCGTAAGGACTTTTTGGTTTTTTATTGGGTTCTGGTACAGGGTATCGTTTAACTTCAGGTGTGAGATTTTTCGTGTCTTTTCTGTAATCCTTAACGTTCTCTAATAAAAAGGATCCGTTATGTTCTTTTGTTTGCATTAACGTGACAGTATTCTGTTCCGCAAGGCTTGATCGTTGTGTTTGAATAACATTTGAGCGCGCCAAGGCTAAGAAATCATCAGATGCGGTTCGATAGCCAATCTCCGCACAATAATTAGCGTTATCACCCCAGACCTGGATGTATTTTTCATTCTCATGCGAGACATCGATATCGACGTCAAATGTATGATTGGCGTTTTGGCCGTTGAAGTGGATCTGTGAAACATCATAAATGCGAACCGTAAAACATCCATGTTTCTTGACATGCATGGATATTGTTTGATTCTCTTTCAAGCTCTTAGGATTAATTTCCCAGTAGGCGTAGATCCAAAAAGGATCGCGGGTTAGAAGGGTTATCTGGCTTATGCCGTAATCAGTTGGCAAGACATAATTTTCATCATTGATGTGCTGAATTTGTGAATCATTATGTTTTTTTATTTTTTTACTCTGCGGTACCATTGTAATTTATTACCACCAATTATAAACGGATAGAGTTTGATCCGCTATAGTATCCCAAGAAAATATAGTCTCGGCGGCAATCCTTCCATTTCTTCCCATCCAGCGTCCATGTTCAAAATCAGCAAAAAGTGAACCGACACCCCAGGCGACGGACTCAGGATGAGCGTTAATTTTAAAACCTGTAACATCGTGCCAAATAATTTCTGAAGGGCCTCCGTTAACTGAGGCGACAACTGGCTTACCCGCACTCCAAGCTTCAAGAATAACAATGCCGAAAGGTTCATTGCGGCTCGGAACGCAGACGCAGTCGGTTGCTTTGAATAAATCTGTTAAGGCCCAACTCGATTGATGTCCCAGAAAACGAGTTGCATGGGCAACTCCCAGCTGATGCGCGCGTTGTTCAACCTGTCCGCGCATGTCTCCATCTCCGGCAAAAACAAACTTCGCGTTGTTATGAAAATGGAGAATACTGGGGATGGCTTCCATAAGAATATCAGGTCCCTTTTGTGAGGACATGCGCCCGGCAAACAGCACCATGGGATCAACCGGTCCGATCTGGACGCG
The DNA here is from genome assembly GCA_021108075.1 of Candidatus Omnitrophota bacterium. Classification (GTDB taxonomy): domain Bacteria; phylum Omnitrophota; class Gorgyraeia; order Zapsychrales; family Zapsychraceae; genus JAIORP01. Next base: position 47,944 of record JAIORP010000135.1, on the reverse strand, counting down.
GGAACGCACTTCACCAGGGTCAATATAGCCATCATAATTTTGACAACTAATACCATTATATATGATATCGACTTTCCATTCAGGAATATTATATATCCATTGCACTTCATTCTTAAGCGCGCCTGAAACTGTTACAACGCGGTCGGCTTCATAAGCTCCCTGCCATTCTATTCCGCGAATGCGGTCAGAACCACCACCGTAAAAATTATTTCCGCAACGGCCATATTCTGTGGAATGTATCGTAAAGATTGTTCTTCGGCCACGCCCCCGTTTTATCCAGATCATGGCATTGGCTGTTAACCAATCATGTGCATGGACGACATCAAAATGATCACCCATATAATCTTCTGTGTGAAAAACGGCATCGACCATTGCTCGACACATATTGTTAACTTCTTCAATAAAATCAGGATGCGAATTGAAAGGACAGCGATGGTAATGGACTCCGTGGATATTTTCATAAAGGGGGTGGTCATGACGTCCCATGCGGGTAAAAACATGAACTTCGTGGCCGATTCTTTCTAATGAACAGGCTAATTCTGTAACATGAATAGCAACGCCACCAACATAAATTGAATGAGCTGATTCCCAAGATAAAATAGCTATTTTCATATTAAGTAACGATCCTTATTGAATTTCTGGTTCCAAATGAATTTATGACTGTCTCTGGATTAGTCGGATCAGTAATCCAGTCATTTTTATTGATTATGAATTTATATTCATATTTTCCGGGGTTCAATTTTATTTGTATTCGCCAAATACCACGCCAATTCTTTTTAAGCGGGATGCCCTTGGTGTCCCAATCTGTAAAGTTGCCTGTCAGAGAAACGGTATTTACGTTTTTATCGTTCAATTCAAATAAAATTTTTTTTGTTAATGTGCGTAAGCATAGGTTGCCCTGTTGCGACCTTACATGAGCTAGGAAGTTGGATAGAAAAGTTTTAATTGATTTTACAGTAGGTCGCGATACTTGAAAATTTTTGATCAATGTCATTTTAATTTTTCTCCCCATATGTCATTGATTTTGCTTAAAGTATTCTTGGCGAATAGATTATAAAGTATTTAATAATGTCAATATTGACATTGATTATGTTTGTTGTCAACGAAATTTTATTATTATTTGTTATAATATTCTATTTAAATATTCTATGTGCTATTTTAATTATAGTAATAAATATATAGGGTAACGATGATTTTAGATGAAAAATACTTAAAAGAGAAAAAAAGTTGGTTCAGGGAATATCTTCGCCAATTTGGATCTTTGGATAAAGATGTTCAAGCTGCCTTTTCGCTCAAGGCCCAGCATTCCCTGCGAGTCTGCGACTTGGCGGAAGAGTTAGCCCCTTTCATTTTTTCTGACTCTCAAGATGTCATTTTAGCCGCTTATATCGGATTAATCCATGATATTGGGCGCTTTGAACAATATCATACGTATGGTTCATTTGCTGACCGGGATACAGTTGACCATGCTTGGTTAGCGCAACAGGTTTTATCGAGGTTAAAAGTTCTACAGGATTTCGATTCTAATACGATTGATTTGATTAATTTCGCCATTTTGAATCATAACCGTTATTCAATTGAAAATCATAGTGATCCGCGTTTTATCATTTTTGCTCAATTCCTGCGGGATGTTGATAAGATAGATATTTTTTATTTCGTCCATATCCATTATCAACAGGACGCGATTGGGCAGGGAAAGAAAGTTGTTTTGGATTTGCCGGATCTTCCCCGGATCAATCCTGCCGTCATGGCGGCAATTATGGAAGAACGTCAGGTTGCGATAAAGGATTTACGGACATTGAATGACTTCAAATTATTGCAGATTGGATGGGTTTATGATATTAATTTTGTTGTAGCCCTGAAGGTCATTCATGAAAAAAAATATTTAGATACGATTTTCCGCGTCTTACCTGATACAGCGGCCGTTAGGGATATTTGCAAAAAGATCAATCATGACATAACAGTGCGTCTTGACGAGACCAAACCATAAATAAGGTTTATATATTCAATATGTAAGCCTTCTTCCACCAAATTTATCGAGGTCAAATGGAAATGTTTGACGGAATTTAAAATTAATCGTAGTCAAATACCATGTAGCTCTGCTGCGGGGTATTTGATAAATTTTAAAAAAAAGCGTGCTTAAATAAATAAGCACGCTTTTTTTTAGACGACTTAATAACAGTGGAAACTATTCTTCGTAAACAGAATCGTCCGGGAACATTTTTTTAATATCGTCACCCGTGATATCGTACATCCCGCTGCCAGCCACGTAGCTTTCACCATCTTTTTCAACTAAGACAACATAGGATGCTTTTGGTGAACTGGCTTCTTCGCCCGGTTTTGGCCATGAATAGGGAACCCATCCAGCACCATTTTCTTCAGCGATTTCATTCATGGCAACAAACAGATAGACGCCGTTAACGTCACGCTTGTCGCCTAGGCCTTTTCCTTCCAGCGATGGCTCAATCGGATGCATAAGCATGATATTGTCTAAGTTATGGACCCAGACATACCCTTTACCATCTGCGAAACGAAATTCACCATCTTCAGCTTTTATTTTTTCTAGTGCTGCAGCGCCTTCTGCTTCAATCAATTTAGCCGCTGCGATTGCTTTTTTTTTACAGAGTTGAGGAGTTAAGTCTTCGGCATAAATTGTTTGTGCGGATAAAGCCACACATAACATGAAAATGCTTGCAAATAAAACTTTTCTCATTTTCACCCTCCGTTAATACAGATTAAAAAATATTGATCTATAGATTCGTTTGCCTGGAAAACATGTGAAATTCCCGGGAACAAACGCTCGATTTCAACTTATTCAAGGAATATAATTGTTTGGGGGGGGAATTGCAACAGAATTTATGATTTTTTTTAGAAGTCATCACTGAGCCATGCCCCGGTATCTGCACTGGTCACTCTGGCGGAATACCGTTTCAACCACCCCCCGCGAACTTTTGATTTGAACGGTTTGAGTTTTTTGCGTCGTTTTTGCAGTTCCGCCTTTGAGACACACGTATCTAATTTTTTTTTAAGGACATCAATTGAGATTATATCGCCGTTACGCAGGAGGGCGATAGCTCCTCCAGAGGCCGCTTCTGGCGAGACATGGCCGATGCAGAGGCCTCTGGTCCCGCCGGAGAATCTTCCGTCGGTGATCAAGGCTGCTCGTATCCCTGCCCCTTTGATCGCTGCTGTCGGCGATAGCATTTCCTGCATCCCCGGACCGCCTTTCGGACCTTCATAACGGATGACAACAACATCCCCCTCTTTGACCTTTCCTCCAAGGATGCCTTCTAAGGCCGCTTCTTGCGACTCATAGATTTTGGCTGGCCCTTTAAAAACGAGCATGTCATCTTCCACTCCACATGTTTTGACCACTGAACCGTTTGGCGCAATGTTACCATATAATACGGACAATCCCCCTTCTTGAGAAAACGGGTTCGCTGCCGGACGAATGATATCCCCATCGGGTTCAGGTGATTCTTTGACGTATTTCCCAAGTGTGCCGTAGACTGTTGGGGTTTTTAGATCCAGCATTGTCTGACCACCGTCATAAACGGATTTAAGAATAGCTCCCATTCCTCCGACTTTATGGACATCTTCAATATGGACCTCTGGTCTGGATGGGGCTATCTTGGCCACGTTCGCGGTTGTTTTGGACAATTTGTTTAAACGTTTGAGGTTGTATTTAATCCCAGCCTCATGGGCTAATGCCAGGACGTGTAAGACGGTATTTGTCGACCCCCCCATGGCCATATCCAGTATGAAGGCATTGTCAATGGATTGTTTGGACAGAATATCCAGTGGGCGAATTTTTTTCTTGAGCAAATTGAGTAATGTGTGTCCGGCCTTTTTAACGAGTTCCAATCGATCCGGGTTTAGCTGGAATTGCCTGGTTTGCCCGGGAATCCTTTTGGTTGCGGGTATGGTGCCATTTCCTGGCAGGGCGAGCCCAAGGACCTCTCCCATGCAATTCATGGAATTTGCCGTAAACATGCCCGAGCAGCTACCATAACCAGGACAAGCATATTTCGTGATTTCTTCAAGGGCTTTCGTTGACATTTTTCCAACGCTATGTTTTCCAACCCCCTCGAAAACAGATATGAGGTCTTGATGATCGCAACCCGCCAGCATCGGTCCACCACTGACATAGATGGATGGAATATTGATTCTCACCATGGCGTTGTACATCGCGGGCACGATTTTGTCGCAATTGCCGATACCGATCCAGGCATCACAGGGATGGGCGCCAATAATTGTTTCAATTTGATCCGTAATCAGTTCCCGCGATGGCAACGAGTATTTCATTCCAAAATGCCCCATTGCGATACCGTCACATATTGCTCCCCCGATATTCGTGTACCAAACATTTATGTTTTGGGCTTCCAGTTCCTTTTTTAGGACCGCTCCTATTTGATCCAAATGAGCATGACCAGGTATTTGCGTAGTGTGGGAGTTGATGATTGTGACAAACGGTTTTTTAACATCCTTGATTGTTTTTAATACGCCTTCAGCCATCATCAAAGAAATGCTTGGAAGCATGTGGGTTCCTTCTCTAAATATATTGCTACCACCTTTTCTGATACTGTCAATTCCTTCATTAACAACCGGTCTTGCCATTTTTTCCTCCTCTGTTATGAATATACTGCTGTATAAGTAACCTTTTGTTCAAAAAACAGGATCCGTTATCCATCAGGTGCCTGACTCATTATGTTAGGATCTTGATTGAATTATTGGTTTTATGTCTGTCAGGGGAACTCCCTGTGATTATCATGATAACATCAGGTTGAGATTCACTCAGTCGGTTCTTCCGGCAAATTCTGCTACTGCAAAATTTTAGTTTTTTCGATGAGCCTGGGAAGGATTAATTGTCTGAAAAGATTTTAGGTTTACCGGGTGTGCTTTCTGTGTCCTCATGATTGTACGTAACAATTTTGCGAAGGTGCATGAGCGCGTCTGCGTTGAATTTTGTGAATTTGACTCCTATTCCGATGGTTGATTCTTGTCGAAGGACGATAGCATCACCTTCGATACGGAGGTCGAGGTCAATATCGGAAAGGATGATATTAAAACTGAATATATCGCCCACGCGGAGTATGCAAGGGAAAACACGGGTAATGTAGGCTCCTGTTAGAGAAATATTGCTGATTTGTCCGTTGAGAATTTCATTGTTTGGTCCAAAGATAACAACGGGATATTTCCATTTAGTTCGAATAAATTTTCTTTTTTCTTTCATTTTTTTCATCGTTGCTATTCCTTTATACCAAATCCATTAATAAATTGTTCTATTTTAATTCTGAAAAGCAGAATTGGGTTTGGTCATTATTTAATGGAATTGGTATTATTATCTTAATGCGGTATATTCTACTTCGTTCCCGTTTTTAAATCAAGAATATTATTAAAAGTTCGTCAGAGGATTGACTTCAGGCCTCTTTTTTTGTTTATTTTTTGTGAAGCAGGTTTCCCTGTAGAGATTCATCTGATCGGCAGGTTTCAATAAAGAACCCGCCTTCTTTGGGATGGGGTTGAAGATTTAGAGATATTGTCAAATGTTGTGGGTGAGCATCCCTTCAGACTGTTCATATGTTTACCGTAAGTTTAAATTGTTTTTATGGTAATATTAATCGGAAAGGATATCTAGCTTTTTCAAAAAAAAATATCAACCGAAACGAGTTTAAAAGCTGCCAGGCCATGATGCCGGTTGGTATGAAAATTCTTTTAAGATATAGCCATTTTTGAAGAAAAGTTCCCTTTTAAGCGCACCATTGATATGGTATTCTTGAAATTCTCCAACGAGTACTCGATCTTTCATTGTGTAACGCCGATAAATGATGCGCCCATTATTAAAATATGAGATAAATTCCCCATCATTATAAGCTGCCGCGGGTAATGATGTATTGTTTAATACTTGGGATAAGGCTTTTTTTGTGGGAGGATTATAGATGCTATTTTTTATCATTTCTCCACGCAGGTTTCCGTCTTCTCCAACTATTCCTATTGGGGTGTCTTGTTGTTGATATGGTTGATCAGGGGGGGGGTACTTTGTTTGTGTTTCGCCGCCACATTGGGATGAAGAGCATCTTTTACCTTCGGGTTTGCTGATTGTGCTTTTAGGCTTTTCAGTTTCCGGTGCCGATGGTTCTTGCGCAGCGTCGTTTTGATCCTGGGCCGGTTCATTGACTGTGCCGGTTTGACTGGATTGAGTGTTTTCTTTTTCGCGGGCTTTTCGTAGTCGTTCCTTAATTGACAAACTTTCGGCTGGTTGAGTCCGGGTAGCCAGTAAACAAAAAATGGTAAGAAGAAGTATTTTTTTCATTTCGTGAGTCCTGATTTTAGTGATTTTTGCTATACTTAATTATAATACATATAATCCCAAAATGCATGCTTCTAGTATGATGCATATTAACATTCTATTCAAATAAACAAGAAAGGCAACTTATTCTTTAATAAGCTGCCTTTTTAGCTTGTTACAGTAATAAGGTTATTTTTTTCGGAGGAAAAAGAAGCCCCAGAATCCGTTCAGAAGAAGAAAAAATGTCGCTGGTTCGGGGGTAGAATGAACCGTCCCTTTCAGATCGACGGTATCATTGCCACAGCGCATTGTCCAGTGGAGCCAAATGTCTGTGCTTGACGATGTTCCTATCCCCATCCAGGCTAAAGGAACCCTGGCCTCGATGACATAGTGTGAATTAATGTCCTGGGTTGTATAAAATAAATCTGCTTGTCCCAGAAGTGTTTTATTATCTCCGATTTTCCATGGTGAGGCGCTTTGATGATCAGAATAATCAACATCAATCCAACTATCAACGAAATAGAACTCTCCAGTGATGATATCGATGCCATAATGGTATTGTTGATTGCCTGTTGGGTCGATTGAATCAAGGAAAATATCGCCTGCGGGGAAAGAATTTTCTGAGGAAGATACACCTGTTACGATCGCGATATAGGCATATTGAGCGTCATTGTCAAAATAGATGGCCTCAGCGTCGTACCGGTTCCCGTTTGAATATCCGGGGCCAACGTATTGACTGCCCTGGAATTTGTCAGTATTGTCTTCTGTGAAGAAATCAATGTTTGACCCTATGGGCGTGTGATTGTCTAGATAGTGTTTGTTTTGAGCTTGAGGATCGGTGAGGTCTATTCCCCAGTCATTTAAATCTCCATCAATGTTATAAAAGGCATAGGAATAGACGGTTGTACTCAACAAAATTAGAGTAGTCAATGTACATATTTTAGTTTTCAAAATAACAGTCTCCTTTTCAATAAAATGGTTTGGTTCTTCTCCCCCATTTCATCTCAAAAGGACTATTTTTTTCTTTTAAAAAAAGCAAATCCTAACAGGCTATTGAACAACAAGAAAAATGTCGCAGGCTCTGGTGTTGAGTGTGCTTCAGTTCCCGGTCCTTCAATACAAGGAACAACATTATGTTCGCTATCTTCACATAAGTCAGGCAATACTATCGGGTCTGGATCTTCTCCTCCGGAATTATCCTCGCTTTCTTCATCTGGTTCGTCAGTTGTCCATGGTAATGGATCATCGCCAGTTCCGTCTTCATTCAGTAAAGCCATGGGATCTAGAAAAACACCGCCGGATGTTATCCCACTTCCTGATCCACTTCCGCCGCCTTTGCATCCTTGAAGGGAAATGCAAGTCATTAATAAAATAATGATTAAAAACATTTTTTTCATAGTGTATACTCCTCTCGTTGATATATATAAGCAATAAATGTGCCATGCTACGTTTAATTATCTCTATTTGGCTTATATTGGCTCATATTTTCTTATTTTTCTTATTGTTCGTATTACTATTATATTTGAATGTTCAAAAAAAGCAACAACTAATGAGTTGAGTGTATAATTTTATATATATAAGCATGACCGAACTTTTATTATTTTTGTTAAAAAGATGAGTTTTTGCTGTACATGCTATCAGCAATAAATTATATTGTTTTAAAATGGTTGAATTTGATACTAATACCAATTCCATTAAATAATGACCAAAACCAATTCTGCTTTTCAGAATTAAGATAGAACAATTTATTAATGGATTTGGTATAATTTGGAGATGAGATATGAATGAATTATCAGAGCATTTAAGCAAGTTATTGGAGGAGTCTGTTTCCGACGCGTTTCTTGCGACGATATCGTTAGTCCCAAAGCAGATTGAAAATGAGGTTATGTTAGACGACGAATGCATTATCAGTTCGATCGGTTTTATCGGCAGTATTGAAGGGAGTATTGCGATTTGCTTACCTAACAGCAGTGCCTGTCAAATCGTATCCAGGATGATTCATTCAACACTGGATGACGCTAATCGTGAAGTGATTGACGGGATCGCTGAGCAGATTAATATGATTGCCGGTGGTGTTAAGATGAAGTTGATGAAAGAAACGGAGCATAGTTTTGAGATCAGTATCCCTACAACAATTAAAGGGAACCGAATGGTCATTCTTTCGGACTTTTCGAATACGCACAGGATTTCATTTCACTATTGTTTTGAAGATATCGTGTTTTCTCTTTCATTGATATATAAGTTGCGCGAAGATAAGAATGAGTTAGAACAGAAAAAGAAAAATGCCCGGAGTAGAGCTTTTGATCGACTGAATAAATTGATGGGAGAAAAATAAAATCAGTTAATTTTTGTAAAATCGACGTTATTATTATTTATTTTCGGGATTATATGTTCCTTGAAGCTTTTGCAGTGATTTAGATAGTAACCGCAGATCAGCAGTTTTGACAACCAAATCAATAGCACCTAAATCGGATACTTTTTGGGGGTCTTCCGGCCTAAATCTTCCGGTAATCATAATAATTTTGATTCCGTCTCCAACGATTTCTTTGAAATGCTCACAAAGTTTTTCCAGATCAATATCAACGATTAGCATGTCAATAATGATTAAATCAGGCTTGACTTTATTGGCAATGATGAGTCCTTGCTCTCCGGACGGAGCGAGATAAATCGTCGGGATCCCTTCATGTTTACATATTTCTCCCATTTTACCGCGATCGTCTTCGTCTTGTTCAATAATTAAGGCTTTTTCGAACGTATTCATTTCATCGGGCTCGTATTTGGAACTTTTTTTGTCCTTAGTTTTCTTTTTTGTCCCAAAAACACTTTTAAAATCATTCGGATTTGTGAACTTTAGTTTTTCCGGGAATTTTGAATAGTCGATGGCTGTCTCTTTCGTGATGAGGTTCTTGAGATAGAGTTTAGAAAGACAAACCTCAAATGATTGAACTTTAGGATTTTCATCGGCGTCAATTTGTCCACGAAGTTCGACGAGTGATCCTCTCCGGAGCAGGTTGCGGATAGCAATGTTTGTATAAATAACCTCTGTGGCCAGTATGCGTTCTTTGCTGTCTGCACGGGGAATGAGCATTTGTGCCATAACAGCTAAGAAGTTCTCAGCTAACTGAATATTGATTTGGTCACGATTTGCCTGGGGAAAAACATCAATGATACGGTTGATGGTTTCGGTCGCATTCGGAGCGTGAACAGTTGTTAATACGAGGTGGCCTGTTTCTGCAGCTGTAATTGCCATGGACATCGATTCCAAGTCACGCATTTCTCCAATGACGATAACATCCGGGTCCTGGCGGAGGGCGTGTTTGATGGCATCCGCAAAAGTATGGGTATCCGCGCCGACTTCTCTTTGCATAATTAAAGACTTATTTGATTCGTGGATATATTCGATCGGGTCTTCAATGGTAACAATTTTACACTGTCTATTGCGATTAATCAAATCGATAAGATATGTTAATGTTGTACTCTTTCCGCATCCTGCTACCCCGGCAATCAGAACCAGCCCTTTTCGTTCATAAGCGATGTCCTGAACAACTTTTGGAAGATTTAATTCTTCCAAAGACTTTATTTTTGCGGGAGTGATGCGTGCTGTGATTGCAATATTTCCACGATCAAGTCCGGCGTTGATTCGAAATTGATATTCCGCCATTTCTCTATAAGAAAAATCAAGCTCTTTTTCTTCTTCGAATTTAGCAATTTGTTCAGGTAATAATAAATCATAGAGCATACTCTTTAACTGTGAATTTGATATGGATGCCTGCTTCGAGTATTGTAAATTGCCATAAAGACGAAAAATCGGTGGTTTGTTTGCGGAAAGATGAACATCGGATGCCTCTAATTCAGTTCCTTTATGCAGGATGGCTAAAAAATCTTCTTTGTTCATATTTGCTCCTGATGGTTTATAAATGAAAATTTTGATATTTAAAATTATATCGTATTATTTTTATTTTGCAACCATAATGACTATTTGATTCAGAGGATTTAATCTTGTGGCAATATGGGGGATAAATTTTTGCTGGAAACAGATACTTCAATCATGTATTTAGGATTTTATGGCAGGTGAGTTTCGTAATTAAAGGAGCCTTTCGTTTCTTTTTGAACATTTTGTACTAAAGGTTCTGAAATGGGTTGGGTAATTTTATTTTCCCATTTGTCAATATGGAACAGATCCTTTTATTTTTGGGGATGATGTGTGTTTTGCCTTGGATGGTGTAGCCGGTAAATTGCTCAAAGTTAACAACGGTTACACTGATTTGAGGATTTATTATTAAATTTTAGTACGTTTGGCCTGTAAAAAAACAAAGATGAAAATTTTTCCTGATGGCCTGATAGTAACGTTTTTTAAATCGTACCCGTATGATCTCATTGTTGAGATAATAATGGCTGGTTGTGAATTAAAAAAATTAATATGTTTTTGTTCATGTGCTGTATATCGCAAGGCCATTTAAACAGAAAACCCTATCTTGTCACAATGCAAGATAGGGTTTTGACTGTTTGTTGCGATAACATCCTAAAAGTATATATCCGCTTCGTCCCAAGGGAAAATATCTCTGTCTTTATTTGTAGACTTGATTAATTTATCTTCTTTCCATTCCCCCACGTGCAATCACCTCCAATAATCATATTTTATGCAGTAAATGCGGACAACATTCGATAGACATAAATATACTACAAAATGAAAAAAAAATCTAGTACTTTATTTTAAGGTTGAAACTGATTGAAATATAGAGGTTTAAGACAATAAGTTGTTGTCACGATAATGCATTTGATAAGTGCATTTATGACAGCCGGGCCAGGATTTGGTTTGATATGTTTCGGATAGGGATGTATTGGAATGACTGGCCATGAATGGTTTTTTTGACCGAGAATGTCTTTCTGGATGGATCAAAAGTGTTTGCCGTTGTTGAATTTAAGGTGCTTGCACGGGGCATTGTTTTTGACTCCGCAGCAAGCACCTTAAATTCAAACAGTTGCTTTCCCAATGTTCATATAATGTAATTAAAGGAAATTTGATGTTGATGGTATCGTTGTGGTTCGTCACAATAGTCATCTGAATCACAATTGCTCATCTTCTAGCTTGCTTTCAACTTCTACTTTTCTTCCTTTATAGTCTTCGAGCTTTTCACGAAGTTCTGTGCCTTCTTGTTCATAGAAACGCAATAACTTGCTGTAAAAGGATTCTAAGTCTTGATCCAGTTCTTTTTCAATGCGCTCATTTTCTTCTTTTTGCATGAGAACGAGTTCTTCTAATTCACTGTATTCTCGTTGCTTTTCTTCATATTCACTAGATAACATTTCGTTGTTCGATTTCAACTCATCATATTCTTTTTGTTTACGATCAACGCTATCTTGCGCCTGAGCCACTTCCATTTCTTTTTCTTCATAGAATGAATTGAGTTCAGCATATTCAGAATTTTTTAGAGCGAATTCTTCTTTTAGGATTTCAGCTTCTTCAGACAGTGTTATGTTATTTGCTTTCTGCAATTCAATTTCAGCCTTTTTAGCTAAAGTGTCTTCCACCAATCTTTGTTTGTCCGCTTCTTTAGCTTTATTCGCCGTGTCTAACGCTTCCCATTCTTCGCGAAGCCTTTCATTGAATTTTTGTAGCTCTTTAATTCTTTTGTCTTGAAGGTGGAGTAAAGATTTTTGCTCTTTAATGTCAACTTTCATCATGCTGTTTTCTTTGAGCAATTTTTTCTTTGTGTTTTTTAGTCTTAGGTGTTTTTCTGCTAATGCTTCATTGTAACGTTCTCTTCCCGCATTATATTGTCCATGAATGTTTGGATATTCACGTAGTTGCCATTCATATAAGTCGTCTGAATTTTCTTGGTCAACTTGGGCATGTACTACAGACATTGGCAAACATATCAGACAAATTAAAATAATCAGAAATCTTAACAACATGGTCCAGCATCCTTTCGTTTAAACTGCTTGATTGATATTATTCTAAAGGTTCTTCATAAGCCCAATATTTTCAAGGGCAACTTGAATATTGGATTGTGTTACGGGTTTTTTTATATAATCGTGACACCCCTTTCTAAAAGAAGACATAATGTCTTCCGAGTTCTGTTTGATAGTTATCATCAGTAGCTTAGCTGATTTTGTGGCATCAATCTCATTTGCCATTTCCCATTCTGACATTTTGTCAATCACTTCATGACCATTCATGCCCGGCATATCTATGTCCAAAGTTATAAGATCATAAGGTACGCTTTCAGAATGAGCATTATTAAAAAATTCTAAAGCAAGTTCTCCATTTGGAACTGTGTCACAGTCCCCGTACATCGACAATAACGCTTTCAACTTGGTTCGGCTGACATAATCATCATCAACGATTAAAATACGCATAGGAAGAACTCCTTTTTTAGATATATTACATTTATATACTATATTTTTAGTTTTTGCCAATATTTTTATATCCACTCCCTACATATTCTTTTAGGCGCTTATATTCAGATACGAAGTTTTTCATGAGATTATTGAGGTTTATATAATTTTTTTGTTTTGCTAAAGATTCAATTTCTTCGGCAATATCAGCCAAAGATTGGGCTGTTAGGTTGGCTGCGCCGCCCCTAATTTTATGTATTTCCTTTCTAAGTATCTCAAATTGTTTATTTTTGATCGCGTCCTGCATAATCAGAATTTGGCCGCCAACATTGGTGATGAATTGATTCGTGACGGTATCCAGCAAAATTTTATTACCACCAAATTCTTTTATGATTTCATTATAATGCAGCGGCATAGTATCTCTGTCAAAAGCCGTATTTTGACCGTTATTCGTTGCTTGGCCAGGTTTGTTCTTCAGATATTTATCCAGGACCTGCAGCAGTTCTTCCTTCCTAATTGGTTTATTTAGAATATCATTCATCCCTGCTTTAAAACATTTTTCGACAATTGCCTTGTTGGCGTGGGCGGTTAGGGCAATGATGGGGATCGTTTTTAATGCCTCCATATTATTTCGGATATGCAAGGCGGTGGCGATGCCGTCTAATTCCGGCATTTGAACGTCCATCAAGATGATATCGAAAGTTGACTGGCGGCAGATATCAATCACTTCAAGGCCGTTCGAGACGATAGAGAACTGAAAACCTGCGCTACTTAGGAGGAGTTTTATTAATTCTTGATTGGGTGTGTAGTCTTCAGCAACCAGAATATTAAATTGAGTATTTTTTTTTATCCTGTTGTCTCCCAACTGTTTTTGTTTCTTTTGATGAAATTTTTTAACCTTGCTTAGGTCTGTGCATCGTTCAAACTGTAAGGAGAACCAAAAAGTGCTTCCTTTACCTTGTTCACTTGAGACCCCCATTTGTCCGTGCATAATCTGTACAAGATCTTTGGCAATGGTTGTACCTAGTCCTGTTCCCCCATATTTTCTGGTTGTGCTTCCATCCGCTTGCGTAAAACTTTCAAATATTTTGTTTTGTTGTTCTCTGGATATTCCTATTCCTGTATCAATAATGGAAAAGCGAAGAGTGACTTGATCCTTTTTTTTATCAAAGGATTCAATGAGTAATGTGATGGATCCTACATGGGTGAATTTTAGGGCATTACTGAGTAGGTTTATAATGATTTGATGGATTCGCAAACTGTCACCAATCACATATTGAGGAACAGTTTTCTCAATGGAAGCATAAAATTGCAAATTTTTTTTATTGGCATGGATCCGCATGGTTTGCACAATTTGATTGATAAGGCCATAGAGGTCGAAACCATGTTGATCGATATTCAATTTACCAGCCTCAATTTTAGCATGATCTAAAAGGTCGTTAATGAGATTGAGGAGTGTCTCAGATTCATTTAATATGATTTCAGCCTGTTGGTGGATGCTGTTTAGGTCTTCGGATTGCAAGATGACATCAGCAAAACCAATAATGCAATTGAGGGGTGTTCTGATTTCATGTGACACATTTGAAACAAATTGAGATTTCAAGCGATTGGCTTCTTCTGCCGCCTCTTTAGCCAGATGGAGGGCTGTTTCTGCCCGTTTGCGTTCTGTTATGTCTTCATAAACAGCGATCACTCTCTCGTTATCCGTTTCTTTGCCTACGAACGATGCACTGATCATACAAATAATATTGCGTCCGTTTTTTTTCTTTATATTGAATTCACCATGATGAATCCCCTGTTTGGCTAGTACGGGATAAAAATATTGACCGATTTTATCGAATTCGTTATCATCCAAATACAGAATTTGTGTCGTTTTTCCAATGAGTTCATTGGCTTGCCAGCCAAATACGCCGACAACGGCAGCGTTGGCAAAGACGATTTGACGATTTTTTAATTCTAGGACCGCATGAGGAATCGTATTCATAATTCGGCGGATTTCCTGTTCACTTTCTTGAATTTTATTTTGCTCTTTTCTTCGCTGAGTAACTTCTTCTTCAAGCTGGAAATTTATTTTTTGTAATTCCTGCGTTCGTTCTTCAACGAGCTGCTGCAAATGATCCTGGAATTTTTTTAATTCTTTTTCCGTGTTTTTAAGATTTGTAATATCACTGACCAAAGCAAAATAGCCAATAGGTTGGTTGTTTTCATCTGTCAAAATATTTATGTGGAATAAACTGTATATTGTCGATCCATCTAATTTGGAAAGCGTAACTTCGAGTTTATGTTTCGTAAGATTTTTGAGGTTTATAATGTTCCCAAAGTCGATGTCTTGAAGCGGCGAAATAAACTTCGATATCGGATGATTGATGATTTTATCTGGTGTGGCCCCCAATATATTCGCCATGGCTTCATTGGCCATTTGAATGTATCCTGATTTATTGACCTGGACAAAACCTTCGAGAGTTGTATCCAGGATGTGTTTCAAACGTTTTTCGTTTAACTGAATTTTATTCTTCCTGATATCAGATTTTTGGGCGAGATAATGATGACAATTTTCAGGCCGATTCAGCTTGTTATAGATGGCTTTTGCCATGTTTTCGCACTTGCCATAACCGCAAGAGCTGCAATTGATGATATCCTTTTCTGAATACTTATGCATGGTTTCAAAAATTGCCTGCAGTTCTGCTAGCGTGGGGTTTTTAATCTGCACGGAATCTGATAGATCAAGATAACTCCTGTGATATAGCTGTTCACACCAATGTTTTGATACGATGTCATTGATGTTTATGTCTTGATTTGATTGATCCTGTCGATGTATTATTTGCATGGCTTTGTTTTTTTGTTGCATCCAATATTCAATTTTTTCAACAGATTTATTTTTGTTTAAGGTGAGGGGTTCTCCGGTACATTCTAGTTCACAATTTAAACAATCAATCAAAAGCGGTGTGTTGATTTTTTCCTTGTTTAAAATAGCCGGAAGTTTTTTTAGATAATCATAGATCGTTTCTGTTCCTTCAATCTCGCGGGCCAGATAGCTCATATTCGGAATCCAACGTTTTAAGGTACGAAGTAATTCCCCTGGAGATGGAAAAACGACAGCCCTTTCGTCCGATGGATCATCATAATCAATGGCAGGAAAGCTGGATAGTTCAACATTGTTGTCTTTGATATATTGCTTGAGGGAAAGATCGGCAATGTAAAAGTCTCCCATATTTGTTTCATGAAGTTCTCTCTTTTTTGCGAGACAAGGTGAAAGCACCGCGATTTTGTGGTCGGAGTATTGAGGATAGTATTTTCGTATCATCTTGATTGTATGTATCATCGGGCTGTCAATAGGCGCTAGATAAGGTAGCAGTTCCGGCTGATACATTTCGATATAACTGACGATAGCGGCGCAAGATTGTATGATGATAATGGGAGGTGATTGTTTCTGAATATATTCGACATAGCTTTTGACACATAGTTCAGCACCAAAACTGATATCAAAAACGGCATGAACACCGAAACTTTTTAACCATCCATTTAAGTTTAAGAATTGATGTTGGAAATTTGCAGCGATAGACGGATCGACGACAGCAATGATTCTTTCTTGTCGGTGAATGGCCCGTTGGAGGGCCGGCAAATCGTCGGTATAAAAACGGGCCTGATGAGAGCAGGTTTGGATACATTTTCCGCAGGCAATGCAGAGATCGGAGTTGATACTGACAACCGTACCACTTCCATCATTGCAATATTTTACAGGACAGGCGGAAATACAGGCATGACAGTTAATGCATTTATCTTTATCGACATAAACAGTTTGGGGTAATGTGATTTTGCTCTTAGACATATGTCTTTATGGAAAACCGGGTGTATAATAACATCGTACCTCGAAGGCAAATACTATTTGTTAGAAAGCTTTTCTTCAATCATTGTGATGAGTTTCTCTGGATCGATTGGCTTTAAGATGTAGTCGTCACAACCGGTACGATAGGCCTTGATAAACGGTTCTTTGTTTGCCGTGACCATAATAATCGGCATGCCTTCACCAAATGGGATCCCCCGCTCTTCCTCCTTCGCTCGAATGGCCTTCAATACATCTATTCCATCAATACCAGGCATGGCGACATCCAATAAGGCAACATCAAAAGCGTTTTGGCCTGTAATGGCGGTATTATAAGCGGTCAGAGCTTCTTCTCCATTTTTAGCTGTTTGGCATTTAGCAATGCCTTCGAGTGTCTCAACGATAAGTTCGACATTTCTTTCATTATCATCAACAACTAAAATTTTCCACATCACGCACATCCTCCTTCTGAAAATATTAAATTATTCATTTAAATTGATATTGAGTTGATTTATCCTTTGTTTAAGGACGGAATATAATTTTGGAATTTGGTTTAAATTTTGTTTTTTTTGGGCAAGATCATTCATTGTCGAAATCGTATCTGTCACGCTTTTAATCATCAGTGAACAAAGAGTACCCTTGAGATGATGGATGACTTGAAAATATTGATCTTCTTGTTTATTTTCAATAATTGTTTCCAACCGCATGATATCTTGATTGGCATCCGCGAGTGATATCGTTAATAATTCTTTATAGTCTTCCAAGCTAAGACCAAGTTGATTGGCGCAATTAAGAAAATTAATATCTAATTTTTCCACTGTCGATATATTAGCATTGATTAGATTTTTAATGAATAGGAATATGATTTATTTTGAGTCGATTTTTTTTTGACTGTATTTAAGGATTTTTTCTTTTAGTCGGGATAAGGTGATGGGTTTCGTTAAATAATCGTTCATTCCTGTCGCGAGCGCTTTTTCTTTATCTTCCTGTACGACGTCAGCCGTAAGGGCTAGTATGGGAATATTTTTGTTAATGCCTTTTCTGATTATTGTGGTCGCTTCCTGCCCCCCCATTACCGGCATTTGTAAGTCCATTAAGCAAACGTCATAGTTGTTTTTTTTTATTTTTTCAACAGCCTCTTGGCCATTGCCGGCATAATCTCCGATGCAGCCGAGAACGCGGAAATAGGATTTGATCAGGGCTTGATTGGGAATATTGTCATCGACGACAAGGATTTTAAGTCCTTTGCATGTCATCTCATTTTTTTCTTGCTGAAGCTCATCAGCACTGAATATGTCTTTAAAATCATAATTGCTAGCCAAAATGTGTAACAAATCATTTTTTGTTACAGGTTTCGTTAGGAGTCCTAAAAAACCTTCTTTTTTTATGTTTTCAGGCTCAAGATCGTCCATGCTGGATGTCATTCCAATTATTTTTATGGATTTCAGATGGTCTTGCTTTGAGGCCTGATGGACCAATTGAAAAGATTTATCGTTCTCAAGAAGAATATCTATCAATATGATATCCGGGATATTGTCATTGGCGTTTTTTGTTTCATATAAATATTCGGGAGTGTTGTCACATTTGATGTTTTTGAACCCAATGTCTGTACAGATATGTTTTAAATGCTGACTGATCGTAAAGTTATCATCAATGATATGGATTGTTTTGCTTGTTATTAGGTCCCTGAAGGCTTCCGGCAGTGCTTTTTGGACCCGCTTTTTGGATTTAAATAAGAGGGCGTTAAAGATAAACTTACTGCCGTTGTTTCCTTCGGATTCGACCCATATTTTTCCTTTCATCAATTGGGCGTAATTTTTACATATGGCAAGACCTAATCCTGTTCCTCCGTATTGTCTTGTGGTTGATGTGTCTGCTTGAGAAAAGACATCAAATATGAATTCGTTTTTTTCTTTTGGCACACCGATTCCTGAGTCTTCAACACAAAATCGTAAGAAACATTGGTCTTCATTTTCTGTCCAGTCAGGGACATTGACTTTATTTACTGTTTCTTTTTGGATGATCAGCCCAACGTGCCCTTGATCCGTGAATTTGATGGCATTACCAATCAAATTGATCAACATTTGTCGCAGGCGTGTTGGGTCTCCATTTAATTCTTCCGGAACATCCGGGTGAATGTAGAGATAAAATTCAATATTTTTTTTGTCGATTTTTGATTGCCCGATTTTAAGAACATTATCAGCAAGTTTTTCAATATTAAAATCGATCTGTTCAAGTTGGGTTCGTTCAGCTTCTGACTTGGACAGGTCTAAGATGTTATTAATCAGTTCAAGCAGATAATCCCCACTGGATAATACGAGGTTTAAATAATGAGATTGTTTTGACGTTAATTCAGAGCGTTTTAAAAGCTTGCTGAAACCTAAAATTGTGTTCATGGGGGTTCTAATCTCATGGCTCATGTTTGAAAGGAAATCACTCTTTGCTTTTGAGGCTTGTTCAGCTTTTAATCGCGCTTTTTTCAATTGATGAGATTGATGTTCTAATTTTTCTTTAGCCAGGATCGCGTTCTCCATCATGCTGATATTGGCCTTTTGGGTCCTTTCGACTTCGACGAGGGCTTTATACGCCTTAATTTCGTTTTTTTCTGCTTGAGTTTTAGCGGTGATGAGGTCATCTTCAGCCTTTTTTCGATTTGCAATATTTCGAACGACATTTTGAATAATGATTTTTCCATGCATCTCGATCGTGTTGAGGATAACCTCAGCCGGAAAAACAGATTCATCCTTTTTTTTAAATGTCCATTCATATCGGCAAATTGAGTGTTTGATGGCCTCACCGATATAGTTATTCATTTGGTTCATTGAATTTTTTCCATTCGGTTGCTTTGGAGGAGATAAATCTTTAGGGTGCAGTTGGCAGAATGCTTTTTTAGCCGGGTAACCAAAAGTATGTAATGCCGCCGGATTACAGTCAAAAAAACCGCGGTTATCCAACAACATAATCGAATCGCTCGAATGTTCATAAAGCGCGCTAAATAATGCTTCGCTTTCTTTGATTGATTTGTTGGCTATGTTTTTTTCTGTAATATCTTTGGCAAACGCAATTTGGATATTATCGGGTTCTAAATGTGAGATTTTAATTTCAACATCAATAATTTGTCCGTTTTTGCATTTTAAACATGATTCATATTGGTCTGAGCCATTGCTCATAATTTTTTGAATATGTTCCTTTGTTTCTGAAGGCTTTTCGACCGCTTCAATGTCTGCCAGAGACATTAATAATAGTTCTTCCTCAGCATAACCGATCATCTCACAGAACTTGTTGTTGACTTTTTTGAAGTTTCCATCCAAATCGTTTATCCAAAACCCGTCTATTGCCGTTTGGATGATCGTGTCGATTTCATATCGCGCGTTATTAGACATAAAGATTGGTGCTTTATTAATGTGATCCGGAATGATATTTTATGAGAGATTTAACATTGAAGGTCATAATTCAATATTTTCACTCATCCGATATTTGGGTGTGAGTCCTTTTTTGGTCATAAAGTTGTTTATCGTCTTTTTAAGTTTGATAATGTGCATTTCTTGGTCGACTGCCGCTTTTTGAAAAACTTCTAAGTTGTGTTTTTCTTCGATTAATATCTGCTCTATTTTTTTTCGTTCAGCAATTTCTTTGTTTAGTTCCTGCCTTGATAACGCTATGCGTTTGAGGTTTCGTCTCATTATGTTTATGGATTCACTCATAAATGCAAGCTCATCTGTCGTCTGGATGCTCCAATCATAATCAAAGTTTCCGGTGTTAATTTCAGAAATCGCTTTAGTCAGGGTGTTGATAGGCTTTAACGCGTGATAAGTTAAAGATAAGAGGATGCTCATAAAAATAATGAGGATGACTAAATCTCGGAAAATATTAGTGCGGATTGATTCATTCACATGGCGTTCGTATTCGGTGCATTGTTCTTTGTGATATTGATGAATTTTGTGCTCAAGATCACTGACATTCTTTGTCGGGTCCTGACCAGGTAAGGCGACTGTTAATAATTCTTTTTTGACAAGTTCAACAAAAGAATGGCTTGAATGAGCATGAAAGAGTAGTAATTCTTTTTTCATGTGGAGCACAAAAAAAAGGTGCTCAAGGGCAATTAAAAGAATTAAGACAGTGGTCATCGTAATGATTTTTGTCATTAACGTTGATTTTATCACTTTGATATAATTGAGTAATTTTTTTATTGGTCGTTTAAAGATATTCATTTCTTAATGATTTTAAATGGTCATCAACGACAATTTGATCATGCGTTAATCTGTCATTTTTGTGTCGTTATACCAATTCCATTAAATAATGACCAAAACCAATTCTGCTTTTCAGAATTAAGATAGAACAATTTATTAATGGATTTGGTATTATAATGTCTATCCCTGTTTTGCTATCCCTGTGGCTTCTATTTATTATTATCATTATTTTTTTTACAATGAAAAGGTTTGTTTTAAATTATTTTTTTCAGATGATCAAGTCATCAGGCGGAATAATGACATGACAAGGAGCAAAATAGATAGTTGTGTTGCGTTTTAGATTTGAAACGGGCGCTACAACAGGATTTGCGAACCAACGGGTGTTCATGCTGCACTTATTTCGTGTGTAGATGGGTGTTTTAAGTGCGTATTGTGGGTTTAAAGAAAGATTTATTCGCCAATAATGCTTTTAATGCGATCAATCACTTCTTTTTCGTTGAATGGTTTGGCAATGATATTAAAAAAGTCTTCCTCTATGTCGGGCCCTAATACTTGTTCATTTTTCTCTTTATCTAAAGCTGCTGTCAAAAAAATGACAGGGATATTGTGTGTTTCAGGTTCTTTTTTCAGCAGACTATAAACCTCCGCACCATCGATATCCGGCATGATAATATCCAGAATAATGAGATCAGGTTTTATTTCTTTTGCTTTATTCAGGCCATCTTGAGGAGTAGCGGCTGTGATGACTTCATAATTATGGGAGGAAATATTTTTATCGATAATTCTTAAGTCGGTTAAATCATCATCAATGACCAGAATTTTTTTCATTTTATTCTCCTTAAACCAGAACGACGAATGTCTTTCTTTGTTTGTGTCAGAGCATAAAAAATGAACGAATTCATCTTTTTAATCTGTTGACAGATGTATATTATTGAGGTCTCTTAATTATTCTATATTTGGATGATATAAAATCAACGAAAAATAAAAATATTATTTGCGCTGTTTTATGCAGAACTTCTTCGCCTCAGATGGGTTCAGAGATCGAAGGAGGATTGCGATATGAAAAATATTATTTGTTGTTTGTTGTCTTTTATTGTTATCGGCATTTTGGCTTGCCCCTGCTTCCCACAAACAAAATATCAAACAGACGTAAAAGCATTGAAGAAACAGATCGTTATTACCAATTTGATGAACGCTTTAGAATTAACCCCTTCTCAGAAAACAATTTTAATCGCTCAGGTCCATAAAGCAGCGATATTTGAACGGCAATATGACCGGACGATCCAGCAACATTATGTGGATCAGAAACAAACATTCCAATATATTTTAAGAGAGGTGCAAACAGGGAAATTGACGATCTCCCCGCATATCCAAAGACGTTTTCGTCATTATCAGCATGAAATTGAAAATACAGAAATCGTATATCAGAAAAAAATACAAAAAGTGATTGATATTATCAAAAGAACATTAAATCCAGAACAGATATATATACTGGAAACATACAAACCCTGTGTCATCCCTCATCGCTCATCTGGGCGGATTGGACAAGCCGACAATCTCAAAGGAATGACTAAAAAGTTGGATATCATATATAAGATGAAGGACAAACAGTCTAATCGGATGAAAGATCAAATGATCAGTAAGTTGATGACAAGGATACAATATCGTATGCCGATAGGGTATGACTTTGACGCAAGAAAACAATACAATACTTTAGATCGAATGATGGATCATATGCGCAGTTTATCATCTGCCGATTATGCCATCCAAAAATCTTATATCCTTGAAGAACTGCGCCCGATGATTTTTAAAATACATAAAAAGGACAGAAATGTTGGCATGGCTATTAAACATTTTATTCTGCAACCTTATACCGCCCATCTGTTATCGAAGACGACTGTTGCCCGCAACGATTGATGATTTCCTTTTCCGTTCCTTCCTGGTTTTTATATGATTTAGCAAATCAGTTTAATATTCTCAATATTCTGTCTGTATTTTATCTGCGCTGGATCGTGCTCAAACACAATATCCCTGAAACTATTTTAGCTTTGCTTTTGGACTCTCCGTTCTATTTGTAGTAATATTTGCCCTTATTTAGGTTATTTATACCAATGCCATTGGCGTTATTATTGTTGAATATTTATATATTTAGAGAGTTGTCTTTGCTGCGTAAGATAAAACACTTTCATTAGATACTGAAGCCTCTATTGCGTCGGGTATGAAATACATTTATACTTGAAACATGAACCCGTTAACGGTTAAAAATGGAGTGGTAATATGTCCGATAATAGAAGAAAGATTTTTGTCCTAGATACAAACGTTATTTTACATGACAGTGAATGTATTAATCAATTTGGCAATAATGATGTGGTTATTCCTATCTTTGTGCTTGAAGAGTTAGACCGTTTTAAGAAAGGCCATGAGTCCTTGAATTACCATGCCAGGAATTTTTTACGCTCCATTGACACGATTAGTGACGAACAGCTCTTTAGCAAAGGCATTGATATTGGTCAGGGTTTAGGACGATTGGTCATCAAGTTGGATCAAGAATTCCACCGTGACCTCGGGTATAATTTCATTGAGGATAAGATCGATCACCGGATTCTTAATACGGCGTATTGTCTTTCTAAAAAACGTTCTCGGGCGGAAGTTATTTTAGTGACAAAGGACGTTAACCTGCGGGTTAAAGCCAAAGCTTTGGGATTAAAGTCTGAAGATTACACGAAAGATCGTGTAGCCAATATATCAGACTTATATACGGGGTATCGTTTTGAAGAAAATGTATCCAAAATTTTGATGAAAAAAATTCTTGATTCCGAGTCTGATATTCCGATTGCATGGTTAAAGATCAAAAAAAAGCTCTTACCCAATGAATACATTGTTATGCGTAATGATAAGAATTCCGTCTTGGGACGATTTGATCCTGAATGCAAAATGATTACTTTGATCAAGAAAACGACCGCATCCGACATTGAACCTCGCAATGTGGAGCAAGTTTTTGCCCTTGATGCCCTCTTAAATCCAAATGTCAAGTTGGTCACCATGTCTGGAAAAGCTGGAACCGGCAAGACATTGCTTGCCTTAGCCGCCGCTTTAGAGCAGAGAGAAAATTATCGCCAGATTTATTTGGCTCGTCCGGTTGTGCCCTTAAGCGACAAAGACCTCGGATATCTGCCCGGAGATGTGCATGATAAGCTTGGCCCGTATATGCAACCCTTGTATGACAACCTTGGGGTTATTCAACATTCGCCTTTGGAGCAAGAAAAGAAACATCGGAAAATTGTCAAATTACTCGAAGAACAAAACCTGATTATTTCTCCCCTGGCTTACATTCGCGGGCGGAGTTTGGTTGATGTCTATTTTATTGTGGATGAGGCACAGAATTTAACGCCGCATGAGATGAAAACGATCATCACCCGCGCCGGGCAAAACACGAAAATGGTCTTTACCGGGGATATCTTTCAAATCGATCACGCTTATTTGGATATGTATTCCAACGGTTTGAGTTGCCTGCTGCAAAAGATGCAAGGTCAAAAAATTTATACACATATTAACCTTGTTAAGGGGGAACGCTCCGCGTTAGCTGAATTAGCCAGCAACTTATTGTAATTCCTTGACAATTTGAGCGGGGATGTCGTTATTACAGATTGGAACTCGTCCACGCATTTCCCGGATACTTTCCAATATGCAATAGCGGTTGTAACAGTAAGTACCACGGGTGTGAACCCGTGGGAATCTATTGTGAGTGGTTTGAGAGGGTTTCTAATAATTTTTTTGACTTAACAAGGTGTTTGTAGGCCTGATCTTCATCTCCTTCGGCGAAATAATAAGTCGCGATTTTTTCATGAGCCAAATGGTTGTCGGGGTCCAATGCGATAACCTGGTTCATTATTTTGATCGCTTCGGATGTTTTTTTGCCTTGATTAAATAATCGTGTAGCTAACAAAATATAACTTGGTGTATATTCTTTGTCGGATTTAATGGCCTTTTGGTATTGGGCGATGGCCTCAGTATACTTTTTTTCTTTAAATAAAAGGTGTTCGCCTTTGAACAAGGACTGAAGGGTTTTTTCTGTGATTTCATTTTGGAGGTAGTCTTCAATGATTTGGTAGGCCATCTCTTCATCGAAATTCTTTTTTTTCGCGATGAGTTTCTGGGCTTGTTGTGCTTGTCCATCGCGGACAAGTACAATGGCCAGATAGTAGGATGAGACTGTTGTTTTGAATTTGGCTTCTAATGATTGTTGCATCCTTTGCGTCGTTTCTGTCTGCTGGCCGCTGGCATGTCCGTCAGAGACCGCACAGATAAACAGTAGACCATAGATAACGGTGATTTTAAGATGAGACATCATATTCGGTTGATTGAATGATTATTAAATTTTGTCGGTATCAAACATTGTATCGAAAAGGATTGTTAAAAACAAGTAATACCAATTCCATTAAATAATTACCAAAGTCATTATGATATTCTCGACGTTTAAACGAGAATATTGGTATTCAAATAGGACAATTATTTAATGGATTTGGTATAAAAGGAAAAATGAGAAAAACTCGCGTTTTTTTCAAGTAATACCAATTCCATTAAATAATGACCAAAACCCATTCTGCTTTTCTCGACGATTTATCGAGAATATCAGAATTAAGATAGAGCAATTTATTAATGGATTTGGTATAAAGATACCGGTTTTTTTATTCCCTTATTTGATTGATCTGAAATGGATTTTAGACAACAGAAATGGAACTTATCGCAAGGGTAAAACTGTTGATCATGGGCTTGAGTAATCCAAACGTAGCGATGGGGATTTCAATGATAGTATACGGAAAGATCCAAAAAATATTTTGTTTGATAATTTGGAATGTTTTCTGGGAAAGATGAATGGCTTGATAGACTTTCTGCGGCGAACCCTTAACGATAACGATGTCAGCGCCTGCCAGGGGATTTTAAGCATTGCTTTGTTCGGAGGTTTCAAGCGGTAAGAAAATGATAAACGTTGTACCAACACCTTCTTCACTGAGAACTTTAATCGTTCCGTTATGTTTTTTGATGATTTCTGCCGTTATCGATAGGCCGAGACCGGTTCCTTCATCCGCTGGTTTGGTCGTATAGAAAGCTTCGAAGATTTTTTCTTGTTTTTCAAAAGGTATCCCCTTCCCCGTATCGGAAAAGACAATTTTGATGTTTTGGTTATCCGTGGACGTGGAAATACGAATTTCACCTTTCGTCTCAATGGCCTGAGAAGCGTTAACAATCAAGTTTAGAAAGACCTGGTTGAGCTGTCCGACCACACATTTATAAAGGGGCAGTTCACTGTATTCTTTATAAATTTTGCATTTGTATTTCAATTCGTTTGATACAATTTTAAGCACTTTATCAATTTCTCTGTTCAGGTCCACTTCTTTAATTTCTGAAGAGTCTTTATGGGAGAGGTTTTTTAAGTTTAGCGTGATATCTGTCACGCGCTCCAGACCATACAGGGAATCTTTCACCAAGGGGTCAAGATCGATGATTAAATCAGTCATATTTTTTTGTTCCTTAAAGTCGTTAATTTCCCCTAATTTTTTTATGATGGATTCGTTCTTTGTTTTGGCTATGAGGACTTCCACATCTTCATAAAGCTTAAGGAGTGAAATGATTTCCTGCAGGTAATTTTGTAATGTCGCGACATTGGATTTGACAAATCCAATGGGCGATTTAATTTCATGCGCGATACCCGCGGCCAGCTGGCCTAAAGATGTCATCTTTTCGGAATGCCGCAGTATTTCTTTGGTCTTGGTCAATTCTGTCTGCGCGTTCATGCTTTCGGTAATATCAAAAATGATACTGTCTGTATAAAATTCTTTTTTTGTTTCGTTCAGGAAGATTTTTCCATTATGTCGAACCCATTTCGTAGTCCCGTCTTTATGCTTAAGCCTGTAAGTTATCGAAAAGCTTTTATTGCTTAATAGGCGGTCTTTAATTTCATTTATGAGGGATTCTTTGTCATTTGGGTCTATCAGGTCAAGATAGGACACACTTTTATGGGAAATGAAGTCGGCCGGGGGGTATCCTGTCAGATTTTGAATTTTTTCATTGATAAATTCAACCGCCCATTCTTCTTCCTTGATAACAAAACGGCAGACGACACCCGTGATATTTTGAATCAGTGTTCGATAGCGTGCTTCCTCTTGGACCTTTTTTACCATTTGTTGTTTAACATTTTTGGACATTTTATTCAGGGTATCGGCAAGCTCCCCGATTTCATCATTCGAGTTGGTCGTGATTTTAAGATCCAAGTTCCCTTCTCCGATCTTTTTGGCTGACCGGCTTAACCGGACAATCGGTTGCGCGATTATTTTAGCGACTAACATTGCGCCCGGTCCGATTAGAAGAGCCACGATGAGAATGATAATAATGGCCTGGTTTATGAGTTCTTTAATAAATTTAAAGGCGATGGTCTTACTTTGTACGATTAAAGTGTACCAATTCAAAGAATTTTGTTGGAGTACGGAATTTTGAACACGGGCGAGTTGATAAAAATGATTCTTTCCATAGAGGGGCGTTGTTTCGATGTCGAGATATTCTTTTTGTGATTTTTTGATTTTATTCCATTGCTCTGTGGGCATAAAAAAGTTGCCGATAACGCTAGTTTCCGGGTGAAATAAAATACGGGCTTGGTCATTTAAAAGGACGATATGGCTCGTGTTACTCAGTTGGAAGCTATTAAGAATTTTCAGGAACGGAAAGGCATCCAGTTCAATATACGAAACACCGATGACTTCTCCATCGCTCGTCTTTATCGGTAAGGCTAAAGGAAAGATGTGTTTTTGATGGGACTTGCTGTATCTCAATTCTCCAATATAAATTCGCCCTTTACCGTTGTTATGAGTTGCTTGCCACCAGTCGGACGGCGCTTGATTAAATCGGTTCGGCTTGTGTGACGCCGCAATCAATCCGCCTCTGATATCCGTAAGGATGATGGAATGAACGGTGGCGACATTCTGCACAAATTGTTTTAATTCCAGGCTGATCGGATTATAAAAGTATTCTTTAACAATTTTGTTTTGCGAAAGGCGCCATTGGATATCAAGATTTTCTAAATGGTTTTTTGTGAAAGGTTCCGGATAGATCGAGTAATTTCTATTGGTTCTTTGAATGTGGCGATGCCATGAGGGTTGTGCGATATAATGTGTAATTTCCGCAATTTTTTGATCGAGTTCATGACTGATACAGGTATTGACCAGGTCTGTTTTTTCCTTATTCATCTGTATGAGCATACGGAATAAACTTCCGCAGGACCAGGTATAGCCTAACCCGATCCCTATCGAACCGATGATCAGGCTGACAAAGATGAATGAAAAAATGATTTTTTTTCGAATATTCAGATTTTTAAAATATTGGTACATAGGGTGAGTATTAATAATTTGTTAATGGGACGAACCCGTTTTTTTCAATGATTTGTTGCCCTTCAAAGGTGTAGAGTAAATGGATCAGGCGGTTGATATGGCTATTTAAAGGAGGTGATCCATTCGTAACTAAAAAAAGTTTTCGAACTAAAGGGTAAAGGCCTGTTGAAATAGATTGATAAGTGGGATAAATTCCTTTAATGGATAAGACCTTCACCGCTGGCGAAATATATCCTAATCCGATATATCCGATAGCGTGAGGATGGGATTGGATGTGCTGCACGATATCTTGATGATGGTATTGTTCAATGGCCGTTTGAGTATAAGAAATATCTCCCAGGATGGATTTTTTAAAAAAAGCATTAGTCCCGCTTGAAGGTGTTCTTATAACCACCTCAATGGGCGCGTCCGTATTGTTAATGCTGTTCCAGTTTGATATTTTTCCACTAAAAATGTTTCGAATCTGTGCGAGTGTCAAAGACTCTGTCGCATTATCATTGTGAACGATAATTGTTATCCCGTCCATTGCGATAGGGTGAATGGATGGATAAATTTTGTTCATAACGGCGGTTTCAAATTCTTCCGGCCGTATGGCGCGGGAAAACATGCCGATTTCAATCGTCCGGTTGAGAAACGCTTTAATCCCGCACCCGCTATTTGTCGACTTGACGGTTATGGAAATGTCGGGATAGAGGTTTTCATAATAGACAGCCATTTCCTGAAGAACAGGTTGGACTGTTGTTGAGCCCCCGATAGTAATCTCTTTTGCCTGAGCCGAAGGATTAAGGATAAAACAAACCCAGAAATGAATAAAAATTATCGTTAGGACGCTTTTTTTCATAACTAAGTTGATTATAAGAATAAATATTAAAATAAAAAGAAATAAAAAATATTTTTTGTTCTTCGGTTATGAAGGGATTTTTGGCAAACCATCCAGCGATTTGATCGATTTTTTAAGCTCCTCGTCTGGTAAGATATATTTTTTTAATTGATTATTTATGAACTTTTCATAACCTGCGAGATCGAGCAGTCCATGTCCGCTGTAAGAAAAAATAATGACTTTTTCTTTACCCTCTTCTTTGGCCTTGAGGGCTTCTTCGATGGTAGCTGCGATCGCGTGACCCGTCTCTGGCGCGCAAATTGTGCCTTCTGTCCGCGCCCAAATCATAGCTGACTCATAGCCCTTGAGTTGATCATACGCTCGTGGAGCCATGAGCTTATCGATGATGGCCTGTGAAACAAGCGGTGCCATGCCATGATAACGTAATCCACCGGCATGAATAGGCGCGGGAATAAATTGGTGTCCGAGTGTCATCATCGCTAAAAGGGGTGTCATTTTTGCCATATCACCAAAGTCATAGGCAAATTCTCCTCGTGTCATCTTTGGGCAAGACGCAGATTCAACGGGGATAATGTCAATTTTGGCCCCGTTAATTTTGTCACAGATAAACGGAAAAGCCAATCCGGCAAAGTTGCTCCCTCCACCCGCGCATCCAATGATGACATCCGGTGTTTTTTCAGATATCATTTCCAATTGCTTTTTGGCTTCTAATCCGATAATGGTTTGATGCAATAAGACATGATTTAAGACACTCCCCAATGAATACCTGGTCTTACCTGATGTATCCATCACCGCGGCTTCAATCGCTTCACTGATAGCGATACCTAAACTTCCGGGGGTGTCAGGATATTTCTGCAAGATGTCTCGGCCGGCCTGGGTTTCTTCGCTCGGACTGGGCACGCATTTTCCTCCCCAAACCTGCATCATGGCCTTGCGCATAGGCTTTTGGTCAAAACTAACCCTGACCATGAAAACTTTACATTCCAATCCGATCAATTGGCAGGCAAATGATAGAGCGCTGCCCCATTGACCAGCGCCTGTTTCGGTTGTTAATTTTTCAATGCCGAACTGTTTATTGTACCAGGCCTGGGCAACAGCCGTGTTGGTTTTATGGCTTCCCGCCGGACTGAGACTCTCATCTTTATAGTAGATGCGCGCGGGTGTTTTTAAATATTTTTCTAAATAGACCGCTCTTCTTAATGGAGCCGGTCTCCAACGGTACAGGACTTCAAGGATCTCCTCAGGAATATCGATCCATCTCTCCTGACTCATTTCCTGATCGATCAAATTCATGGGAAAGACCGGGGCTAATTTGTCAGGTGAGAGCGGCTGTCCATCAGGACCAATCGGTGGTAATAATGGTGTTGGTAAATCGGCGGCTAAATTGTACCATTTGCGCGGGATATCTTTTTCACTTAAATATACTTTGATTTCTTTCACGTTAAACTCCTTTGTGCGATCGTCGGTTGATACAAATTATATATGTCTATTAATGTTACCGGCTTCTGGTATTACCTTGTGCCGAATAACGCGGTTCCAATCCGGACCATATTGGATCCTTCCGATACGGCGACATTGTAGGAATGTGTCATGCCCATTGAAAGGATTTGGATATTTGTGTTTTTGAGATTTAAGTCCTGGAGCCGCTTGTAAATATCATGCGCTTGTCGAAAGAATGGCCGGATATCTTCAGGGGCAACCGTTACGGGTCCCATGGTCATCACCCCTTCCAAACGAAGATGTGGACACAGGGAGATACATTGAGCCAGCTGTTCGGCTAACTCTGGCTCAGGTGGTATGCCGGACTTCGAGAATTCACAGCCGATGTTAACTTCAATTAAACACGAGACTTGTTTTCTGTCGGACTGCTTAACACGTTTATCGATGGCCTCAGCCTTTTGCTTCGAATCAATCGTTTGGATGATATCACAAAAGGATAAGGCTTTATTGATTTTATTTTTTTGAAGATCGCCAATCATATGCCAGCGAACTTTATGAGCCAGGTCAGCCAGCGCCTGATGCATCTCCACCCCTTCTTGAACATAATTCTGCCCGATATCCGTCGCGCCTGCTTCAATGACCTCTTTGACTTCTTCCGGGATCCGCTGCTTAGCGGCCACCACAATTGTCACGTCGGGCGGCAATTGATTTCGGATGTGTTGAAAGTTTTTTGTGATTGACATAATACACCTTTTTATAACGGTTTATACGTTTAACGGATGTCTAACAGATCCATGATTTGTTGAAAGTTTTTGGATTTAAGGATTTGTCCGGCTTTTTTTTGAGCGGTAGAAATGTCGAGCTGTTCAATAAAAGGCTGAACTCTCGGTAGAAAACGAGGGTCTAAACTGAATTTGTTAAAGCCGATCCCAATAAGAAATTCCAGGTATTTGGTGTCATGCGACATATCCCCGCAAATGGCAACATCCTTTTTATGCTTTATGGCTGTGTCCATAATTTGTTTGAGTGCGCGTAAGATCGCCGGATGATAAGGCAAATATAAATCAGCAACTTTTTCATTGGTGCGGTCAACCGCGAGCATATACTGAATAAAGTCGTTGGTGCCGATACTGAAAAAATCAGACTCATCCGCTAAATCATGGAGAATGCCCATAACGGCCGGTAACTCAATCATCATCCCGATAGCAGGGTTTTTATGGTATTTGATCCTGTCATTTTTTAAGTCATCCATAGTTTCGTAGACGATTTGTTTGGCCTGGCAGAATTCATCCAGAGATGAAATCATGGGAAACATGATCCTTAGTTGCGCCTTGTAACCGGCCCTGAGAATGGCCCTTAATTGCTGTCGGAAAATATTTTGATGTTTGAGCGAAAAACGGATGGAACGCATTCCCAGGAAGGGGTTGTTCTCAACGCCGTAATCATAATAGGATAAGACTTTATCCCCACCGATGTCTAATGTCCGAAACGTGATTTCCTTTCCTGTCATCCCGGAAATTAGTTTATTATAGACCAGGAATTGTTCTTCTTCCGAGGGGAAGTCGGAACGGACAATAAAAGGGAATTCGGTGCGGTATAACCCGATCCCTTCGGCTTTAAAGGCGCGGGCGGTATTCAGGTCGCTGAGTAAATTGATATTAGCCAGCAAATGAATTTGATGCTGGTCTTTGGTGAAGGTCTTGGGTTTAACCGCTTTTTTTTGCTTGAGGACATTCAGGCCGTCTTCTTCTTTGGATTGAAATTGTTTGATGATATTTTTTGTTGGATTAATATAAATATTGCCTTGATCTCCATCGAGCAGCAGTTGGGTGTCTGGCGGGAGTTCTAATAAACGCAAGTCTTTTGAGATGATCAACGGCAATTCTAATGAACGGCACAAAATGGATAAATGCCCGGTGATGCCCCCGCTTAATACGACTATACCGCTGATGCCCTGAGACGCGTATTTTAGAAGTTCGGAAGAGAATAAGTCTTGGGCGATAATGATTTTATTCCGGTAGTGGCCGCCCTTCTGATGGCTATCCGATAACGTGTCCAGTAAAAGGCGTCCGATATCGAGGATGTCCTGTTTTTTTTCGCGTAAATAGGATTGCGGCAAGGCATCAAAAAGCAGGGCGTAATCATTGACGGTCTTGATGATTGCGGGTATGAGGGCTTTCTTTTTGTGAAAACTGTTTATGATGGCCTCGATAAAATTTTTATCTTTTAGCATCAGCATTTGGGCGGAAAAAATCAATGAAGCCGCGTCGGATAATTTTTTTTCAATCGTGATCTGCCAGTCGTTCAATGTTTGTTCAATCGTAGTGATCGCCCTGTAGAGATCTTTTTCCGTTAGTTCCTGCCTGTTTTTTTGATGAGAATAGGTCTCATGCCATTCTTGCCGGTCAATGAGTTCAACGGGTGCGTGGGCACAACCCGGTGAGCCGACTTTGCCTTTGATAAATTTGATGTCTTCCAGG
Organism: Candidatus Omnitrophota bacterium; assembly: GCA_021108075.1. Taxonomy (GTDB): domain Bacteria; phylum Omnitrophota; class Gorgyraeia; order Zapsychrales; family Zapsychraceae; genus JAIORP01. Next base: position 15,160 of record JAIORP010000135.1, on the reverse strand, counting down.
TTTTGTATGCGTTCCTGTTTGTCGTGAGTTTTAGGTTTTTCCTTCAGACGCATGAGGAGTTTGGCGGTCTCGATGGTATTGGCTAATTGCGAGGTGATAGCAACACAAGTATTGATATCGCTTTGATTGAAGAAATTTTTAGAATCTTTTTGAATGACCAATACCCCGATGCGATTATGTCCGCGAATAATCGGAACCGCCAGAAAGGATTCATAGGCATCCTCCCCGCTATTCGGGAAACAGCGGTATCCCGGGGCCTGGCTGGCTGCTTTGACACAAATCGGCCGTAATTCTTTAAGGGCCAGGCCGGTTAATCCTTCGCCTAACTTTAAAATGATCTTGCCGATGCTGTCTGAACTCAATCCCTTGGTAGCCGTTAGAATAAGTTTATTTTTGTTCTCATAATACAGATAGACAGAGCACACGTTTGATGACATGTGTTCGGCAACCATTGTGACAATATTTTGTAAAAAAATATCCAGGCTCCGGGCATCCGAGAACAAATCGGCCAGTTCGCTGATATCACATAACAGTTTCGTATGATCTCTTTTTTGCATGCGGTTCCTGTTCCATTTTTGTTTTTTTAAGTTTCTATTTTAGCAAAAGAAATCATGTCCGCCAAGTCGAATCGTTGATGAACTCCTGAAGGGTTTATTCGCGTGGGATGGACTGGATATACATCGGGTCAATTGGGAAGTCGTAATTTTGAGCGGTTTGGGCATCAAGCAGGGCTTTTCCGTATTGCTTGAGGTTTTTATAAGCAATCGACCGGTTATAATAAGCGAGGGCATAATCCGGTTCCCGATCGATGGCTTTGCTAAAGTCTGCGACGGCCTTTTCGTATTGTTTGAGTTGAAGATATACATTGCCGCGGTTGTTATACTGCAGGGGGAAATCCGGATAGATAGCGATGGATTTTGATAAATCCTTTAATGAGTCTGAATAGGATTGCATGTGATAGTGGATAATGGAGCGGTTATAGTAGTGCATGAAGTTTTCGGGCTGAAGCCGCACAGCTTCATTGATATTCTCCAACGCTTTATCCCATTGCTGCCGCAACCCGTACAGTTGCGCTTTCTGGGCGTAAGCTTCGTGGGCTAAAAGTCCGTTTTCGATTGTCTGGTTATAGTCTTTTAACGCGTCTTTATAATAACCCATCTCTCGAAGGGCATTCGCGCGGTGGACGTAAAGCGATTGATCTCCGGGGTTATAAGAAAGGCTGGCATTGAAGTCCTTGATCGCATCTTTGTAATCCCCCTTGAGACTTTGAATAAAGCCGCGCCGGGCGTAGGCGATAAAATGATGCCTGTTATTTTTGATAATGGTATTCAGGTCCGCCAATGCCAGGTCATATTTCTTTTGAAGGGTATAGATCTCGGAACGTTCAGCATACGCTGATAAAAAATCCGGGTCACGTTCAATGGCCCAATTGACATCGGCCAGGGCCTGTTCATACTTTTGATGATTTTTGAATAATTTCGCGCGATAAAGATGGGCTACTAAATGATAGGGCACCAGCTCGATGACCGTGTTGAAGTCCTGCAGGGCTTGATCGTAGTCCCTTAAGACGGCACGATAGACACCACGCGCGATCAAGGTTTGATCATTAAAGGGATTGATCGCCAGAGCTGTTTCGAGGTCAACCAGGGCAAGTTCAAATTTTTGTTGTTTGATGTAAATCGATTGACGGCTAATATAGGCCCTGATTAGGAATGGGTCTAATTCAATGGCTTTATTGATATCCTTCAGCGCGAGATCAGCACGCCCCATGATGAGGTGCATATTGGAGCGTTCATAGTAACCTCTGGCATGATCGGGTTTCAACGCGATGATTTTGTTGTAGCTGGACAGAGCCTCCTCATAACGGCCTTCAAGGATCAAGTCCACACCCAGGAGCGCGTAGAGACGTGTTTTCGTGGGGGATTTTCGGATTGTGTCCTTGATCATAATGATCTTATCACTCCAAATAATGTTGCGGTAGAACGTCATTCCAAAACAGATGATAAGGATCACCGTCATTATTTTTGTTATCTGTCTGGGTTGCCACTGCAGGATCAAGGCTGGAAAAATGATGCTGAACCCGATCATGGGCAGGTAAAGGCGATGCTCAAAGATCACATCGTGGATGGGAAAGATTGTCGATTCAAGGCTGAGTGCGATGAAGAACCATCCTATGCCATAACCGATGAGGCGATGTTTTTTGATAGTTTTTAAACCGGCCGCGATCACCGCTGTGATTAATGCAAAACAAAGATACGTGGGATAGGTCCAGAAACTATGAAAGATGCGGTAATCATAATCCAGGCGCAACCGGATGGGCATAAATAGAATTCTAAAGTAAGTCACGATCACGTTAAATTGTGTGAATAAGTAAGTCCGCCGGCTCACTTCAAGGCTTTCGCGGGTCATGTTGAAATATTCATCAAATTTGATGTATTTATAGCGCCATAATGTTAACAGCAACGGGATCAGGATAAAGACAAACATGAACGGAATGATCGTCTTCATGCGCCGCATAAAATCTTTTTTTGATTTGGAAATAAAACACAGATCGTAAAAGACAATGGAAATCGGCAATGTGAAAAAGATAGGTTTGGTAAAACAACCTAGAAAGGCAAACAGCAGCGCGAACCCGTAGGTGAACCAGTTTTTCTTTTGATGAAAACAGGCATACGCTGACAACGTTAAGAGGTAAAACAGGGTCGCTAACATGGTTGAACGTTGGACCACATAGGTCACGGTTGATGTCTGGATGGGATGCAGCAAATACAGCATGGTTGCCATGATCACATAGACATTCTGATGCTGATCGTGGATGAGCGGCTGTTGCGGCTTAAACCGGAGTGTGATTCTCAAGAACTGGTAAAAGATGAACGCAATGATAACGTGCATCAGGATATTGACAATGTGATAGCTGAGTGGGTTTGTTTGGGATAGGACATAATTTAAAGCGAAACTCATGTGGCTGATGAAGCGTGATGGGTCCCAGTTCCAAACAATCGTCCAGTCTTGGATATTTTTGATAAGCGGATTGTTGTGCAGCAGAGGAATACTGTCCAGTTGAAAAGGGGCCTTTAGCGACGGCAGATAGGCTAAGAAAGTCCCAACCAGCAGGGCTTGAAATATTCGTCGTGGTCCTTTTTGTGTTTGTTCTTTATTGCGCTGTTGGGCGGCCATGAGCAGTTTATTTCCGAATTCTGTATTCGGCTTCCAGTGATCCGGCGATATTGCACTTTGCTTCAACTTTAATTATGTCGCCCACTTTTAATGATGGCACACGGTATGTCAGGGTGAGATTCTGAGTTTCCTGTTGGCTGGTTACCTGGGTGATGATCAGCTCACCGTTCTTATAAATTTTGATGCTGTTGATGAAATGGTCTTTATCGCCTCCGACCGGATGTTCCACATCAATAATCAGCATGGAACCATTTGTGTCATTGATGGAAATAGCGGTTGGGGGATGGGCCGTGGCCATGGATGTTGAGCATAATATAATGAGACCTGTTATGAACCATACCTGTTTTTTCATGCATTTCCTCCTCTTTGCGGGATGAATAAAATTAAATGTTTTACGGAGAGGGAGAGATTCGAACTCTCGGTCCCGCGAAGCGGGACAACGGCTTTCGAGGCCGCCACCTTAAACCACTCAGACACCTCTCCGAATGAGTATCAATAGAATTTTCTCTTTTCGATGAGTCATATTATCATATCGTGTGGGTTTTTGACAATGATTTAATGGGGGAAATGATCGGATAGTGGACTGGATGACGGAGTGTTGAATAACGTTTGTAAGTCAGCGTCATTTTTCAGTAATGATTTGACAAAGCGGGATAAATGATTTTTTTAAAAAAAAATTGAAGCACTGTCATTATTTTTTGGAATTGGTATTATTTATCAGTTCGGATACAACGCCAGTAGATGCCACATTGTACCGGGATTGGGCACAAACATGGACCAATTTAACTGGACTCAATTTTCAGCCTGGTGAAATTTTTAATTTTGAATGACTTCGATTCAAACCTGCTTCAGTTTTTCTTGGAAATCTTCTTATAAAAGTGACTATCAATACAGTTAAAGATACCCTACCATATTTGATTAAGCCTCGCTGTACTGTTTATCATTTTGTGATATAATTTATAATTATTAAAGCATGATAATATCCCGGGCAAACATAAAGGAATGGGTGCGCTATGGAAAATTATAGTGAAGAATTTGAAAAAGAACATCACCACCAGAAATATTTTTTTGTTAAGGTTATCGGGGTAACCGTTGTTTCCATCCTTTCGATCATTATTGCCGTGTATCTGGAAATGGTTCAAGTTCGCGGTAAATTTGTCCTGATTAACTGTAAAGTGGTTGATCAACATTACCGGGAAAATGATAATAATCTTGCCCCTGAAATATTTTTTTCTGTCGAACTCGACAATGGGGATCTGGTTCTGGTCCGCACCAATACACTGACAAGGTTTCATCAAGGGAAAAGGGCTAAGTTAAAGTTATCGAAAAGTTTTCTGTTTGGGCGATCACGCTATGACTTTGCCGGCTATGTGAAGGAGCCCCCTTCCTCTTTAAAACCCCATTGATGGCCGTGCTGTCATCTTTTCATCTGAAATTGATCAATGAACGGCGTAATTTCCTGGTTGGCTAAATCCTGGTTTTCTTGCGGGTAAGTGATGCTGTATTTTATGATCCAGGGGCCGAATTGAAAGACATACATTTCCAGGAAGGTGTCAATCGCTTGTCCGGCCAAAGTTTTTAATCGATATTTGACACATACACCCGTGATGATTGCTTTGCGGATTTGAAGGGTCTTTTGTCCTTGCTTCAAGAGCTCGGCGTCAGGATGAGCGTGAAGGGTTTCTTTTTTTACGGACGCGACATATTGCTCGAAAATGGTGACGTGCGCCCTTTGCGCGACGTCCTGAGGCGGTGCTGTGGATGATAACATCGGGGCGGGATGGATGTAGATGGTGGCGATGACCGCTGATTGCGGATGATGAATGTTATATGTGACGCTGATATCTTTACCGTCCGGGTCATATTGATTAATCCGTCCGCGAACAAATTTTCCAATTTGTTCGGGAAAACGAAGATTTGAATGACCGTGGGTGAATTCATTTGTTTTTAGATTGAACTGAAATTTATTGGTGGTGACCGGCCCACAGGCGCTCATCAGACAAATGGATAAAAATATAACATATAATAATATTTTTTTCATAATAGGTTCGATTATCCTCATATTCGGTATTTATTTCTTAAAAATATTTTCCGCTTCGCCTAATCGACCGGAACGACCATGCCTCCTTCTATCCTCAGGAAGGTCAGTTCTTTGAAACGTTTGGAGGATGTATGACAGAGAAACGCCCCGAATAGAAACAGGACGCCGATGATGATGAGCACGATATCGACTGTTTTAAATACAATCAGACCCAGGACAAGGAAGGAAATACCGATCAAGGAAATCCATATGGCTAGATTTTTGTATATTTCATAGGTGGCTTCCATTTTCACAAACAGCAACGGCATCAACGGATTGATGGTTGAAGCATTTCATGTTATCCCCCCCGGATTGGTCATTGTTAGTATTGTCTGTAATAAGTTTACACAATTGTTCCGACATTATCAATCCTGATCAGTATATTCGCTGACGCGCGAAGCGCGTGTTTGTGCGGTTCATTGCGCCGTTCAGATACTGGTTGGGCTGAAAAGTTCGATAATTCGCTGTTAATATGTTATATTTATACCAAATCCATTAATGAATTATTCTATTTCAATTCTGATATTTCCGCTAAAGCGTCGAGAAAAGCGGAATCGTTTTTGGCATTTATTTAATTGTAGTTGGTATTATATACATATTATCTATTTTTTATTGTATTTATCGGTTGAGAAGAGTTCTACCATCCGATCCTTTAAATGGCACCAAATTATTTGATGTGAACCCTCCGGTTCATTTCCCGTTATTATTATCCATTTTTGTTTAATGGAGTGAATTCCTCCGAGTTTTGCTCCGATGAGATTCACTAAAATTGTTTCCGGTCAGTTTTTATCAGGGCTATACGCCATTCCGCGCCTGGTGACTGTCTCATTGCGGATACTTGAGAGTAGATTGACCGTCACTTTCTAAGAATGGCAGACAATAAAACATTGAATTTTAAGCAGTCTATCATTTAGAATGAAAATAAATAGATCGAATAATTTATATAAGCAAGGATAGGATTATGATAAGGAAAAAAATAAAATTTATTTTAACAGTTACATTGCTCGTTGTAGTTGCGATTGTGTCGTTTTACATTGGCAAAGGTACTGGTTTCAGCCGGGGTTATCTTGTCGCCTGGGGATCGGATGCCCCTGCGGACGCGGCCAATATTTTGTCGGCCATCAATCAGTTGCGCAACATTCGGGCTGAAGCGGCGATTGACTTATTGGAGTCAGAAATCGACACAAAAATTGTCAAACATTGGAAATTGATGGAGTCCAGACCTGAAATTTCACAAAGAGAAAACCAATCAGGTTATTATTATGGTTTTAGTGATGTCTCTGTCTCTTTAATGCGTACGGTAGCCCAATATCGTTCCGATTATCCATATCCCAATCCGGATAAAGGGATGTCAAAATCTGTTGATTCAGCTGTTAAGTATTATGTGTCTCAATAGTCGCCCGACGGAATGTTTGTTTTGATTTTTGTGATCAGAGGGATTTTTGTCGATCATCATACCAATTCCATTAAATAATGACCAAAACCAATTTTGCTTTTCAGAATTAAGATAGAACAATTTATTAATGGATTTGGTATAACACACGTTGTGACTGGGCCAATCACCCGTAGGTCTTTTAAGAAAGAATCGTTTCAAGAGTGAATGAGGAATTTAGGCGATTTTATAATCGAGGGGAATAACGGGATTGATAGAAACGCACGGTTGAAGCGCGCGTCCTTTGGATGTTATTTATATTGAAGATAAACGGATGATACGGTTAGAAAAATTATAAAAGAATTAGATGTTCGGTTTATTTTTAACGGCTTCAATGAACTCTTCAACGAGGTTTTGGTCCAGCTCGTTTTTCATGCTGCGTAGAATTTCTATCGCTTTATCATTGTCCAGTTTCTGGCGATAGGAGCGGTCGGAGGTTAAGGCATCGAAGATATCCGCTATCGTCGTCACGCGGACTAATAACGTGACGTCATCGTCTCTTAATCCATCCGGATATCCTGATCCGTTAAGTTTCTCATGGTGATGGCGTATGATGTCACAGAGATGTTCCAATGATCCGATCGGGCGTATGATGCTTTCCCCGATCTCAGGATGTTTGCGCATCAGTTCCCATTCCTGGTCGGTCAACGGCCCCTCTTTTTTAAGGACATCATCCGGAATTCCGATTTTCCCCAGATCATGCAGGCGGGCAGCGGCTCTGAGAGTGCGTTTTTGTTTATCATTCAACCCCAGTTTATTGGCCAGGAGCACACAGAACTCTGAAACGCGGTCAAGATGACCACGTGAATATTTATCCTTGGCGTCAACAGCTAAAGCCAGAGCGGATATTGTCTCAAAATAGGTTTTTTCGATATCTTGGTTCAGACGGGAATTTTCGATGGCAACGGCTGTTTGCGTGGCAAGATTAGCGAGAAGGCTTTTTTCGTCCTCTTCAAAGACGTATTTAATTTCCGGGCCGCTGACAAAGATACAACCTACCGTGTCGTCGTGAATATTAAGTGGTGCACAGATAAAAGGCGTGGATGCCGGAAAAATATTTTTTTCTTTGAGTATGTTAAGCTCTGGCGGACATTCATTAACAACAAAAGGTTCTTTCTCGTAAATTTTTTGTCCGAGGGGTTTATCCTGTGGAATGGAGAAACGCCATTTCATGCTTTTGCTGATGGAACGGCCATAAATCGTTTTCGCGGAATAAAAATCCTTTTTATCATCTTTAATGATTAATACACCAACACGACCGGACAGGGCGTCTGTCGTGGTCTCTACGATAAGTTCCAGGAAAGAGTCGATGTTCTGCATGGTGGTTATACCCTGCCCGACTTTCGTCATGACGCTGTGAAGTTTTTTTTTGGCTTCTTGCAGCGCGGTCACACTATTCTCCAACTCGTCGATGACTTGGGTGAATGAGTTGGTGAGTATTTCGATCTCGTTTTCCCCTTCGGAGTTGAGGTTTTTGATTTTTTCCGGCCCGAGGATCGTCTCAAGGGCTTTTTTATTCGCTTCGGTTAAACCAATGACTTTTTCTAAAACAGACCGCATGGCAATATAGCCAACAATCACTCCAGCAACAACAATGATCAAAGTCAGGTTGAAGTTAGACTCGGAAATTAATAAACGTCCGTGTTGTTTGATTTGGATATAAAAGTAATAAAGGACGGATGTTGGTATGATCGACATCAAAAGAAACAAAACAGTGAATTTTCTGAGGATAGAAGCTTCCTCAATAGAAAAAACGATTTTTTTGGATGAAGTGTTTTTTTGCATAGTATTCAAAGCCGTTTAACAAACGCGTAATAATACCAATTTCATTAAATAATGACCAAACCCGATTCTGCTCTTTTCGACGCTTTAGCGAGAACATCAGGATCAAAATAGAACAATTCATTAATGGATTTGCTATACCACTAAAAATATATCATAGAATATGATGATGTATATAATAAATTTATTTTTTTTGTGGGGAACTGTGGGGATTGGAATCGGCAGCCTGATCGTGGTATGTTTTACGGGAAACGCGGACGCCATCAAGATATTGATCTTCATAGGCCAGAAATCCGCTTTGGTAATAAAGACGGCTTATGCCATGTTTTTTGCCTTCAACATATCGCTCTTCACTCATCAATTCACCGGTACGGTAATAAGAACGGCTGACCGCGTGAATCAACCCCTTAACCAGTTTCCATTCTTTCTTGATTTCACCGGTTTTATAGAATTCACGCAGGACACCGTCTTTGTTTTCGTTGTAATACGTGCGTGTCACCCAGATACTGCCATCTTCATTGTACTCTTTTGAAACGCCGATCTCTTTACCTTCTTTATATCTGCGTTCGAGTTTTTTCTGGCCGCTTGGAAGGAATTCTTGGTTGAGGCCATGTTTGATCTCGTTTTTGTAGTTTGTGATGCTTTTTATTTTGCCGTTATCATAATAGTCTTCAACCACTCCGTTGAGTTTTCCATCTTTAAAATTAGCGCGCATGATGATCTGATGATTTTCATTGTAGGCAAGGCTCGTTCCCTCCATTTCATCATTCTTAAAAAAGGCTTTCCATTTGATTTTTCCATTGGGATAAAAAACTTTGGACTTTCCCGAACGCTTGCCGTTAATATAATGCCAGGCCGCCTCGAGGTCGCCTTCTTCGCTGAATTCCTTGACCACGCTATGCCAGAGGCCATTGCGGTATTGAGCGATATTCTTTTTTTTTCCGTCAGGATAAAATTCTTCGCTGGGGCCATGCAGTTCGCCTTTATGGAAATGCATGCGGAATTGCAATTGTCCGTTTTCAAAATAATATTTCGATTTGCCGTTCAGGATGTCGTTTTTGAAGGTTTCAATGGACTTTAATGCCCCGTTTTTGTAATATTCTTTTGATTCACCATGCAACTGGCCTTTTGTGTACTCTTTTTCAAAAAATAATTGGCTGTTCTCGTAGAAAGACCGGTAGGTTCCATGCAGTTTGTCATTTCGATAGGTCCCTTCACTCATCAAGATCCCATTCTCATAATATGTGTGAGACGATCCGTTTAAGACCCCTTTTTTATATGTGCGTCTGGCGCTGATGGCTCCATCAGGATGAAATTCTTCGTATTCGCCCTCGCGGATATCGTTTGAGGCAAGACAGACGGGCATTATAAGAGAAAGATGGATGAATGCTAAGATGAGGATTAGAATTGTCGTTTTTTTCATATTAATCCGGGGTTAATGATTAATATGGCGATAATGGCGGAGAGGCAGAGATTCGAACTCTGGGAGGGGAATGCCCTCAACGGTTTTCAAGACCGTCGCTTTCAACCACTCAGCCACCTCTCCGATTAGTTGTTCTAAGGCAATTGTCGTCGACAAACGCCATTAATTTAAATTGTTTCTTTGGACCAAAAGGACTAAAAGAGCCTTAAGACATATATGTTTAATTTGAACCCGGAAAACGCAATTGGGAGCTACTACGAGGCAAAACTCGTCGCGATTGCTACGTTATGCCCGGGATTATTTCGTTCGCCGTATCTCGATACGCTTCACGAAATAACTCTCGTAATGCCTTGCACTTGCAACAACGATTGCCTTCTCGTAATGATTCCAATTGCATTTTTCGGGTTGAATTTTGACCACGTCTTCTTGTTGAAAATTTTTATGTCGTCAGACTGTCGTTGATTTGTTAAAGAGCATGCTTCATTTGAGATGTAATAATACCATAGCACTTTTATTTTGGCAATGATTTAATGGGGGGAAATGATTGTAGGGTGGATTATTTTGAATAGTGGAATCGGCATAGTAAAACCCTCACAGGCTTTTCCCTGCCACACCACCGGGCAAGCGGTCACGCACACGGCGGGTTCAGTCTGTCTTAATTTGTAAAATTCAGGCAATCTCTAAAAGTTTAATTATTGCAACAAAATAATAATACCAATTACGTAAAATAAAGACCCATTTGACACGACCAATTCCATTAAATAATGACCAAAACCAATTCTGCTTTTCTTGACGATTTAGCGAGAATATTAGAATTAAGATAGAACAATTTATTAATGGATTTGGTATAACTGGGTTTCGGCGGGAAGACCGGAATACTCTAACCATTTCTATCAATTAATAAAGGCTACCTTTAATAATTGAATTAATTCTGGTTTATCAAAGCAGGTTATGGGTAACGCTATTGTTTGCACCGGGTTTGTCACACGGTGCAGATCAGGCGCGCTGTCAAGTGTCGTCTGCAGCCGTCGTGTTTGACAGATTTTTGAATCCGGACGTGATCTTGACGATGTCTTCAAACTTCAAGAGCACTTCAGCGAAATTTCCACCCATTCGATAAGTGTCTTTGTCCAGTCTGCCGTCCGGATTAAGTTCGCTGAGGACATTGGGTTGACTCAGGTCTGGATTCTCCCGTTGGTATGGCCAAAGCCGGAATGATCCTCCGGAAATCTCATCTATCAGGTGGACTTCATCGGCAATGATGCCATACTCCAGTTTCAAATCCACAAGCTGGACACCGAACTGAGCCAGGGCTCGTTCAAGGTGCACGAGGATCTCGCCGTTCATCTTACGCATTGCGGTGTATTCGTTTGCGCCTTTGGCTTCGATCAGGTAGTCCACGTATCGGTCATCGAGCATGGGATCATGCAAGGGATCGTCCTTGTAGTGGAACTGCGTAATGACAGGGTCAAATCTCGTTCCTTCTTCGTCTCCCCGCCACTTCATAATTGAGCCTGCCGCGATTCTCCGGCTGACCACTTCCAGATCAATTTTACGATCCAGCTTTTTGACTAAGATCACACGTTCCTGTGGGCTCGATATGTAGTGGGTCTTCACGCCAACACGGTTGAGATACTCGAAACAGTCCCGGTTTACTTGCCAGTCAAGAGCCGCTTTGCCCGGAATCACATCGTGCTTTATACCGTCTCCGGCCGTTATGTCGTCTTTGAAAAAGAGGTAGACGGTGCTTTTGTCTTCCGGGTTTGCGTATACAATTTTCGTTTTGCCCTCAGCGATTCTCGTCAAATTGTCGAGTTTTATCATGACACTTCCTTTCCTGTCGAACCCTCAAGCTACGCCGCCATTTCTCGCAAAGCGAAGAGGGAAATGCTCGGGTGCGTTGATTTGTTATCTGTTTTTTTATTCGTATCTTTTAAGACCCGCACTTATTGTTCAATGTCATTTTATAATACATTAATTATTCAATCAGATAGATTTTTTTTGAAGTTTTTTTATATGATTTTTCGCGTCATTTATTACTTCAATTTCAAGTTTTGTTGCATTCCACACATTCTTTATAGTCACTATTCTTTCGTAATCTGAAAGTGCCTCTTGGATGTTTTCCAATCGTTCATGTATTTGAGCTCGCTTCAAAAAAAGGCTGATGTCAGCCTTACTGCCTTTTATTTGAATTTTTTGATTTATCGTATTAAGGAAGGAGTGTAAACAATCTTGCCATTTCTTTTTTTGTCCTAACTTTTCTAATAATCTGATTTTCTCTTTTAGTATATCAAAATGTTTATCTAAATTTTTTGCTTCTTCGGCTGCTTTGGTAAAGTCTAACAATGCCCTTTCAGGAAAATTTGGAAGATGACGTTTTGCCCGACGGTGAAACTTGTCAGATTTGCTATCTTTACCAAAAGCAATCCAAAAGGCTATGGGCAGGAGAATAAAAACAAAACCACAAATGGATATAATAATTGACTGTTCCCAGGAAGAAGGATGAGAAATTCTATATCTGCCAAGTCCGTAATGAGACATTATTCCTGCTATTGCCGCTATTAAAAAAAATATTCCAAAAGCAATAGCGAAATCTTTTAATTTTTCCTTTGTTGGTCGGGAAGGCAATAAATTCTTTCTGCATTTCTGACAATTCCCTTCCTTAAAACTATCTGTGTCACAAAACATACAACGTATGGGAATCTTTTGAGTGCTCATTCTAAATCCCCCTCCTTTTTCAGATAACGCAGAAGTCAGGGGCAGCCAGGGCTTCAACTGACTTCAATAAAATAAAAAATTTACGATTTTACAACAAATTGTCAAATCAGCTCGGCCCTGGCTGTCACCTGACCTGACTTGTTCGATCATCAGTCATCATAATCGTAAAACAAATACCAGTTATCCTCAATGTGCAAATAAATCCGATAAGATCGAGAATTTTTTGGTATATAGTCGTCAATGCTTGAGACTATTTCCGTTTCAGGTGGTTTTACCTTTTTATAAACATATCCTTTGCAAGAACCGCCCGTAGCTAACCCAAAACAAGAAGCAATAAATTGAATTTCTTCCTCTTTATGGAAAGCAGAAAATCCACGCGGAACGTTGCATTTAATAAATAGTTTTCTATATTCTGAGATTCTTTTTTTTGAAATACCTATTGATGAATGATCATCTGGAGATGTCCAATTGTCATCCACTCTTTTTAGATTAGTATCTATCTCAATCATTTTTATCATTTTTGTAAATAATTCTTTAGTGGCATTAAAATTATTAATTAATTCATCATCAGTAGGATGCTTAAACTTAGAACAGGACATTCCTGACAATATTAATAAAATGAGAAAGTATCTGATAAATAATTTCATAGTGATCGAACGTCACCTCCAGCGTCTTGTTCTGTCTTTGCTTTCCATTCAGTCCAGTATTCTTCTCGATCACCTCGAATTCAACAGCTTCGCCCGTATCCAGGGCGAAACTGATTCTCCTGAAATCAAGCAGAAGGTGCCCCGTGGTCAGATTGACTGTGATGGGCATGGAGTCGGAATCCGTTGAGAGGATTTCCGGCATGGCGACTTCAATTTCTTCTGCTAGGGAAGAGGATTTGCCATCATAATCAAGATATTCGAGACGGGTGAGACCCGAGATGGTGAGAACGAAGCTGTCGCCGATGGGTTTCATTCTACGCCTGAGATACGGAATACTCACGAACATGATGAGGGTCTCGCCATTCCTCTCGATGGCAGTGATTTCACCGTCATGCAACACGTTCCAGATTTGAGTTCGTTTATCCATTCATTCTTCCAGACAGAATATTGCAAATCACCGCACAGCTTTTTGCGTCGACTGAATTAGCCTTGTTAGCGATTTACTTCACGTTGATCTATTCACTATTCATTCTTACTGATCTCAGATATAATTTCCTGTTTAGTTTTTCCTCCATAAACACGTAGAATTTGCTCAGCTTCTTGCCTTTGTTCCCATATTGCCCAGTCTAAAGGAGTATTGCTGCCTTTGTCAGCAGCATTGACATCCGCACCGTACCGAAAAGCAATTTTACCAAAGGGACAGGATTCTGGCTTCTACAAACAAAAAATAAAGGTGTACAACTTATGCTGTTTTTGGCATTTGGATCCGCTCCAAGCTCCAGCAACTTTTGAACAATCGTAATTACCCAACTACGAAAACAGCAGCTCACAGCAAAATGTAGGGTAGTCCTCCCCAGACTACCTTTTTTATTAATATCTGCCCCTTGGGATATTTGTTCAGCCACTGCATCCGGCCCTTCAAAGATTGCTGAGTCAAGAGGAGATTCTCCGACACAATTTAAACGATTTGGATGTGTGGGGGGAGATGTCCATTGCTCATGGAGGCACTTCGCTAATATCACTTCTTTTTTATGTTCTTCTATCCAGTTAGAAGCAACGCATCCAAGGTCCTTGCTAATACCCACAACCTGACCGTAGCACTCAGATAAATCTGTTCGTAACTCTTTATGGCTTGTACCTCCCCCGACATAGTCCAGAGATTCTGGATAGTGATTATATCCAGATCAACCACGGCATAGCCTTCTCCATCTGAGATCAGTTGAATAGCCTTCTTATATAAATCATTACTAGCCTCACCGCGAAGAGGGTATTGCTGTTCAAGGAAAACCAGGATTTCTATTTCGGGCCATAACTGTCGAGATAATAAATCTGTAAACTGTTGAAAGGAGTTGAGACGATACTCGTACCTACTATCTCCTCCGGAATGAGGGTAGTAAATCTGAACAAGCAGTTCGCCGTTATTAGCAATAACTGCTTCTATATTCTGTAATTGCTTTTTCGAAAAGAGATCCATATAAGGCATTGTTTCGAATCTTATAGTACTAATCCTTTACATACCGCCATGCTTCGGTACAAACACTGTATATTTTTTTCAAAACGCCAACGCCTCGCATAACCGGAAATTTGCGAAGCGCAACGTAGCAAATGGTTCGTGTTAATGCGTTTGTTATGCGATAAATAAATTATTTTTTTTATTTAAATAATCCATTATCTTATCAACTTTTTTTTCTTCAATTATTTTGGCTGGAACATGTGCATCTATATATGCGATAACAAAATTAAAGACTATAAATTTTTTTCCATTTGGATCACATTTAATGTCATGCTCTACCCCTTTGATTGCATACTCCTCCATATCCCGTATTGTCTTTTCATCAACAACCCCTCTGGTATAATCCTCATCCTATAAATCATTAATAGAATAAAGATGTGTTAATATT
>JAIORP010000068.1 GCA_021108075.1 Candidatus Omnitrophota bacterium | reverse complement strand
AATAAATTGTTCTATCTTAATTCTGATATTCTCGCTAAATCGTCGAGAAAAGCAAAATTGGTTTTGGTCATTATTTAATGGAATTGGTATTATTGAACGATATGGGGAACACACTAACACGCAGGATCCATAAAATGCCTGCATTAAATAAAATGAAAATATTTTCCGAGCTTTAAGGACGGCAATGACAGGATGACTTCTCTACAGTATTTGTCTATCCCCCCGAGACAAACTATTTAGCAACTATATATTGTATTTACGATTGCTAAAATTGTCAACAAAAAATCTGCAGGATGCAGGCGAAGCTGACTTCTCAAGCAACACGCATTCATTCCCAATTTTCAGACAACAACATTAACCAATTTCCCCGGCACATATATAAATTTACGCATGACTTTTCCCTGCATATGCAGTTGTATTTTCTCGTCACTTAACGTTAATTCCTTCAACTGTTCCTTTGTTATATCCGCGGAAACATAAAAATTCTGGCGCACCTTACCGTTGACTTGCGCGACAATCGTGATTTCATCCTGCTTTAAAGCTGATTCATCATACCTGGGCCAGCCCGCTTGAATAATGCTGACATCGGACGCGCCCAACCGGCTCCACAATTCTTCAGATAAATGAGGCGCAAACGGAGAAAGCAACTGAATGACCGTTCTTATCGCATGGTTCAACACCGCCTGTTTGACGGCTTGACCGTCTTGAACTTTATATTTATCCATCGCGTTCATCAAAATCATCAAACTGCTAATGGCCGTATTAAATTTATAATTATCAATATCTGCTGTCACTTTTTTTATTGTCAAATGACACGTTCTCTCCAGGATTTTATCCTGCTCATCTAATATGTCTTTGACAATCTTTTTCTCACTCGACAGATACCGCTGATCGACCATATGCCAAATCCGGTTCAAAAATTTCCACGACCCCTCAATGGCATTGTCATTCCATTCCAACTGATCTTCTGGTGGGGCGGCAAACAGAATAAATAAACGCAAAGCGTCTGCGCCATATTTTGAAATGATCGCATCTGGATCGACGGTGTTACCCTTTGATTTCGACATAACTTCGCCATCTTTCAAAACCATTCCCTGTGTTAATAATCGAATAAACGGCTCATCAATAGAGACCAATCCCAGGTCCTTAAAAAATTTCGTAAAAAAACGCGAATACAACAAATGCAAAATCGCATGTTCAATTCCCCCGACATATTGATCAACGGCCATCCAATATCCCGCTTCCGCTTTATCGAAAACCTGTTGATCGTCTTTAGCTGAACAATAACGCAGATAATACCAGGAAGAATCAAAAAAAGTGGCCATCGTGTCCGTTTCCCGTCGGGCATCCTTCTGGCAACAAGGACAGGCGACATTTAAAAATTCCGGAACATGATTAAGAGGACTCCCCCCCTCACCCGTAATCTGAATATTCCGGGGAAGCTCAACAGGCAAGTCCGTCTCTGGAACAGAAACAATGCCGCAATCCTCGCAATAAATCACGGGAATAGGCGTGCCCCAATAGCGCTGACGGGATATCAGCCAATCCCGCAACCGCCAATGTACCGTCATTGTCCCAATTTTCTCCTGCTCCATCCACTGCCCGATCTTTTTGATGGCCTCCCGATTCGGCAAGCCATCAAACCGTTGAGAATTGACCAGATTTCCATCACCTTCATACGCGGCGTCCATACCGTCGACAACAAGGTCCGGCCGAGACGGATCTTGAATAACAATCCGCAGGGGCAAACCATGTTCATTGGCAAATAAAAAATCACGCTGATCATGGGTTGGAACCGCCATAATCGCGCCCGTTCCGTACTCCATCAAAACATAATCCGCAATCCAGATGGGAATTTTTTCTCCATTGACGGGGTTAATAGCAAATTGCCCGGTATAGACACCTTCTTTCTTGTTTTCTCCGGACATACGCGAACTTTTACTCTCATTAGCGACCTTTTGAATAAAAGCACGCAATACATCTTCATGGGCAGAACCTGAAATTAATGTCTCCACTAAGGGATGCTCCGGCGCTAAAACCACATATGTCGCCCCAAAGATCGTATCCACTCGGGTTGTGAACACAGACAGGATATCCTCTGTCTTTTCAACCTTAAAAAAAATTTCAACACCGTAACTCTTGCCGATCCAATTTTTCTGCATGGCAATCACACGTTGAGGCCAATGGTCTAACGTATCAAGGTCGTCCAGCAAGCGTTGACTGTAGTCTGTAATTCTTAAATACCACTGCTCTAAATCTTTTTGCTGAACATCATTTTTACACCGCCAACACGCGCCATTGATCACCTCTTCATTAGCTAACGTCGTCTCACAACTCGGGCACCAATTAACAGGCGAACCCTTTTTATAGGCCAATCCTTTCTCCATCATTTTCAAAAAAATCCATTGGTTCCACTTATAATAGTCCTGATCACAGGTGGCCAGTTCCCGGTCCCAATCATAAGAAAAACCCATACGCTTCAATTCCGTTCGCATTTGGTCCATGCAACCGTATGTCCATTGGGCAGGGTCAACGCCTCTTTTGATCGCAGCGTTTTCAGCCGGTTGGCCAAAAGCGTCGTACCCCATCGGATGAATCACATTAAAACCTTGGCTCATTTTAAACCGGGAGATGACATCTGTAATGGTATAGTTGCGCACATGCCCCATATGAATTTTTCCAGACGGATAGGGAAACATTTCTAAAACATAATATTTCTCACGCTCACTATTAAACGTGGCTTTAAATATCTTTTTTTCATCCCAAATCTTCTGCCATTTAGCTTCAATCTGATGAATGTCTTTTGTCGAATAAGCCATTATCGTGATCCTTTATTATTCTTTAATGCTTAAAAGTAGTTGTATTATTGAATTTAAGTTTTATTTTATACTACAAATAATTAAAAATTTCAAATTTTATTATTAAAGACGATTCGAAATAAATAGAATAAAAATAAACGAAAAACAGCAGACGAAAAAAAAGCTAGCGCAAAAAAAGAAGGGTTATGGCCGTTAATAAAATAAATCCTATGCAATACCACCAGACTTGATGCCCGGAAAAACGTATGCGCCCCAGGAATCCCTTGCTTGCCCGAGGCAGGATTTCACCACAAAAATGACAAGATAAAGACTCTGGGTCATAGATAACCATTCCACAATGAGAACATGTCGTATCACCCATAATGAAACATTATGCCATCACAAAGAGCCTATGTCAAAAACAGAAAAAACAAATAAAAAAAACAGGCTGTTTTCTGCCCCGATTTGGCTAAACGAGGTATTTAGGCGCTAAAAAAGCAATATTTCAACCCCTCATAGCGATATATTCTTTTATTTGCTTTTTCATAAAAAGTGATTTATTATTATCTCTTATGGAAGTCATTATCAATGGTAAAATAAAATTATTCAAGGGCGAAAGGACATTAAAAGATTTACTATGCGAAGTCTGCCCGAAAAACAAACATCTCATCACTGAAGTGAACGAAACCATCGTCAAATCAGCTGATTGGGAAAAAACATTCATCCGTGAGGGTGACCAGATTGAACTCGTCACTTTTGTTGGTGGCGGATAAATCAAAATCAACAGATCCTTCAACGAGTAGACCCATTATGAAAAACAGTCTTCATTCGAACATTCCAGACACCCCGTTTCAGCTCGGTCCGAAATCCTTTAAAAGCCGATTGTTACTGGGAACGGGAAAATTTAAAAGCAAAGCTGATGTTCAAGCAGCCATAAATGCATCTAAAACAGAAATAGTTACAGTCGCTTTGCGGCGAATAGATATCGACCGTCATGAAGAAAACATCTTAGAGCATATTCCCAGATCGGTCACGCTTTTAACCAATACATCCGGAGCACGCGATGCCAAAGAGGCTATCCGTTTAGCCCGATTAGCACGGGCATCGGGGTATGGAGATTGGATTAAGATCGAAGTCATCAATGATTCAAAATATCTATTGCCGGATAATAATGAAACTATCAAGGCCACTAAAATTTTAGCAGAAGAAGGATTCATTGTCTTACCCTACATGTATCCTGACTTATATGCCGCCCGCAAATTGGTTGAAGTCGGAGCAACAGCCGTCATGCCGCTAGGATCATTTATTGGCAGCAATCAAGGACTCAAAGCTAAAGAATTTATTAAAGTCATAATCCAGGAAATGGACATTCCTGTTATTGTCGATGCCGGAATCGGTTCCCCTTCCCAGGCCGCTGAAGCCATGGAAATGGGTGCTGACGCTATTCTCGTAAATACGGCGGTGGCAACGGCTGAACAACCAGCTCACATCGCTCAGGCCTTTTCCCTGGCCGTCCAAGCCGGTCGTTTAGGGTTCTTAAGCCAACTCCCGCATAAAATAGAACAAGCGAACGCATCGTCACCGTTAACAGGTTTTTTATACGAAAATGAAGAGACAATTCATCACAATTCAAAACATTAGGAGCATTATTGAAAATAATGAGCCTCAATACTTAGAAAACTTGGCCCAACAAGCCCAACAGCTAACACAACAACATTTTGGGCGAACGATTTCGCTCTATGCCCCTCTTTATTTAGCAAATTTCTGCAGCAGTTACTGTACGTATTGCGGATTCAACGCTCGCCAACCCATTCATCGGTTCAAACTAACACCTGGACAAATTCAAAAAGAAATGGATTATTTGGCAGCCCGGGGTATTGAGAATATCCTGCTCTTGACAGGGGAATCTTATCACGCGACACCTTTATCCTATATCAAAGAAGCCGTGCAGATTGCCAAAACATATTTTTCAAGTATCAGCATCGAAATACACCCTCTGGAACAAGGTGAATATCGCCAACTCTTTGAAGCCGGTGTTGATGGCCTTACGATTTATCAAGAAACATATAATCAAAGCAGATATCACGAGGTCCACCTTTCAGGAAAAAAGAAAAATTATCATTATCGGCGGGACGCGGCTAAACGGGCAGCTCAAGCTGGATTCAGAACAATATCCTTAGGAATACTTCTCGGTCTGCATGATGATGTTGCCGAAGATGTGTTTTCTCTGTATCAACATCTCCATGAAATGGAACAGACATTTCCCGGGGTCGAATATAGCCTCTCGTTCCCACGCTTACGCAGCATTACGGGGCAAGAAGATTTACCGCCGCCCATAAGCGATAAAGCGTTTATTAAAATCATTTGCATGACGCGCGGCCTTTTCCCCCGGGTTGGAATCAATTTGTCAACGAGGGAAACCCCGGCTATTCGCGATCACGCAATTGCATTAGGAATAACCCGTTTATCTGCAGAGTCGAACACGTCTGTGGGAGGATATACGTTAAAAAATGAGTGTCAACAAGCGCCGCAATTTGACATCTGTGACCATCGCTCAGTTGCTGAAATAATCACAATGCTAAAAAAACACAAATATGATCCGGTCCTCACGGACTGGCGGCGCATCGACAATATTTGCACGGAAAGAATATAATCGCCTAAGAAAGAAGGAAAGCCTCTATGGAAGAAAAGAAAAAAGATCGAGAAAAAAGAAACGAACAAAAAGATGAAATTTTTCAAAAACTCCTCCGCAATCTAAAAGCGATCATTGAAGAAGCAAAAAAAAAGGGCGTTGAGCTTGATAAGCGCTATGATCTACTTTCTTGTGACTGCTGCGGAGGATTTGAAGATATCGAAGATGACGACAACATCAAAGTCTTTGATGATGAAGATTATGTGATCAGCGAAGATCCTTTTATTATCATTGATCGCAAAGAAGCAACCTATCGGAGAGAAAAATCGTTCTGCATAAAGACAACATACACGTATATCTGCACAGCTTGCGGCGCATATCAAACACAATCCATTCGCGAACAGTTTGACAACAAAAATGAACCCATTTGAGCAAGGAACAGCGAATTACCTGAGCGAACAGCAACGTCAATCGATCAAAAAAAAACACATCGGAATTGGCGGGGCGGGAGGTTTAGGCTCTAACATTGCCGTGCTGCTCGTCCGCAGCGGATTTACTCACTTTGAGATCATTGATCACGACATCATCGAACCATCCAACTTGAATCGGCAACATTACAACCTGGACGATCTCGCCAGGCCTAAAGTCCATGCGATAAAAGAACACTTATTAAAAATTAATCCCTCCAGCGACATAACAACTCATCAAATAAAATGGACGATTTCCAATGCTAATCATTTTTTTACCGATTGCGATTTTGTTATCGAGGCGTTTGACGCAGCTAAGACCAAACAACTCTTTGTCGAACATTATCAAACAAAAACAAGCTATGTCATTAGTGGAAGCGGCCTGGCAGGAAGATCTAGTGTTAAAATATTGCAGATAAAAAAACTTAAAAATATTTATATCGTCGGTGATTACCAAACAGCGGTTGATGAAAAGCATCCCCCCTTGGCTCCGCGTGTCACTCAATGTGCCGCTATAATGGCTGGAATCGTTCTAAATTTATCATTAAACAACGCTCCGAACGACCCATAGATGGTTCCAATGTTATTCTTTCCGGGAAAACGTTTTAATAATATAAACAACCTCCCCCACAAAAACACATTCACATAAAGCATCACAACGGCGTAGCTGGTCAATGTTACAATACCCGAAACAATCGGGCGACCCCTTTTCTCTTGAAATAGAAATCGGGGTCAAAGATGCACCTTACCTCATAACTGACACCGATAAGAAATCATTCTATTCGGCTTGTTATCTCAATGAGATGATAACCAAAGTCTGTTTTTACAGGTCCATGGACCTTACCAACTTCTTCATTGAAAACGACCTGGTCAAATTCTTTAACCATTTGTCCGGGAAAAAATTCTCCTAACGCGCCACCCTTTTTCCCGGATGGACATTGTGAATGCTGCCGGGCTAAATCAACGAAATCAGAACCCCCTTCTATTTGTTCTTTTAGTGCCTCACAAGCTTCTTGAGTTTCAACCAGGATATGGCGAGCCGTTGCCTTAACCATCTTAGCCTCCATTCTTTCTACTTTCGTTTCACGGAGCAGAGCAGCAGAAAATCCACGACACATAAAATTGCTGCCGCCCTACTTTTTTTTACTGTTATACATAGATATCAATTTCTTTGAACCAGCGCCACAGCTTATAATGGAGCGCATTGTCTCCTCGACACTGACGTCGACAGCATGAACATATTTTCCTTTCAGATGAAAAATATTACCGGATGTCGGATTAGGCCCGGTAGGAACAAAGACGGAATAACTTCCATCTTCATGGCGGTCCGTAATAAAACATGTCACTAATGTCTGATTACCATAAACCTGCGCTAAGGCTACAGATGAAAATGGCGAATTCTTATTATCAAATAATTGTGCGACCGTTTCCTTTACTAATGAATACCCCGGTGTTTTCTTTAATATATTCTTTTCAAGTATGATAAAGATGAAATGCCCTAAGCGTGTGCGGACAAAAAAACCAACAAAGAAACACACAAATGAAATGATAAAAAGAACAAGTGTTGCCGCGAGAAATCCCTTAATATCCGACTTGGCAACAATCAAGTTCGTCAAAGGCCTGATAAGTTTGGTCACAAAGTTGAAAAGCCAACTAAAAACAAAGGCTAAAATCGCAACCGGTAAAATGACGAGAAAACCACCTAATAATGTTGTCGATAAAAATTTCTTAATTCTATCCATAAAAACCGCCCTCAGTGAGGTGTTAATAATGGGTTTAACCTGGGTTCATAAAAATATAATTATGAACATTATAAAAGGATTTAATCTAATCATCAACTGCTATATTTAATTAATCATAAGTATTGAACAAATTCCTGCCTATTCAAATGCCGTTTCTTCGATCTCCATCACATCCGTCAAAGAACTGAATACGCTCGAATAGCCTGAAAGACCATCCCCCCCCTCATTTTCTTCATTTATTGACAAAATTCTGCTAAAATACTACATTAATTGTCTCGGTATCAAAAATTTGTCCTTCGACACATTTCAGGTATCAGAATAAACTTTATTGATTTTCGCAGGAGGAGGAATAACGATGCAGCACAAAAACACGCCATTTGTCAAACTATTACTAATTGCATTCTGTCTGGCTTTTGGGGCAAGCCCCGTCTGGGCCGCAGGCACACAATACGAACTTGATCCGGCACATGCTTATATTGGTTTTTCGGTCAAACATATGATGGCCAGCGAGGTTAAAGGAGCCTTCACAGATTACGAAGGAACGATCCATTATGACCCCAACAACATTGAGGACACGAAAATTGACATCACGATTCAATCCTACAGCGTAGACACCCGTTCACCTAAAAGGAATGATCATTTAAGACAAGAGGACTTTCTCAATGTCGAAAAATATCCCACCATCTTATTCACAAGTGACCGAATCGAAGAACGCAACGGCATTTATTATTTAATTGGCGGATTAACCATCCGGAATGTGAGCAAATGGATTGAGGTTCCCTGTATATTTGCCGGGCCGATGGAAAGTCCGTTTGGGGCTGAAATCATTGGATTAACGGGCTCAATTATTATTAACCGCCAAGACTTTGGCGTCCGTTTTAATCGTCCGTTAGATAACGGCGGATTTGTGATCGGAAACCTGGTTAAAATTGAATTCAGTTTCGAGGCCGTGAAAAGTTCCGACATGAAAAAGCTTCTCAGCAAAAAATAAATTTATTTCTTAGAATGAAATGTTTTTCTTGACTTATTGATCAAAGCGAGCAGTGTCAGGACACCGAGGAAGAAAAAATAAAGGCCTGTATAAAGAAAAATATACGGGTGACGGAAATAAAACTGCATGACAGCGTTGATATCAGTGAATAAATTTATATAACTACCCCCCAATAACTCGAGGATATATTGAAACAATAATATCCGCAATGGCAAGGCAACTAGCGAAGCGTAGAAATACTTACGAAAACTGATATCGGTCAGGCCAAAACCTAAATCCAGAAAACGCATGGGAAAAAGCACATTGCTTTTCAGGGCTAAAGCCCCGATAAAACTACGATGCGATTTCGCCTGGTCTATTTTGTCCATCTGTTTCTTCTTCAGATGAAATTTTTGAACAATATATTCCCGGCCCAGGCGACGACTCAGATGGAACAAAACAATCGTGTTAATCATCTCTCCGGCCCATAATAAAATGGTACTCACATACGCGCCGAACAAGAGGGCTGAAGCGATCCGCAACACATCCTTAGGTCCAAACCAGATAAAAAATGTCAGAACGACATATAAAACAATAAAAATTAATCCGGAAAGCCAAATGGGAAAACGTGTTAATAAATCCGAATAAAATTTTGTATCCAGGTAAAAAAAACGGCTCATCTGCCAACACACGACCAGAATGAGAATAAAAAATATAAATCGAAGGGAATGATTGTAAAAAAAATTTTCTCTTTTAACCATGACTCAAATTATAATAAAAAAAAATGTGATAGGCACGTATTTTCATAAAATAAATTAGACCTATCACATTAAAACAAAAAGGTTCAACGACACTTGAGCCACCCCTTAGACAACCTTCTTCTTTTTTAACGTATCAAATAAAAAATCAAACGACTCAGCATCTTGTATTAATGTTATCAGTTCATCGTGACCAAGCTGCTCCGTCAAATAATCTTCATCCTTATCAACAATATCACACAAAACTTCTTGAAAGTCCTTATAGGAATATGTGCCTGTTTTGGCCCAAGTGAGCCGGACAATAATGCGTGGATTAAAAAATAAATTAGCAATGAGCTTTGTCCACAAATTGATCTGATAAGGAGAATCCATGTCTGCCACTGTCCAAACATTACCTTCATGATCATAGACCGATGCGTCTTGATAAAAACCTTTGACCAATCCGTATAGATTACACCGTCTTAACGGTATAATATTTTTCTTGTAGCCCTTAACAAAACCACCTGAAACAACAAAAACAGGAAAAGCCATTGATTCTTTGCTCATGTGAAATTCCTCTCAAGATTCGACTGATCCCAATGCATCGATCAAAGGTTCGAACAATTGTCTTTACTCCTTTTAAATTTCTTTAAGTATACCATAAGAATAGAGATCGCGGCCGGAGTAACTCCAGAAATTCGATTAGCCTGTCCGAGATTGATCGGTGAAAAACGCTTTAATTTTTGGCGAATCTCAATCGAGAGACCGTGAATGCGTTCATAATCGATATGTTCCGGAAGCTGAATATTTTCCAGGTGTTTAAATTTAGAAACGTCACGCAACTGTCGAGAGATAAAACCTTCGTATTTCACTTCATATTCAACAATCTCAATCATCGCCTGCGTCAAATCTTCCCGGACCATAAATGGTCTCAACATATTAAAATCGACTTCCGGCCGTTTTAATATCGCACTTAAAGAAGTTGTTTGACGCAATGGTGACGAACCCCTCTGTTCTAACGCGTGATTTAATTCAGGAAAGGGTTTGACCCTGGTTGCCTTTAAACGATCAATGACTTTATTGATGCTTTCATATTTAGCCTGTATGCGGCCGTATTCACGATCAGAAATCAAACCTAATTTAAAGGCATAAGCCCCTAAACGCTGATCGGTGTTATCTTCACGCACAACCAACCGATACTCCACACGTGACGTAAACATACGATAGGGCTCCTCCGTTCCTTTGGTAACCAAATCATCTATGAGAACCCCCAGATAAGCTTCATCCCTCTTCAACACAAAAGGTTCTTGATTCTTCACACTCAAAGCCGCATTAAGCCCGGAGAGCAATCCTTGCCCAGCGGCTTCTTCATAACCGGTGGATCCATTGATTTGACCAGCCAAAAATAAACCTTTAATTTTCTTTGTTTCTAAGGAAGGTTTTAACTGGGTGGGATGAATAACCCCATGTTCAATCGAATAGCCATATCGTGTTATTTTCACATGCTCTAAGCCCTTTATCGAATGGACAAAGTCTTCTTGTACGTCAGCAGGTAAACCCGTAGATATACCATTGGGATAATACAGGGGGGTGTTTACTCCTTCTGGTTCAAGAAAAACATGATGCGTATCTTTATCTGCGAATTTCTTTAATTTATCTTCAATCGACGGACAATACCGCACGCCTGTCGCGTCAATTTGCCCTGAATACATCGGGGATAAATGCATATTATCCTGAATAATCTGATGGGTCATATGATTGGTGTGCGTAATATAGCACGGCAATAACTTTTGATCAACGGAGATGCCTTCATTCCTAAAAGAAAACGGAACAGGGGGATCATCGGATAATTGTATCTCCAGTGCGGAGAAATCAATTGTCCGGCCATCTAAACGAGGGGGTGTTCCTGTCTTAAAATACAATATTTCAAATCCCAGTTCCTCTAAACAATCTGTCAGGCGGACAGAGGCGGGTTCACCGATGCGCCCCCCGGGCGTAATTTGCGATCCCATGTGCATGCGCCCTTTTAAAAATGTTCCGGCAGCTAATACGACCGTCGGGCTTAAAACAATCTGATCCGAACGGGTTTTGACACCTCGAATGCGACTATTTTTCACAATCAACGCGATCACTTTATCTTCCAGAAAGTCAAGATATTCCTGGTCAGAAACAACCTTCTGCATAAACGATTTATAGCGCTTCCGATCGGCCTGAGATCGTGAGGACCGGACAGCTTGTCCTTTCGAGGCGTTCAGTTGACGAAATTGAATACCAGCAAAGTCAGCCGCCACTCCCATCGCACCGCCCAAAATATCCACTTCTTTGACCAATTGCCCCTTACCCACCCCGCCAATAGCGGGATTGCAGCTCATTTCTCCTATCGTGTCATAGGACAAATTAATCATCAACGTTTGACATTTCATTCGGCTGGCAGCTAAGGCCGCTTCGATCGCAGCATGACCACCACCTACGACAACACAGTCGTATGATCGACTCATAAAAGACCCCTCAAAGGTAACGGCAAATATTAAACTAAAATTTTCAGACCATTCTTATTCCGGCATCAAAACAGGACAAAAAAAACCACGGCATCTCTCTCGGGCCGAGACCAACCATCATCAAACAATAATTCTACGGGTTCCAGTCCGAATCTCCATTGTCAAAAAAGGTCTAGAATAAACGGCTGTTATTGGGACTAAAATAGAAAAATACCCTGAATGACAAGAATTGTCAACTAAAAACTGGGTTAGCCATTCTTAAGGAAATGGACAATCCGATCAAAGGAACGTTTTCATATTTTAAGGAAAGGAACCATATCTGAAACAGACAAAAGATAATCGGCCATAAAAGCTACGCTTTTGTGTGCGGCGCGCAAGATTCACGAATGACCAAATCAGGGATAAGCACTTTGTGTTTTTGTTTTTTACTCTTTCCTTGCAGAATAGCATGCAGGGCACGGACAGACTCATCCGCCATTTCAAATAAAGGTTGCCGTATGGTTGTCAACCCGACCGGCCCATAGAGACATGCGGGATTATCATCAAAACCAATAACGGAAACGTCATCAGGGACCTTGTATCCTTGTTCCAGCAGATACGCAATCAATTCCAGTGCCATTTCATCACTCGCGGCAAATACTGCGGTTGGGGGATCTTGCCGCCCGAAAAACTCCTCCGCGGCTAAACGCGCGCAGCGTCGGGAATAATCCCCTTTATAGATGTATTCATCGGGCAATAAAACGCCTTGCTGATCCAAATACTCTTTAAAGCCATTAAAACGCTCTAAAGCAGCTTGTGTTGTCAACGTTCCGGTAATCGTAGCAATCTTTTTATGACCCAAACCAAAAAGATACTCCGCCGCTTGTTTGCCTCCTGAATAATTATCAATGGCGATATATCCGACATCAAGATCTTTCACCTTATTATTGATAATCACACATGGAATCCCCATGTGGACAAGGTGTTCGACATGTGTATGGTTTTCAATAATATCAGCAAAAATAACCCCGCCCACATTATGGGTGTTAATAGGGTTATTCGCGTTAGAAATATGAAAAACTAAATCAAGCCGTAATGTTTCACAGGCATGCCCGACACCGCGAATCAATTCAATGGCGTAAAAAGAATAAAAAATACCGGGATAACCTGGAATAACCAATCCAATCGCGTTATTAACCCCTGTCGCCAAGCGTTGCGCATTCACATTTGGTTTAAATTTATAATAAGCAATTGCTTCCTCTACCTTCGCCCGGTTCCGGGAAGAAACGGTCGTCACACTATTGATCACACGCGACACTGTCGTAATCGATACTTTTGCCCGTTTAGCGACATCTGTAATGCTCGCTCGTTTCTTTTTGTCACGCATAAAACAACTCCTAAAAAAATAATTAAAAAAAAATTTAAAGCGTGAGATTTAAAAGAAAATTAAAACAATAGAATAACGCAGAAAACAACTCGTCAGCAGAAATCTATTCTAAACCTTCACAGCCAACTACTTTTCCTTTAACCATCCAACTTTAAACGTAAGAATAATCCTACCGGACTAAGTCTCCAGGGTCTATGGTGTTTCGTTGATCTTTAATGTCTGCCGCAGAAATATCTTCTCGAACTTGAATAATTTCTAAACTTCCAAGATAATCCCCTTCACGATAAACAGACATTTTATCCCCAATCCGGATACCTTTCTTCTTTCCGATATCAATGATAACAAAATTATTGTCATCATTCACACTTAAAATCCGACCATTATAACTACCTGAATCTGTTAATGATAATTCACGAAAATGCTTTGTTTGCTCACTGAATAATTTTCCTCCTGAGCTAGATTTGACAGTGATGGATGGCAATTCAACCCCGCCGTCCCCGTCGGACATTTTATCGGACATTTGGGTTTCACGGAAAGTTTTGTCTAAACTGTCTTTAATATCCCAAATCTCATTGATCTTCCCTTGAATCATATTTTCTCTTTCAACAATTGACCGCTGAATTTTGTTTTTATCTTGCTCGAGTCGGTATATTTTCTTTTCCAACTCTCCCTTAGACGACATAATAGATTGCACCTGTTTACGAAGCTTTTTATTTTCTTTCTGCAAGTTATTAATATATTCTGACCCGGATTTTTTAGCATTTTTCGTTCGCGCCAACTCCAATGAAATCAATTTAATCATATCTTCTTTTTGCTTCAGGTCCCTTATTCTATCTGCGCGTGCGACCTGAAATGTCTCCAGACCAATCTTTAAATCAGAATTCTGCTGTCTCAACTCCACCATCTCAACCGACCGCTCAGATAACACTGTCTTCATTTGCTCTATCTGAACCTCTAACGCTGCTTTAGCACGAATGACTCCAGCCCAATGTTCTTCTCTATCGACAACCGCAAACCCGTCTTTTTGGCTTTTTGTTGATTGAGAAACAGTCTCGATGACTGTTGAAGAAGAATTTGTAATTTTTCCTTTCAATTGCTGAATTTTGCTGTCACGTTCGGCCATTTCAGAATTAAGCTTCGCGGTCGCCTCAACGATTTTTTCTTTTATTGTCCGTTGCATGTTTGCCGTCAGATGATCGCGTTCTTTTGTAATTGTTGCTAATTGTTCCTTCCATCGATCAATTTCTTTCTGCGCCCCGGATACCTGTTTCATCAAGGTCTCTGTTTTCTTCTTGTTGACTTTCATCTTCTTATCCAGCTTATTTTTTGCTTCTTTCTGCGCGTCTCTTTCATTTTTTAAGCGAACAATTTCCTGGACTTTTTCTTGCTCCCGCTGTTCGGCATCATCCAATCGTTGTTGCAAGTTCGTATGAGCGGATTGCATTTTCTGTTGATCAAACAACAGATACCCGCAATAAACTAAGCTTGCACCCGTGACAAGAATAAGGATAACGATAATTTTCTTGAATGATTGAGACATGTTCTCCTCTTCGTTTTTTTATAAAAATGAAATTTCGAATACAAAAACATGCTCGAATTATTTCATCCGTTTAATAGGCGATGGATTCCATTTAATAATTTTGGACTTATAATATAAAGCTTTATGTATACGTATACTAATTAATATCAACTAGTTTTAAAAAAACTAATTATACATATATCCGCCGATAGAAGACGCACTATTTATCATTGAAAGATAGTATGATATTAACAAAGTATGTTTATCAATACAAGAATAATTAAAAAAATTTTGAGGGTAAAAAAGAAGATATCGAGTTTAAATTTTTTTAAACTCTGACACAAAAAGAAATGCTAACAGAAAGGTAAAATTATGATATTACAAAAGTTACTACTCAAACCGGATTTCATCTAAATAAAAAATACAATCATCAGAATTGACATTTTCACTTGTAGTCCAGGCGAAACCGCCACTGATATAAGACAAATTTTTTCCGCGCAGATCAATCGTATACTTTCTCCACTGTGAAGTTAGAATGACCGGGCCAATAACCGTGATATCCGAATCAGGATAATTCCCCGTAATCCCGCCGATTGTAAATTCCTGAATTTGTTCTCCCCCTTTAGTCCCCTTAGCCCAAAAGGTTAAACGTCTAGCTCCTGTCAAATCATAGCCGCCTTTCCGTTGACCCCAGTTATTTGGAGGACTCAACCAATAAATACCTCCCCATTTCTGGCCTTCACGTGAACAAACCAAATCATAAACAATTTTGATACATGTTTTTCCCTTGTAACATCCTTCGGTCCAGGATTCATTCAGATCAATGCATTTTCCATTCGGCATGAAGCCCGAGGGGACATAATGATTTGCACATGACCCCTTGTCGCTGTAAACATAAAGAACAGGAAAAGAACTTACAGGTTCATTTTCATTGTCGGACGTCTCGTTATCATCCTCGGTAAGATCCTTAACAGTATTTAGGTGTGGTGTGGCGGCAACATCCGGTTTATTATCACAACCGGAAAAACCGATAAAGAACAACAACAGTAACATCCGATACAATCTCATGAAGCGAAGACCTTTCACATATTCGTTATCTTTTAAAAAAGAATTTAAGAAAGATCGCCCCGCTGAATGACAGCGGGGCGAGGCAGGAAATATCATAAAAACATCATTAATTCTTGGCCAATGACTCAAGTTCATCTAAAGCTTCCTGAGCTGCTTCAGCTGGTTTCCAAAACCAACCGTTCGGATCCCAACATTGAGCATAATAGTACTCCTCAATAAGCTTTTGATAGGCTTCTATGGCTTTTTCTTTTTCTCCGATAGACATATAGGCTTTTCCCATAATAAAATAGCAAGCCCCAACATCATTTAATGCCCAGTATCGAAAGATATGATCTCGTGATTGCCATGGATATTCGGTTAATGATCCCTGCATTTCTTTTGCTTCTTCTTCGTATAAAGAGACAACTTTATTGCAGTATACGAAGACAGCGTCTCCCTCTTTTTCCGCGCTTGGTAATGCTTTCCAGGCTTGTCCGGTTATAAAAGCAGCTGAATAATCCCCGAAATCTAAGAATTGTCCGGAATCAATCATAGCTAATTTCTCACGAGCCGCGTCAGCAGGCTTCCAAAACCAACCATTCACATCCCAACTCTGACCAAAAGAATATTCATTAATCAATTTGTAGAAAACTTCCACAGATTCATCTTCCATATTCGCACGACGAAAAGCCTCACCCTGGATAAATAAAACTGTTGCGACGTCATTTAACGCCCAATAAGCAAAAATTTCTTCCTTTTCACCCTTTGGATAATCATCTAAACTATCTTGCATCTTCTTTGCCTGATCGGCATAAAGCTCTAGACCTTTATTTGTGTAGGCAAGCACCGCTTCCAAATCATTATCCTTTAACGCACCCCAAGCTTTTGTGACAAGAGTTTCAGACCGAAAATCACCAAAATTATAGGCTGATGCTGAAAACGGCAACATCACACTCGCACTCATAAAACACAACAATAAGCTCACAACCATTCTTTTCATTTGACGACCTACCTTCCTTATCTTCTACATTAATTAATTTATTTGTTGCTAGTATTTTTTTTATACTTAACCTGACGATATTTAAAAAAAATCTCATCGTCAGGAATAGCGGGGAACACGGATGTCACGGCAATGACCACGGCAAATATTAGATAAGTATACCTTATTTCTAATGCTGTTACCAATAACCAGTACAACTAATTTAGTCACATCCAACGACGACGACTCGTAAATTGGTAAAATTATAACATAATGAGAAAATAATGCAAACCAATTTCATGTTTAGGCCCAATTGATTCCATTTTTTGCCAAATTCTACAATATTATGCAAACAATGGCCTAAATAATAAAAAAAAATTCACTAAAACAATCCATTTGCATTCGAAAGAGTTCTCAACGACATGAATTGATTTCTGAACAGGACCGAGTCAAGGCATCAAGGACGTGTATCGCCCGAACAATAGATTCAAGCTGCGTATAACAGCTAAGGGTTGCGCCTTTTTCAAATAATTCCATCGCAAGTAATACTGCATCGTCTTTGCGCGGATAAATTTATCAATATCCTCATTGTGTAATAAATCCGGCATTAGAATCTCATCGAATTGGTATGGATAAATTTTATGAAAGGAAACATAGTTTGTATTCAATCTTTTTGCGTACTCAAAAATAGCCTGCCGGTCGGCAGAAGATTCACCTTTAAAACCGAACAAATAAAAAGCTAAAGTTTGAATCCCCACCTGTTCACACAAAGAAACAGCCTTTTCTATGGATTTTAATGAACTGTGTTTTTGAGATAACGTCAAAAATTTCTCTAATCCACTTTCAACACCGAGATGAATCAGCTGACAACCAGCAGATTTCATCATTTTCAAAAGGTCTAATTGGATTTGATCCGGCCTTGTTTGACAGCACCACTTAAACGAATACTTCTTCTTTATCAAGAACTCACAAATTTGTTCGGTAATATCTCGATGGATCAAAAAATCCAGGTCAATAAAGTACCCGGAACGGACACCATAACGTTCCATAGCGGTTGAAAGTTCCTTCTGAATTTGTTCAATGGACTTACCCATCAATTTTTCCGGATACATCATTTTGTTGCAAAAACGACATTGATACGGGCATCCGCGTTGAGTCTCAAAGAGCATAAAATGACGGCCTAGAATCTCATATTGATATTTCTTGACATCTAGCAAATGATACGCCGGAACCGGAAATTCTTTCATGTCCAATTCACCTCTCGCGGCAGAAGAAACAATGCGGCCGTTTTGCTCGTACGAAATTCCGCCAATATCTTCTAATTTTTCCCGCCCGCACAAAGAAACAACTCCCTGCTCAGGGGCGCCTCTTATGACCGCTTTAGCCCGCGTTCGGAGTAACATCGCTTCCGGATCAACCGTTCCATGATAGCCCATAACATAAACATTTTCTGTTGCGCTCCTCAACATAGCAACCGTATTATAAAAACTTGTGATATCCATGTTCGGGCATTGCCATCGATCAAGTGTGGAGGATGTCACAAAAACCTGATCATAACCTTCGGCAGAGGAAGGAATGTCCGCGGGTTTAATTCTTAAGGCATGCGCATCTAATATCTGAACTTTATGTCCTTGCTGTTCTAAAAGAGCGGCACTATTGGCCAGGGCTATCGGAGGCCAGATCCGGTTATACGTGTACTCCCCTTTACTATACGGGTAAACCCAGTAAGGTTTGACTAATAAAACATTCATTCGCTTTTCCTTAAAAAATGCCTTCCAGAAACTGATGCACAAACAGCCGCCAACCATAAAAAACACTGTCGATTTCATAAAAAATGAACAGTTATCCTCTTATCAGGCTTTATACCAAATCCATTAATAAATTGCTCTATCTTAATTCTGATATTCTCGCTAAATCGTCGAGAAAAGCAGAATCGGTTTTGGTCATTATTTTTTGGAATTGGTATTATTATCTTTTAATAAAGTCGACAATTGATGGTACCACGCCATAAAAATGAATATACTCCAAATTTGCTTAGCATGATTAACTTTACCTGCTTTATGTTGATCGATGAGCCCGTGAACATAAGCAGGATTCAACATATTCAATTCGCGCAAACGTTCTAAAGAAAGATGCTCAGACAGCAACGAGGAAAAATTTTCTTTCATCCATTTTGGCAACGGCACAAAAAAAGACCGCTTCTTGCCACGGGTAATCTCTTTCGGTAATATTCGCTGGAAACTCTTTCTGAGTATCTGTTTAGGCTTTTTCTTAAAACGGGCAGGGATATTATTCACACATGCGATAAAATCGTCATCAAAAAACGGCATTTTAAAATTGATCGATGATTGTCTTGCCGCGGCATTCAACTTCAACAACCAGCGTCCGCTTAGAATGTTCAAATAAACCGATATGATTTCCTCCAAGGTATTGCGCGTTGTCATTGTTGTTAAAATTTGATCCACTTCACTATAAATATTTTCATGACGGAGGTCCAGACCGGCCAAAACATCCTCATGAAACAAAAATTGTTGGTACTGGGGAGGGAACGGCCCCCACCAGGCGGCATCACGCTTACAAGCTGGATAGCCAAGTCCTCCAAGAAATTGTTTGAAGCGGCCGTCAAAACTGCAATATTCTAATGACATCGACCTCGTTTTCATCATGGCCTCAAAACCTTGACGAATACCGCCTGGAATCTTTTCATACAGGTTCATAGCTCCATGCGCAAATAGTGACGGATAGCCCATAAACAGCTCATCAGGCCCATCACCAAGGAAAACGTCATCAGCATACTGGCACGCGATCGGAGATAAAATCCCGCTACAAATCACATCATCATCAGCAAACGGCTCATCAATGGCCTTAATCAATTTCTGGACATAATCAATGGCTTTTTGCGGTGTAAATAATATTTCCTGATGTTGCGTATGAAAACGTTCGGCTACCAAGCGCGCGTTTACTGATTCATTGTATGAAGTCTCACTAAAAACAGCGGTAAAGGTATGCAACTCTCGCCCTGAGGCGAATTGGCTTAAAGACGCGACAACAGAACTCGAATCCAGCCCACCGCTCAAAAAAACACCATTTTTGTGTTGGCCGTTCATTCTGATCTTGACAGCTTTTAAGAAACGGTCATAGACTTCTTGCGCGTATGCATGCTCTGATTTCTGGGGCTGATTTTCCATTGAAAAAAATCCCCCCCCATATCGAACCATCCTGATGTCTGCCCGGTTATAAACCAAAAAATGGCCCAAAGGAATTTTCTTAATCTCATTGAAAAGGGTTAACGGTGCGGGGACAAAACCATACGCAAAATACTTTGAAAAGGCTGTTGGATCCAAAGAAGGAACATGTCCGATCATTTGAATCATCCGTTGCAGTGTTGTTGAAAAAACAAAGTCTTTGCCGTCAAAATAATAATATATCTGCGCAGGGCTAAATTTATCGACGCCCAGAAACAATACATGCTCTGACTCATCATAAAGGGCCAGCGCAAAATCTCCATTCAACTCCTCGTAGAACGAGACCCCCTTTTTTTTATAGATCAAAACAATTTTTTCCGCTAATGAACCCGAACGAAATTCTTTGTCCGGCAGAGATAACCGTTCGCCAATTTCTGCCATATTATAGATGTTTCCGCGTATTAAGACCGTGCAGCCATAAAATTCTTCGACGATCAGCCGTTTTTCCGCGAACGTTTGTTGAAGACCTAAGACCACTCGATCTTCTGACTGTCTTTTTTTTGACGCCAAGAATTGATCACGTGTTAAAATTCGGTTCACGTTGCGATCAATTCCGTCCGATAACGAAATGCTCGAAAGAACACAACCTAGAAAATCTGGCATAAAAGAACCCCCTCTCACCCCGCTATGCTTATAATTTTTCGTGATACTTTTTCTTATTGCTGAAAAGTAAAAACATCAGCACCTCATTCAGCATGTTAAAACTCCAATCCCAATTTAATATGTAAAAAATCAAATAATCCCATAGATGACGAACAATATATCCTGGACGAAAAAATATTCTGCGGTAAAAAATAATCTGCGCCCGTCTTAATTCATGGTCGGACATTGCGCTCACATTAAATAGTGGTTGTAAATAATGATGCTGAGAAGAAAAGGAGGAACTTTTCTTTTGATACTTTCTATAATCCCTTGAACCAGGATACAGGGTAAAATTATGAACTTTAATAATATCCGGTTTTAATCGCAGAGCCAGACGGATGCTGCTGTTGACGTCATCCATGGTCTCCTCCGGGCTACCAACAATAAATAACGCACACGTCGCGATCCCGGCTTGCCGGGCATTTAGGAATGTTCGGCGGGCCTGCTCATTCCAATCAAGACCCTGAGGGCTCTTATTTAATTTTTCAACAATGCTCTTTGACCCGGATTCAACCCCAAACAAGATAAAAACACAACCAGACTGTCTCATGAGAAGCAATAATTCTAAATCAACTTCATCAATTCTAGCGTGGCAGCACCACGATATTTGAATATCTCCTCGGATTAATTCAGCGCATATGGCTTTAACATGCGCCTGGGACCCGGTAAAATCATCATCTTCAAAAGACACAAAGTTAACACCTATTTTTTTTAATTGATCCATCTCATTGACCACATGTTCGGCCCGCTGCAGACGCAATCGATTCCCAAACGTTTTACGGACGGACGGGGAACAGAATGAGCAGGCATGAGCGCAGCCCCTGGAAGTGAAAACATATCCCGCAATGATCCTTTGATAAAGATTCAACGGATATCGATAGGGATATTGGAGCAATTCATCCAAGCTCCACTTCAAGACTGGCAACGTCCTTAAATCTTCCAGT
This sequence comes from Candidatus Omnitrophota bacterium, assembly GCA_021108075.1. Classification (GTDB taxonomy): domain Bacteria; phylum Omnitrophota; class Gorgyraeia; order Zapsychrales; family Zapsychraceae; genus JAIORP01. The sequence goes on along the minus strand of JAIORP010000068.1, from coordinate 146,503 downwards.
TTATGCGTGTCTTTAATTTTTATTTGATTATAAAAATTCCTTAACGCTGTCAGGGTTTGCCCCTTATTATAATTACGAACAAACGAACAGACTTCCTGTTCATATTCACCCCGAATAAGCACATCAAAGTATTTATCCAGCATCTGATAATACGGCGCCCGTTCACTCACGTCTGACCCAACGCCGATGATGATGGCCAATGGATTCTTCTTAATTATGTCACATAACGCGATGCCATGTTCATATGTTGCTGATGCAACATCAAGGACAACCAAATCAACCTGCTCCGTCTTAATGGCCTCCTCTATTTCGATCATGGTTTTCATTTTAATCATGCAATCAAGAATGGACACACGCGCAACACCCGTTTCAAGCAAAAAAGCCTGAGTACACTTTAAAGATATGGGGGCGGCGCAATGTAACGGATGGGCGTTTTTATGTCTGGACATAAAACCAGCCCGAATCAAAGCAATACTTTTGATATTTTGCAGTCGTGTTTGAGTCATCAGACCTGCTTTCTATTTTTTCGCCTGACAGACATTTATTAGTCGTTCAACGGCTCACGTTTCTTATAAATATAGACACCCTGGTCTTCCCGGTTAAAAGACACAATGTCTCTAAATGAATGCCATATTAACTCCGGCCGGTTCAACTCATACCAATACCGATCAATTTGAGCGATCAAGTCATAATGAACGCTGCTTGTCTTGTGCGGCTTAACCGCATCTTCAACTTGAAATCGATACGGCCCAAAAGCCACTAAATACGTCGGCCAATCCTGATTCTTAAAATGGATGTCCGGCAAAGATTGAAACTGGCCCTGTTTATTTAATAATTGCCAGGCATAAATAAATTGAGGGGCATGATACATCAACGGATATGTCTCATATCCTGGTTGAACCCAAATGCTGTCGCCGGCTGAAATATTTTTGCTCATCCATTCGACTAATTCTCGACGAGTACTTTGGGGAGGTCGCAGCAATTCTTCAACAAAAAGAACGATGCTTGACCGCAATTGACCGGATGGGTAGATCGAACTGAAATCTGTTAAAGGATCTCGGCCAACAAACGGACCGCCATGCAACAGGTTCGTTCCAAAAGCTAATATGGCCACAGGCACGACGAAGCGGCGATTAACTTGCCCGATAGCCCTGATCGTCAAGACCGCAACAAAGATACACAATGGAATCAACGGGGCCAAATATCGCACAAAAGCCACGGACGCTAAATTCAACGGCTGCGGAGAAAACAGTACGGTAACCACGACGTACACACAAATAGCTATAAATCCGCGCAAAATCCAGACGTCTTTTTTCCACCGATAAACCAACGGTGCCATCAACAATAAAATCCCGGCACCTAACTCACAGCTGTTTAATTCCCTGAAATTCCACAGCAACAATATCGTTTTATCCATAAACCAATGAGAAGATGCATGAGCTTGCCAAACGTTTTTGCCTAATGGATTATGGATACAAACAATCCCGCCCCCGATAATAGCGACGACACTCAAAAGAAAACACAATTCCTTCAGGTGAAAAACTTTCTCTTTCCTGCCCCAAAAAAAATAATCAAACAGCAAGATAACACATAATGCGACAAAGTTTAAATAGTTTGCGCTGAGCAATAAGATAGCGACCAGAGCAAGGGATAAAAGCGTGCGCAAGCGATGATCCCGATAGTGATACAGATACACGAGCAACAAACTCAACAACATCGAAAGGGAATAATACCGGGCTTGACGGGCAAATAAAAAGAATGACACATTGCCCAGCAAGCCAACGCTCATAAGCACCCACATCTGAAGCGAGGCCGAACTTTTCCATAACCAACGCAAAAGAAGCATAACCGTTAAAAAACCGCACACAGCAAATGGGAAACGGACAGCGGCGGTCGATGTCCCGCTTGAACCCACAAAAGGAGCAACGACATAAAATTGCAAAGGCGGAACATATCGCATTTTAAGCTGGTCTAATTCCGCTCCATGATTAAACGCAATGATATTATGATCTAACGTCGCGGACGTGTCTCCTGTTTGCCAGACAGAACGGCCGAATAAAACGCAAATAGCCTCATCATCCCACAAGGAATGATGGCCCAGATTATAAAACAAAAAAAAGCCCGCTATCATCGACACGCAAAAAGAGATAACAAGAAGGACAAAGCATTCTCGACGTTTGCTCAACATAAAAAAATCGCCTTATGAACGGGTTAACCCAAAATTTCCCGCCAGCCTGACGGGCAGACTGGCCTGCAACAGGCAGAAGATCAAATTCATTAATAATTTATTTAAACATAGGCCTATTCATAAGTCAAAGTATTCTTGTAGCGAATTAACCCGAAAAATGCAATTGGAATCATAACGAAAAGGCAAAAGTTATTGCAATTGCTCCGAATTTTTCCTTCGTAGTAGATCCCAATTGCATTTTTCGGGTTAACAACTTGAACGGTTTCGTCAGGGGCTTGACCGGAGGGATACCTCTCTTCTCAAAACGCACAAACAAATAAAACCGCCGGTGCAGATAAATCCTCTAAGTCGAGCCGTCGTGCAGGAACAAACAATGGGACAGCAACAGCTTTTATACAAAGATAAAAGAAATATATGCTGAAGGACAATTATTTATCCAGCCACATATCCTGGTAAGCAAAATAACTTTGACGAAGCTGTCTCAGAAAAGGGCTATTTTGACCTTTGCCTTGACTGGCTAAACCGAACCACTCCTCATAATAATATCCCCCGGGAAAAGGCCCGATCGCGTCAGATTTCTTGTCGTGCCGGTACGGCTCATAATTTTTCCACCACTCATCCAACCACTCAAAGACAACACCGCCTAAAGCATTTCCCGTGCCTTGAGACATTCCGGCAATATTTTCTTCAATATCTTTCCAATTGCCGATATGATACGCGGCTTGAGCCGCTTCAGCTTCTTCCAGTGTTAAATGTTTGGCATATGACGGACAACCATACTCCGTGATGAATGCCGCTTTTCCTGTGGCTTCAAAGACCTGGTCCCAATAGGAACCAAAACCGTAATCACCTCGATAAACATTAGCCGCAAAAATATCTACCGCCGGCGCATGCTTAGCAAAAATATCTAAAAAAAGCGTATCCCCGTTCGAAAGAGCCACGGGATGATTAGGGTCAACAATTTTAATCCATTCAGCGACATCATTGACGAATTTAAAGTAAGCCTCAGGTTCTTTATCGGCATTACAGCCCACGCCATAATTATTCTCATTGCCAAGCAGCCACATCAAAAGGTATGGTTCGTCTTTGTGTTCCATCACCATCTTTTTGACAGATTCCAACATATTGATTTTATGTTCCGCATTGTTATAATCCGTTCCGGAAAACCAGTCCGCGCCAGAACCAACCGTATATTTCCCTAAAAAATCCCCAAGAATAACGCGGATACCATATTCTTCATAAAGTTTTCGCAGAATTTCTTTATTGGGCGTCGTCGGCACATGATAAAACCGGATGGTGTTGACGCCCATTTCCTTCATGAGTTGAAAATCGCCAACGGTGGGTTCATCATTATCTTGCTTATTGTTTCCATTCTTATCAACCCAGGATTCAAACGGGCCATCCGGAACACCATTGCCATTCGTGTCCTGCTCCATCCAATTTTCTAAAGTGCCTTTATCCGGGCTTTCGCCAATACGGGTCGGGTCATAGGTTAAACCTTTAATAATATAGGGTTTATCCTCAACGAGCAATTGCCAATGCCCATTATCATGCTGCACCAGGCGGACCTTACCGTTCCCAAGCTGTTTCTTTACTTTTCCAAAGGTGGACTTTTGTTCAAAAGGCCAGTTATCTTTTATTGTATCACCAACATTTTTTGACAAAACATATCCAGGGTAAGTCACGATCCCGTCATTTTTCGGATCACTATCAAAACCATTCCGCACCTGAATCTTCATATGCTTCGTGTAGAGGTTTAATTCCGGATGCATCCGGCAAAGATGTTTAATCTTAGCAATCGCCGCTTGCCCAGGATACCAGGGTGTTTGCCAATACGTCCAGGCGACTGTTTTAGGAAAGTGAACAACTACAGAATTGTAAGACCTTATGGCTTCATGGTACATATGCGCCTTTTCAAAAATCAAACCGACATAGAATAAACGCACGCCCCAGGGCTCCGGCGCCGTAACCCATTTGAAATAAGCGGCCTCTAAATCATCACTACTGACAAAATCCCAATGGCTGCCTTTTAAGCGGCCCTCTTTGCTCACAATCTTATAACGGGGATTATTATAGATCGCCGCAGCATTCGGGTAAATCCCTTCACCAACGGCAGCCGCTAACCCTTCGATGTCAAAAATGATATAACGGTATTCCTTGCTGCCAACATTTTCAAAAATGCCATATTTTCTATAATCAACGATCTTCTCTTTGCCTGGCGTGTGGAGCATCGGCTTGGTACGGTTCACAACAATCGGTTCGTCATCTTCCTCGACTTTTCCAAGCATGACATTGATACTCGCCTCACTCTTTTCCTTGATCGACCAATACCATCCACGCGGGTCCCACGCCTGGGACCAGGGATACTTCTCGATAATATCCGTAAACGCTGAGATGGCCTTATCCTTTTGACCACGATTCATCAAAGCTTCGGCGCGCACAAACAAACAGGTCGCCACATCATTCAGCACCTGATATTTCTTAGATTCGCTTCTTTCCGGAAAGGCCAGCAATGAGGCATGCAAACGCTTGGCTTCTTCTTGATAGACAAACAAACATTCTTTAACCAAGGCATCCAATTTTTCCACATCACTCTTACTGGAAGCCTCCCAAGCTCGACGGACATATTCTTCAGACGAAATACTGGAAGGGTTCGTTGATAACTTAACCTTATCACCCTGATCTTCTTTAATAGGTTCTTGAAATTTTTTGGCTTCAACAATATCTTGATCAGCCACATTATCGGCAGGATTGTCCTGCGCGAAAACATTATGGGGGAATACGACAATCGAGACAAAAAGTATCCAATAACTGGAATTATAGATTTTTTTTAACATGATTCACCTATGACTGTTCCTGACGTTAATCCTTTAATAATATGTTTCTGCATCGCTAGATACACCAAAATAATCGGAGTGACTGATATCACCAGACCCGCCATAATTACGGGGTAATCGACAGAATTTGTGTTCGTAAATAACATAACCCCTTTTTGCAATGGCATTAAGGCCTCATCATTTAACAATAATTGGGCCAAAATAAATTCATTCCAAACATTCAAAGAATTAAAAATAACGATAACGGCGATGGCTGGCCGTGCCAAAGGAAGCGCTACGTGCCACCAGATCAATAATCGACCACAACCATCAATCCGCGCGGCATCCTCCAAATCCGAAGGCATTTTATCAAAAAATGTCTTGAGTATCAGAATGCTCATCGACAGGCCGACATTGATCATACAGAGGATATAGCCAATGCGCGTATTGGCTAATCCGATCTTATTCATCATAACAACCAGAGGGACAAAACTACCGGGTAAGGGAATCATCAAGGCCAAAACAAACATATAAAAAAAGAAGTTGCGGCCCGGGAATTCCAGGCGGGAAAAGGCATAGGCGGCCAAAGAAGAAATAATAACAATCCCGACCACGACACTCGCCGTATAAATCACGCTATTTAACAAATAAACGCCAAAGTTCCCTTTTGTCCAGGCGGTTATATAATTCGTGAAGACCAATGGGGGGGGGATCAATGATTTGTCAACAAATATGGTGTCTAAAGACATAAAGGAACAACGCAGCATCCAAAACAGAGGGAACAAACATGTGACGGCAACGGATAATAGAAAAACATTGATGCCAAAATTCTTTGCGCCTGAATATAACCGATATTTATTGCATTGAATCATAAAGCACCTCAGTTAGAATGGTCTTGAAGACATGGCCTGTTGAATGTAACACCTAAATGCCTTTATCGATTGTTTTTTTGCCAAATCCTAAATACGGTAAAAAAATAAATCGTTCTCATCTTTCTTCTCTAAAATATATTATGCCTGCTTCATGCGGGATGAAATGATTTTGAACAATAAAGAAATCATAATCAGAACCACTCCAAAATTGATACCCATCGCGCAGGCATAACCAAAACGGTTTGTTCCGGTCATGGCAACTAAAATACGCGTAACAGGGACTTCCGTATGAAAAACTAAACCTTGATTCACCATCGACAAGATCAAAACAAAAACCTGCATAGACCCCAGAACCGTCAAAATCACCACGACCAAAATCACAGGAACCATCATCGGGACCGTCACATTTCTGAAGGACTGCCAACTTGTGGCGCCATCCACTCTGGCAGCCTCATACAATTGCTTATCAATCGTCTGCAGGCCAGCTAAGAGTATGATAAAGCCCCAGCCGAATCCTTTCCAGCTATGCACCACCGCGATACAGGTTAAAGCTGTTTTCGGATCAGACAGCCAATCATTGACCATGTGATGCAGGCCAATTTTATCTAGAAAACGATTTAACAACCCAATCTGTTCGCCCCCCTGGACACCCGCGTGTAAAATCCATTGCCAGATCAAACCAACAACAACCTCAGAAAGAACCGGGGGAATAAAAAAAACAACCCGGTAAAATTTCTTCAATTTAATCTCGCGGTCACAGGCCAGGGCGAGCGCAAAGGCCAGGGTATTCTGAAAGGTTAAGGCGATCAGCGTGATGTACCCCGCATGGACAAGGGAACTCCACCACACTTCGTCTTGCATCAATTCTTTAAAATTCTCGAATCCGATATAAACACGGTTCGGTGAAATACCATTCCATTCATGTAGAGAGAGATTAAAAATTTCGTAAAACGGATAGATATAAAAAACAGAAAAAATTGCAATCGCGGGCAAAACAAAACAGTAATTCCTAGCCCATTCAAACATATTGGCCTTTGTGATATTCAATTCAATTTTCATGAAACAAAACTTTCTTTTCTTTATTTCCTCTTTTGCTTAGCCATTTCTCTTTCTTTAACTTCCTGAACTTCTTGGGCGATTTGTTCAGGCGTCTTTTCGCCAATAATGATGGACTGCAAACCCTTGTCAAACTTCTCCAGAACAAGCGAACTTTCGTCCAATGGCCATATCGACGGATGAGTTGTTTGATCCATCACTTCTGCAAAATCGGAAAGGACGTCAGGGACGGAGGCTAATGCCCGGCGGTTGGCCGGTAAATTCTTTGTTTCTCTGGCTAAATACGCCTGTTGCTCTGCAGCTGTGAGCCATTTCAAAAAGGCAATCGCGGTGTCTTTGCGGACAGAATGATTATTCACAACAAAAGATGAACCAGCGTAACCCCAAATCCGCATCGGATATTCTGTGGAAATAGCCGGTGGCAGCATCGCGCCATATTCTAAGTTGGGGTTCATCTTATGATAGACATTGACGCACCATGAACCATTAAAGGAAAAGGCGGCGCGTTCCAAGGCAAAGTCCTGCTCGGCATATTTATTACCTTTAGTGACAATGCCCCGGGCAAAGACCCCTTCTTCGGTCAAGGTCTTAAAAACGGTAAAAACCTTTAGCCAATCCGGGTCGGTATAGGGCACTTCACCGCGGTAGGTGGCAAAAACTTTTTCCTGCCCCATAATGTTAAATGCGTAATTGGAGGCAAAACATTCCGCCATCCACGCCTCGCCAAAACCGGAGACCAGGCCAGATACTCCAACCCGGGCTAATGCTTTGTTGGCGGCTAACAATTCAGCAAAAGTCTTGGGAGGATGCTTAATCCCGGCCTTCGCTAATAATTTTTTATTATATAGCATTTGGATATTGGTTACGTCAATCGGCACACCATAAATTCCCGGTGGCGTATTATAGACATTGCCTTCCACAAAACGATTCGCGGCCAAGGCCTTGGGGAACAAACTTTTTTCCCACTGCTTATTGTCTTTTTGAAATTCAGCCGTGAGATCAACAACAAAACCGCCTTCAATGAAAGATGCAAAAATTTTTTTCTTGCCTAAAATGCCATAAATATCTGGAAGGACTTTGGCTTGAGCAGAAGCAACGACTTTTCGGCTAAAAGCATCCGAAGGGGCATACAAGTTGATCTTAATCTTAATACCTGTTTGTTCTTCATACCGCGCGGCTAATTCCTTAAAAGCCTGATCCCGGTCGGTCATCCAATGCCACACCGTGACTACATTTTTCTCTGGTGGCGTTCTCACGCATCCCGTGATATTACAAAAAATGGCAACACCCACGATAACAACACAGACAACATGGGCTATTTTTTTCATTACCTTCTCCCCAGAATTTAATGATTCCTATATAAATTAATGGTAAAATTTATATAAGGCATTGAAATAAAAAGAGTATTAATCTTTAAGAAACCTGAGTATAACATCTAATTTTTTAATTGTCAAAAACAGCAAAGACCTTTCTTGAAGGCAAACGATGATAAGTCCTGTTCTTCTCGAGCAGAACATATAATAAAAGCAGCGATATAACTACTTGTCCTGTAAGGCTTTCAGCCAACAGAGGCTATTTAACAAATAACAATCTCAAAATCAAAAAGAGAATGACTTGCAAGAATCTGATCACAAACCTTTATAGAAATAAATAGAAATAAACGGAAACCAGATGGGAAAAAAACAACAAAAGGAAATTGAGTCCGTCTGATGGACCGGGGACGATCAAAAAAGAAATTAACGGTCAGCAATAAATTTATATAAACGTTCTAACCGCAACAAATTCAATTTAGGGAATTTTAGGCCAGACTCCCAGCCATAGGGCTCGATACTTTTCACCCAAACGACCTCACCTTTTAAGTTCAACGGCGGAGCTTGATCAGGAACTTCGATTTCTAAAACAACCACATCATTGACAAACAGACGTTCCTTGGTTGTAATGCGTAAACCGCTGGCGGAAGCTTCATGCAGAAAAACATTTGAGCCAAAATCATCGCGGGAATCTTTAAACTTTGTGGGGAAACGAATAATAAATCGTTCAAATAAACGACGCTCAAAACCTGGAGGGCTGGTTGTGATCATTCTTCATTTTTTCCGTTGAAAAACTTTTTCAGACGTGTTTTTGATCCGCGAAAAACATTTTCAAAGGACATACCGATTCGGTATTTTTGCGAATCAGCAATTGGATTGATCCATTTAACTTTGCCGATAACAAAAACAGGATCATCTTCATCTAAGTCAATTTGGATCGCAATTTCTTCATTAACAGATATTTCATCTTCCGTGATCAATCCCATCCCATCCTTACAAAAATCAACCGTTGTTACGCGGTCATAGCGAGTATTGGCTTTGCCATAGACAGGAACCTCACAATGAAGACGTTTATTTTTTCTTTTATTATTGTTGTTTTCACTCATAAATATTACTCAATACGGCTGATTAAAACGACAACCCTAATGTCGTTCTTATTTTTCTGTTTGTTCTTGTTTTTCCTGAATATACCTTAAAAATTTGTCTAAAGAGCAAATCTGAAAACCTGTCACTGAAAACGTTTTCTTTATTTTAAATATAATACATTAAACAAAAAAAATCAACGATTAAAACAAATAAATTTTATCACATTCAAGAAAATGTTTGTCCTAACACTATAAAAAGAATTAATTTACAACATTGATCTTTTCTTCGTCCTTTTAATATACTTTTTTTCATTCTCAAAAAATCATATGAGCTCTCAATGTTCCTTTTTTGCCACATTATCGTCACAACCACGCACAAAAACCTTGAATTACTGTAAAAAGACACTGTCTCTTTACGAAAAAAATGTCGATTTTAGTCTATTTATGATATACTTATAACAATTTCATGACTATATTATGAACGAGAGTACTAAAAAATGGAAATAATAGCCAAATATTTCTTAACCTATATTGTCGACTATGTTATCATCCTTTGCTGTACCTACTTCATTTGGCGGGGATATCACAAGGGATTTCTGCGATCCGTCATTGGTCCCGTTTCACTGATGATTTGTACCGCCCTTGCCTATTTTCATTATCAAAAGAATGAAGATCTCAAAATCGCCCTTTTATTAGCCTCCTTCGGGCCGTTCCTTCTCGCTTTGATCCTCAATCTTTTCCTTTTTACCTGGAATAAAATGACCAAAGAAAAAGAGGAAGACCTGTCCCAGCTCAGCCGGTTCATTGGCGGACTCTTTCATCTTATCTGGAAAGGATCTTTCATGATCATCGTCATTTATTTACTGACTCTTTTGCCGGCTCCAGCCATATTTCCGTGGATTTCCACGATTCAAGAAAAAATATACCATTCAAACAGTTATCTCTTTATCCAATCGATCACAAAAAACCGGTTACCGACAGCAGAGAGTGTTGCTCAAGTCACGAAGACAATCAATGACCCTAAAAAAATCATAAAAATAAAGAACTCAGAAGAGTATCAAGCTCTCATGGGTGAAGAAGATTTTATTGAATTTATCGAAGATGAAGAAATAAAAAAAATGGTTGAAGAAAAAAATATGGCGAAATTAATATCCCACCCAAAAATTCGTTCCCTGTTAAACAACAAAGAACTCATGAAAAACATATTGAAAATGAACGCTAAAATTTTAAGCGAGTAACCCCTACCACCCCATTGATTTATTTCTGTTTATACCAATTCCATTAAATAATGACCAAAACCGATTCTGCTTTTCTCGACGCTTTAGCGAGAATATCAGAATTGAAATAGAACAATTAATTAATGGATTTGGTATTACTTCCCGATGCAAAACTGTGAAAAAATTTGATCAATCAAATCAAAATCAATATTTCGACCGGTAATCTGATCCAAAGAGTTTACCGCGCGCTTAATCCGGTCAGAAACAAATTCTAAGGACAAATTCTTTTGACGGTCGTCTAAGGCAGACAAAATTTGTTTCTGACAATCCCGCAGCGATTGAACATGTCTCAAATTGCTGATCATTAAACCGTAATGATCCGGGGATGAATCCCCTAAAACCTGCTGAACAATCGCTTCCTCAAAGGCCTCTATCCCTGTTCGGGTCAAGGCTGAAACAAATAATATCGTTTGTGTCGGAAATTTTTCTTTTAAGACAATATCATCGATCCCCTTAGGCAAGTCACATTTATTGAACAAGACGATAACGTTCTGTCCCTGAACAACCTCAATAATTTTTTCATCCTTCCAATCCAATGCCTGATGTTGGTCTAAAACCAAAACAACGACATCCGCACTTTGGCGGTGCGTATGGCTCCGTCTAACCGCTTCTTGCTCTATCGCATCACAAGGCTCAAGAATTCCGGCGGTATCAATCAATTGAAAGGGAATGCCTTGAATATGGGCCACTTCCTCAATGGTATCGCGTGTCGTTCCCGCAATATGTGAGACAATCGCGCGGGGATGTTTTAATAAAACATTCAGCAGCGATGATTTGCCCACGTTGGGTTTGCCACAAAACACAACCTTTAAACCTTCTTTGAGAATCTGTCCTTTGCGCGATGAATCTAAAAGGGCCTTAATATCCTGTTCGATCGCGATCAACGGGTCAGATGATGGCTTGCTGCCTTGACTATCAATTTCCTCCTCGGGAAAATTGATCAAAGCTTCGAGATGGGTGTATTCATGCATTAAATTTGTACGTATTCTTTCTAAAAAAACAGAAAGGTCCCCCTTCAATTGATGCGTGCTGACCTGCAAGAATTTATCGGTCCTAGATTGAATAACATCTAAAACAGCTTCTGCCTGCGTTAGATCTATACGCCCGTTCAAAAAGGCCCTTTTTGTAAATTCACCCGGTTCTGCCAAGCGTGCTCCATGATGCATGGCGATCTTCACAATTGTTTCTAAAACCACAAGGCCACCATGACAGCTTATTTCAACAACATCTTCAGTCGTGTAACTTTTCGGGGCCAGCATCACAGTCAATAAAACCTCATCAACAACATTTGCTTTTGAGGATAAGGACTCCACTTGCGGATAAAAAACATCACCATAATGGACGGAAAAAGTTTTAAATCCAGATGGCTTCTGCCCTGAACGGCCTAAAAACATTTTGTCGGCGATCGCGATGGATTGCTGCCCACTTAAACGAACAAGCCCTATGCCACCCTGCCCCATGGGGGTGGCAATCGCGACAATCGTATCTTCCATTCCTTGATATTGATACATAAAAAACCTTTCAACTTTACGCGTTCTTCAAAACCATATATTGCCGTACATGAGCGACAACAAAAATGGATCCTGAAACGACAATAACATCCTCTGGCCGCGCCTTGGCCAAGACGCATTCGACCGCTTCTTCTACATTTTTGATTGTCATTAATGATACCATATTCTTTGCTAAGCGAACATCCATCTCTTCACAGGCATAAGCTCGGGGATGATGACTTTGCGTGACGATGATTTCATCAGAAAATCGGGATAACACATCGAACATCGCCTGAACATTCTTATCTTTTAAAAAACCGACCAAGGCGTAAACCTTGCGTTGCGGATACAGGTCTTGGACATCTTGAGCCAGCAATGACATGGAATATGCATTATGCGCCGCATCTAAAATCATAACCGGTGCGTGCTGCAGCACTTCAAAACGAATAGGCCAAAAAATATCCGACAACCCCTGTCGAATATCCTGCGGATGGACCTTAAAAGACAAGGCCTTCAGCTGTTCGGCCAGTTCAATGGCCACGGCCGCGTTGATCCGTTGATGCGCTCCCAACAAAGGTAAAAAAAGATTTTTATATCGTCCCCGGCTTGATTGGACATTGAAAACTTGACCACACCCAGAGCCATGCGACTTAACAATTTGACCACCAATCGGTTCCTGGGCCATAATCGGATTAACCTGAAGACGCGCGCAATAAGACTGAAGGACGTGCAACACATCAGAAGATTGCGGCGCCAATACAACCCTTTGATCCGAATGCTTAACAATCGCTACTTTCTCCCGGGCAATAGCTGGCAAGGACGTCCCTAGTAAGGCCGTGTGCTCCAGGCTGATCGATGTTATCGCAATGCAATCCGCATCAACACTATTTGTCGCATCATAGCGCCCTCCCAATCCTGTCTCCAAAACGGCAACATCCGCTTTTTGCTCTCTGAAATAGTAGAGACCTAGCGCTGTCAACAATTCAAAATACGTTAAGTAACCCTGTTCAGGGTGAAAGCGAGACCCGTCTAAAACAGGTTTTAACGCGCGGATCACGTCCGCTAATTCTTCCGCTGCGATCTCATCGTCATACAGCACCTGTCCGGACGCAACACGGATTTTCTTTTTGTCCTGTTCGGGTCTCAATAAACGAATCCGCTCATTAAGCCGATACAAGTGGGGGGATGTGTACAATCCGACAACATAACCTGCGGCCTTTAAAATATGTGCCACCATGACACAAGTCGATCCCTTGCCCTTCGATCCGGCGACATGCACGATGGTTAATGCTTCCTGCGGGTCACACATTTTTTTTAATAAGGCATGAATACGGCACAAAGAAAAATCCACGTATTTCTTTTCGGTCAGATTAACTTCATAATTAGGAAATGATGAGAGATAAGATTCAATGTCTTGTGTCTTCATATCTGGCAGGTCAAAATCATTAAATAGAAACATTCTCGAACGAAAGACGGATGCCAACCCTGGATACTAATGTTTAAAATGGCGAACACCGGTCATAACAATAGCAACCCCGGCTTTGTCTGCGGCCGCAATCACTTCTTTATCAGCTATTGACCCCCCTGTCTGGACAATCAGTTTTATTCCGGCCTGAGCAGCCAGGTCGACATTATCCGTCTTTGGAATAAACGCATCCGAAATGAGCGTCGCATTTTGAGCCTGTGCCCCGGCTTTATGAATAGCGATCCGGACACTTTCAACTCGACTGGTTTGCCCACAGCCAATGCCAACGGTTTTTTGGCCTTTAACAAGAATAATAGCATTGGACCGAATATGCTTGACGACTTTCCAGCCAAACATAATCGCATCAAGCTGAGTCCTGGTGGGTTTTTTTTTGGTCACAAACTTTAATTCGTTTGTGGTCAAAGCCCGTTCGTCACGGTCCTGCAGCAACAAACCGCCAAACACTTGTTTAAAATCATAGCCATTCTTGTTGATTTTACGGAAATCTAACGTCAATAGGCGCAAGTTCTTCTTCCGGGTCAAGACCTTTAAGGCGGCCTTCTGAAAAGACGGCGCGATAACACATTCCATAAACCCGCTCTTAACAATCAATTGTGCGGTTTTTTCGTCGACAGATCGATTCAGTCCAATAATACCGCCAAACGCAGAAACCGGATCACACTTTAACGCGTTTTGAAATGCCGTGGTTAAAAATTTGTCTTCGGCCACACCGGTCGCATTGTTATGTTTAATAATCACAGCGGCAGGATTTTCAAACTCCCGCACACACGCGACCGTTGCGTGCAGGTCTAAAATATTATTAAAAGACAATTCTTTTCCGTGCAATTGCCGTAAAGAGGCTAAACCCTTTTTTTGCCCTGCGACAGAATAAAAAGCACCCGATTGATGAGGATTTTCCCCATAACGGAGATCCTGAATCTTCGCAAAAGACCAGCTGACGTTTGCGGGCATGGACCCAAAATCGTCCATGGATTGACACTGGCCGAGATATTCAGCAATAACATTGTCATAGCTGGCCGTATGCTTAAATGTTTCGACCGCTAAACTAAACAACACGGTATCCGACAACAAACCACTCTTATTCTCGAGTTCCGTAAGGATATCATCATACCGTCCGGGATTGCAAACAACAGCAACACTGTTGAAATTCTTGGCCGCAGCACGCAACATGGTCGGCCCGCCAATATCAATATTTTCAATCGCTGCCTCAAAGGCAACGCGTTTCTTTTGAATGACGCTTTCAAACGGATATAAATTCACAACAACCATATCAATCAACTTCATACGGTGTTTTTTGAGTTGCTGCATGTGTTCCTCATTGGAGCGAATGGCAAGTAATCCTGCGTGGATTTTGGGGTGCAACGTCTTAACGCGACCGTCCAACATTTCCGGGAAACCGGTAAAGTCTGAAACCTCTTTAACCTCAATGCCGGCTTCTTGTAAAATGCGGGATGTTCCCCCTGTGGAAATAATCTCAATACCTAAACGCGCTAAACCCTGGGCAAAAGGGACAAGCCCTCCCTTGTCTGAAACACTAATCAATGCTCGCTTTACTTTAATCATATCAGCTAACCTTAAAAAAAATAAGGGACAGACCCAACGGAATATTCATCCGGTATCTGTCCCAAAATTTTACAACCTATCGTTTCTTCTTCATTTTATGACGTTTACGTTCTGAAGGCTTGGAATAAAATCTGCGCTCTTTCAATTCCATCATAAAACCATCTTTTTGACAAGCCTTCTTAAAGATTTTCATAGCCCTCTCAAAATTATTCTGATCAGAAACTCTAATTTCAATCATGAAACATTCACCACCCTTTGTTATTCAGATACAACCTTCCATATTAATATTTTAATTATACTCTATAAACTCAACAAAAACCAAAATAAAAAAGTATCACCCATTATATTACACTTTTATGAAAAGTAAAGAAAATGTTCCAACCCTGAATAGCACTCGCGACCTGTCCGCCTGTTAGGATTCGATTCAAATTGTCTAACCCAATTACCGCGATCTTTCCGTCTCCGGGTTCACCCATACGACCCCCTACCGAACAATATCAACAACCTTATCAATCCAAAATTCATCACAATAAACGTCAATTTTGATTTTCGGACAAGGACCATTGCGGTGGTGACCAGATCCCGGAGCCTCTGCAACGGTTATACCACCTATTCCGGAATCCTCTAAGACCTGGCACATCTCTTCGAATTTTTCATTACGTACGATCGCTTCCATTTTTTTCATTTTGCCTCCGTGCCAGGAATAAGGCATCCTCCCGGCAAGCACCGGCAATACTGTTCCTGAAATCTATGGCACTCGTCTTGAAATATCCTCAAATCAGAAGCACAAAAAAGTCTATTTTCCGGGGGAATCAGGACAATCCCAGTCGACGGATCCTATTTAATTCCAAATAAGGCGTCTGAATTTGATAAAGCAAAAACAACCATCGTTAAGGTGAGAGCGATGATAATCGCAACTGCGACCCAAGTGATAATATTTAAAAATTTCGAATTAGCAAACTCGCCCATCAATTCTTTATCATTAATGAGCTTCAGCATAAAAATAAGGATAAAAGGCAAAAGAATACCGTTCCCGACCTGGGAAAAATACATCATCCCCAATAAGGGGAACCGCGGGATCAAAACAACGCCTGCCCCGATGGCAATCATAAATGTATACATCCAAAAAAAATGCGGGGCCTCTTCAAACCGTTTATCAATACCAGCGTCCCACCCCATCCCTTCGCAAACACAATATGACGTCGACAAGGGCAAAACAGACGCGGCAAAAAACGAAGCGTTAAACAATCCCAACGCAAAGAGGACACTCGCATATTGCCCCGCTAAAGGCTTCAAAGCCACCGCCGCTTCCTGCGCGGACTCAATCATAATCCCTTCCTGAAACAGGGTTGCCCCACACGCCACGACAATAAAAAAAGCAATCACGGGAGCAAGAATGCATCCCCCGACCACATCAATCTTAATATGTTTATACTCTTCCGGTGTCACGCCCTTCTCGACGATGGATGACTGCAGATAAAACTGCATCCAGGGCGCAATCGTTGTCCCGACCAGGCCAACCAGCATGATCGTGTAATCCAGCTTCCATTCCATTTTGGGATGAAGTGTCTGATGCAAGACATCCGTCCAATCCGGTTTGGCCATAAAACCAGAAAAGATATAAGCCACATAAAATAGGCAGGCGAATAAAAATATTTTTTCAACGGACTTATACGTTCCTTTAACGACCAGCATCCAAACGAGTATTGCGCTGACCGGCACGGACAAAAACCGGCTGATATGAAAAAGTTCTAAGCTCATGGCAATCCCGGAAAACTCGGCCATCACATTTGTGAGATTGACCAAAAACAGCACAAACATGAGATAGAACGTCACCTTCACGCCGTAATTCTCTCTAATTAAATCGGCCAGCCCCTTTCCCGTGGCCACGGCCATGCGCGCGCACATTTCCTGGACAAGGATGAGCGCCAATGTGATCGGGACCAAAGACCACATGAGCGTATATCCAAAATGAGCCCCTGCCAGAGAATACGTCGCGATACCGCCAGCATCGTTGTCCACATTAGCGGTAATGATGCCAGGGCCCATGACAGCTAAAAAAAGCAGCAAGCTTTTTATCGGGCGTGAATTTTTAAATGTTTCCCAAAATTTTTTCATGCTTTTTTATATGGTACCGTTAGCCCCCTGCCTACAATTGCCCATCATATTTTTTCCAGGCAATCGAAATTAATTCTTCGACCACGTCATCAATGGTAATGACGCCCTGCAAAATATCGTCTTCGTTCAAAACAGGAATGGATGAAAATTTATATTTCTCCAGTATCAACGCAACCTCTTCGATATCATCATCCGTCCGCACGAATATTCGGTATGAAAAACACGTCTCGGTAATCGGCGTGTTCAAGTCCGCGTTAATAAAGTTTCTCAAGGACGTCGACCCTAAAAGACGGTTATCATTATCAACGATATAAATATGGAATAAGTTAACAGGTTTTTCCACATTATTTTTGATTTCCTGCAAGGCATCTTTAACGAAAGAATCCTCTGGCAATGATAAATATTCCGTCGTCATCAAGCCGCCCGCCGAATCTTTCTCGAAGCCCAATAATTTCTTCAAAATCATGGCGTTTTCGCGTTTCATCAGCCTCAACAAATTCATCATCTTATCTTTCGGCAAATTCAGAAGCAAATCCGTCGCCTCATCTTTGGGGATATTCTCGATAATCCTCACGGCATCATGGTTACTGAGCTGGTCGATCAATTCCTCTTTTTCCTGCAACGCCATGTCCGTAAAAACTTTGTGCTGCATGTCAACGGAAAAGGACTTAAACAGGGACACTTTCTCAAAAACGTCTAAATCCTCCATGATCTCCGCCAACTGCGTGGGAGGTATGCGTGATAATTTTTGGCGTGCCATGTTTGACCTGAGCACATTATGACTGCGCCCGATCGTCAGCACTTGCGTGTTCTTCCATGAGATAAAATCTTCCTGAGTTAAGAAGCTCGAATCAGGGGCGAACAAACGAACCACGCCATCGATCATTTTATTCCACTCCAAGCGCCGAATAATCCCACGGATTCCGATATCAACATGTGCCAGGTGAAACTGATTATCAATGCGCAGCAAATGCACATCATTGACACGCACAACCTTCTGGTCATTAATATCAACAACTTGCTGATCCAGGATGTGCCGACAAAGGGAAAAGGTACTCCTAATTTTTTCTTCCTGAAAAACGACCTTCTCTTTTGATATTTTCAACCGCAAAGGCCGGCCCAAATCAGCACAATCGGCTATGGGGATTTTGGCATATTCTTTTTTAAAAAATCCCCGCCGGACAAGGATACTTTCCGTCCGGGGAAAAACCTCTTCACTCATCCGCATCGAAACATCATATATTTTTCCAACAACATGGTTGCGGGCGTCACAAACATTACGGCCTAAAATTTCTGATAAATATACAAATAAACGCATAATTTTATCGACTCTTCTCCACTTGACATCGCGCACAATATTTGCAGATGGGACATTGCGAACAAAAGGGTGATATCGGACGACAGACGTTCTGCCCCCACAATACTAGCAGAGTATTGTAGGCGATCCAATGCTTTTTTGGCAACTTTTCGCGCAAAACCATTTCTGTGTCGTTCGGCGTGGACGTGGCTACATATCCCAAGCGATTTGAAATACGGTGCACATGTGTATCGACACAAATTCCCAGTTTATGAAAACCTTCAGTTACAACCAGGTTGGCCGTTTTACGGCCAACCCCTTTAAAAGTCAGCAAAACATCTAAATCATCCGGCACCTGGCCATTAAATTCCTCCAACAGCTTCCGGCATATCGCACGGATGGTTTTCGCTTTTGTTTTATAAAAACCGACAGGATAAATCAATTTCTCAATTTGTTTTGCGGTCAGATTAAGGATACCCCGGGGTGTTCTGGCGGTCTTAAACAATCGTGACGCAGCGGGCAAAGTCGTTTCATCTTTTGTGCGTAAGCTCATGATACAGGATATCAAGACTAAAAAAGGATCACCCCACTGTTTACCGACCATTGTGACCGACGGATCAGGCAAATCCTTAACGCCCTTGCGCAGCAAGGTTATCACTCGGTCAATATGTTGATTATTTAACATCTCTTGCTTTCCATCTATTTTGCCTGCAGCTATTTCTTACGGCCTTTAAACAATTTACGCGGAATACCGATATCAACGGTCACGACATCACCGACATATCGTGGACCTTCCTGACGATAAAACCCGGCCTTGGGAGCACTGAAGGTCACAGTCCTTTTCGCCTTTATGCAGACCTGGTAAATATGCCCGGTTGTTCCGTCCAGGCCAGAAGGAATATCCACCGCAACGACCTGACACCGCAAATCATTGACCAACGCTATGCACGAACGAAATAACCCTTCGATGTCTCGATTTAAACCAACTCCAAAAATGGCGTCGACAACAACATCAGCCTTCGCCAATACCGTCTTTAAAGTGGGCGTTAAACGGAAGATTTCCTTAACGGGGTAATGACAGCGTTTTAAAATTTCATAATTGATGCGGGCATCATTCTTCAACTTATCAGAAGGTCCGAGCAAAAACACAGAAACATTCATTTCTGCATTCCACAAATGTCTGGCGGCCACAAAACCATCTCCGGCGTTATTTCCAAGCCCGCACAGAACACAGACACACGCTTCTTTCTTTTTTTCAAGCAGCGCGGACACATGATCCGCAACCGAACGGCCGGCATTCTCCATCAAAGCGACCGAAGGAACCCTCTTCTCTTCAATGGCCATACGATCCAGCTCCTGGATTTGCTTGACAGACATAAAGTTTGATTTCATATGAGATAGAATATGCTTGCGGCGTTAATATTATTCATCAGTATATTCAATTCCAGCGAGAAAAGATAGTCTATTATGGAATGATCGTGCGGGGTTGTTTCTCTGTCAAAAAACAGGAAACAGGCCTAATCAATAAAAAATTCATAACCGAGGTCCTGCAGAACAGAAAGGTTGTCGCGCCAGCCCTTTTTGGCCTTAACATGAAGGTCGAGAAAGACTTTCGATTCTAAAAGGATTTCCAGCTCCTTACGGGCCTTTGTTCCAATCAGCTTCAAAATTTCTCCTTTTTTTCCTATCACGATCTCTTTTTGTCCGGGGCGGGCCACCATGATCAAGGCCTTAACATTCAACATGTTCCCCTTGCGCGGTTGGACATGTTCGATATAAACTTCAAGGGAATGCGGTATTTCCTGGCGCATCAGATTAAACAATTTTTCCCGAATAATATCCGCCATAGCCAAACGGCGGGGCAGATCACAAATAATATCCTGAGGGTATAACAGCGGACCTCTGGGCAAAGAATGAAAAATAATATCCATCAGTTTGTCCAGGTTGATCCCTGATTTGCCTGATATAGCGATCATGGTTAAATGCTTAATATCTGTAATCGCTTTTCCAGCCATCTTCTCCCATAGTGAGATGTAAGGGGTAAAATCAAGGCTTTTCAAATCGACTTTATTTAAACCCAAAATAATCGGAACTTTAATGGACTTCAAATGCTGGACAACATTTTTCTCTTCTTCCCCGACCCTGCGGCTAGGATCAACCAGATGAATCACACAATCAACTTCATCTAACGTCCCGGTTGAAGAACGGTTCATAAATCGATCCAAGCGGTCTGAGCCCAGGTGCAAACCAGGGGTATCAATAAAAATGATCTGGCCGCGCTCATCCGTATAAATGCCCCTGATCTGTCTTCGTGTCGTTTGCGGAACACGTGAGACAATTGATATTTTTTCTCCAATCATTTTATTAACAAGTGTTGATTTGCCAACATTTGGACGTCCAACCACCGAAACAAAACCGCAACGGGTCTGTTCCTTTTTGATCTCCTTGTTTTCTTTATTGCGCGATTTATCCGGCATGCGTTTTCATTCCTTTTCTATATTTGACTGTCACAATCATAACAAAAGTAAACAATACGATATTAACATAATTAAAGACCCGCCAAACAATATCTTCTGAGCGCATGCCCGAAGGGGCCATCAAAACGATGCACGTCCACACCCCCAGGACCCAGCACAGGCTTAAATCCTGAGAGGATTTCCGTCGAAGAATCTTAACGATTAACGGGATGTTGAAAAGCGGCAAAACAATGGCAGCCACCAGTGCGATTTGATCCATAAATTTATCAGGCATAAATATTTCTTTCCCTGTCTCGGTAAATTTGATACGTCTATTTCCATCCTCAAACACAGGCAACTCTAAAATAGAGGCTGAACGATCTAAGACGGCACCCGCGGGATGACTCCGCTAAGGTCAACAAAGGACAATCATTTAGGAGAAATAAACCTCAAGTAATGCTTCCTGCGTTCATTAACCGTCACCATTGTTAAGCCCGAGGTCTTCGACATCCCAAAGGCCTCGACGTTAAAGGAGGCCAATGTCGTCGCATAAATAACAGCCTTTCGCATTGTTGTTTCATTCACTTTCGAGGCCTTGCTTAAATATCCCATCAGACCGCCGGCAAACGTATCACCCGCGCCCGTTGGATCAACAACCTTCTCAACGGGATAAGCGGAATAGGAAAACATAAAGTCATCCGAATAAAACAGAACGCCATGTTCGCCTTTTTTGATCACAACATATGCAGGCCCCATCCTCCGTAATTTCTTCGCGGCTTTAATCAAATTGGTCTCGCCGGTAAGAGCACAGGCCTCACCATCATTAAGCACAAAAAGATGGATTTTCTTCATCAATTTCAAGACCGTCTTTTTCTGGTGCTGAATCCATAAATTCATCGTGTCCAGGCCAACGAATTGGGGGTTCTTCATTTGTTTCAAAAAAGCCATTTGAATCTGTGGATCAAAGTTGGCTAAAAAAACATGTGAAATATTTTTTTGGGCCTCGCTCACAAATGGCTGATAATCTAACAAGACACCCAATTCTGTCTTTAACGTGATCGCATTATTGTAATCACCTTTCCTGTATTCCCCTGTCCACGCAAACGACGGTCCGGGGTTCTCAATCACAGATTCAAGGTTCACGCCCTTATCCTCTAAAAATTTTTTATGTTTGGCCGGAAAATCCTGACCAATAACACTAACGATGTGGACATCCGTGAACAAACTTGAACTCATACTAAAATGAGCGGCCGATCCGCCTAATAAATTTTTCTTCAAACCAGATACCGTCTTGATATTATCCAAAGCAATCGTTCCTAGGGCGATCAAACTCATATGAAAACCTCCTGTTCTTCTCTCCAGTCACCCATATTGACAGGGAATGACTATTATTCACCAATAATCTTAACCAAAACTCTTTTTCTTCTGCGTCCATCGAACTCGGCATAAAAAATCTGCTCCCATGGACCAAAATCCAAACGACCATTTGTCACCGCAACAACAACTTCACGGCCCATGACCTGACGTTTTAAATGCGCATCCCCATTATCCTCCCCCGTGTTATTATGACGGTAATGGGAAATCGGCTCATGCGGAGCGAGCTGTTCCAACCATTGGTCATAATCAGAGATCAAACCCCGTTCATCATCATTAATATATACACTTGCGGTGATATGCATGGCATTCACCAAACACAAGCCCTCTTTAATACCGCTCTGATTAAGCGTTTTCTGAACCTCCCGGGATATATTGATATATTCCCGGCGCGTTTGTGTGTTAAACCATAATTCTTCCCGATAACTCTTCATCTTGTCCTCCACCTTTTGATATACTGACTCCCCTTCTTATATCCCAACATCTACAGGGCCTCGCCAATCGCCCGCGATCTTTAAAATATTTTCTAATGAGAGAAGGTATTCCTTCTTCTGTATGTGCTGCCGGGCCTCATGAAACAAGCGTTGGGCTTCTGAAATATTTCCATCTTTGATGTATATTTGCATCATATAGGCATAAGCGGCATAAGATGAAGATAATTGTATACTTTTTTGGAAATAATGCAAAGCCTTATTATCATCCTCTTTAAAAAAATATATGCGCCCCAAGGCCACATAAGCCAATGCATACTGCGGGAATTCCTGAATACAGCGTTCAAAATAAGGTTTTGACTTGTCTAAAAAGGTTAATCGCGTCGCGCCCGCGATATAGTATGCCCTTGGATCTGAAATGCCGAGTTCAAGGCTTTTATCAGCCAGGTCTTTGGCTTCATGTAGCAATCCCTCATCAAAGACCTGCAGGGCTAACAGCAAGTACCCCTGTGGCGCATGCGGATAGTCTTTCATCATATGAAGGGCCAGAACAGAGTCACTTTTCCAGGCTGTATTTAAGGTCATTGTCATGAGCGAACATACTCCGATAATGCCAACATAAAACATCTTATCGTATGACGCTTTTGAAAACCGCGTTTTCAAATACGCCATGAAAGCCAGCATCCAGACCGCGAGTAAATACGCAATTCCGATCGAAGGCAGGTATAAAAAGCGGTTCGCCATAGGATTAGCAATGGGAACCACATTCGCAACAGGCAGAAGACAAACAAAAAACCAGATGATAAAAAAAGATTTTAATCGATCTGTTTTCAACGCCTTTTTATATACAACCGCTAACAGCACCAAAAATACGCATCCACAGGCAATCACCCATAGACTGAATCCGCTCCAGGCGGGCAAATACCCCGGAGGGAGCACCTTGACATGCAATGGCCAGATAAAGCTGAGCGCATAATGAAAAAATATTTGTAGCATCATCCCCATATGGGAAAAAATATTCCCTCCCCAATAGGCCATCGACTGCAGGGTATGGTTCTTCATGAAAAAAACATAGGCAAACAAATAAAGAAACAGAAGGAAAAGATAACCACCGTATCTTCCCAAAAACTCAGGCACTGAAAAAACCTTTTCCCTCTTAACAACCACATCATAAGAGATTAATAGGACGGGAAAAATAATGGTTGACTCCTTGGACAAAAGAGCTAAAGCATAACAAAGATACGAAACCGCGCCTAAAGCGCGCCTCTTTTTCCCATCTCCACGACCTTTACCCGCCGCGTAACTCAAAAAGGCCCCCAGCATCCACAGACAGGCCAATAAGTCTGCGCGATAGCCGATACTGCAAACCGGATCACTTTTTAAGGGATGTAGACTAAAAAGAAGCGCGACACTAAGCGCTAAAAATTTTTTATCAGAAAGAAACCGCAAGAGGGTGTAAACACCCACAACATTCAGCACATGAATAAGCAAACTGTGCAGATGATACCCCCAGGCGTTCTTCTGGAAAAGGGCAAAATCCAGAAAATAACTGAGAGATAAAACCGGACGGAAGGCAACCGACCCTGTATGAAAATATTGGGAAGAATTAAAAACATTATCGGACTGGGTCATGACGGACGGATCAAATAATAGCCGAACATTTTCCCATTTCTGAAAAAATGTATTGTGAACAATCAAAAACCCGTCATCGCCGACAAATCCGTTCAAAAGACAATTACAAAATGTCAACACGGTTAAAAAACCAAGCACATAAAGCGGATGAATACGTCGATAATCTAAAATATTGATCCCCCTCCAATAACAAACGATTGACCTGGTCAAAGCTACTTATACAGCATTTGTTTCAACATATTGCTGAGCAAAAGCTATACGCTTACCGACTGGCGGGTGGTCATAAAAAAACATCTCGACCATAGGACTTGGATTTTTCTCAGCCAAATTCATCTCGCCTAATTTATTCATCATCGAAACAAACGATCCTTTGTTGGTGGTGTTCTGTAGGCCGTACAAATCGGCATCACGCTCCAGCAAACGGCTGAAGGCATTCAACGCGGGCGTGATCAGAAAACTGACAAGAATAAATGTCAGGATAAAAACAGGAAAAAAAGAAATATCATCAATTCCGGTCAGACCAAAATAAGGAACCGCTGAATCAAATAGTCGATACATCATATAAAAAAGACTAAAAATAACGACCGTGTTTACAGCCAGCAAACGTAAAATATCATGATGTTTATAGTGGCCGAGTTCATGAGCGACAACACTCTCAATTTCATCAATTGAAAAGTTTGAAATCAAGGTATCGCTTAAGACGACGCGCCGGGTCCTGCCCATCCCGCACAAAAAAGCATTGGCGGCTTTCGTCTTGCTGGACATATCAATCGCATAGATATCATTCAACGAAACCTGACAGTTCTTAAACAAAATAAAAATGCGCTGCCGCAGCTCTTCATCTTCGATGTTCTTATATTTATAAAATAACGGAATGATAAAATGCGGGGTGATCTTCACGATGACAAAAGAAATAAAAAGCCAGAAGGCACCGGCCCATAACCACCACGAATCGGGAAATTGAGCCAAAAAGAAGTACACAAACTCAATCATCACCAGGACTAAGGCTAAACCCAGCAGGGTCTTCTTTAAATCATCCCAGAACCACTGTGTAAAACTCTGGTTCGACAGTTGAAAACGATGCTCCCAATAAAAACCGGAAAAAACACTCATAGGAAAATGAACGACAGACATCAGCAAACTAAAAACAATCAAATACAATCCATTAAAAATCACGGGCATGCCCGAAAGCCGTTGGGCCCACAGTTTGATGTTCTGGCTGTAACCGCTGAAAAAAATAAAAAGCAGAACCAACACGTCAATAAAAAGGCTGAAAAAATACAGCCGATTTTTTAATTGATGGTACCGCTTTGATTGATCCAAATCCCGGAGAGTCGTCTTTATTGGGCCAACGGAAGGAATGATTTTATTCATGACACATCTGATTCTTTAACTTTTCATAATACTCTTGAAACCGGACATCATTGCGAAGATACATTAAATCCTTATCTTTTTCTAAAAATTCAAAGTCTTGATAACCGCAGGCAATGGCCTGTTGAATGGCCAAAAAGGCTTTATCACACTGTTTCAGCAAAGAATAGCTACAGGACAAATTATACAAAATATACGGATCGTCCGGAGACAATTCCTGTAACTTGAGGTCGATGACCAGGCCCTCTGGATACTGACCGGAACGGGTATACAAATCGCCGAGCAGTATCAGTGCCCGCATAAAGTTCGGATTTCTCTTCAAAATCCCTTTGCAAAAAGAAATCTCAAAAAAAAGATCTTCCTGTTCAATGTTTTGGCCTGATTCAGCCAAATGGTCTTCATCTATCATTTTAAACTACCTGCTATCGTATTATTTTTGATTGGCCATAAAACTTTGGATGCGCGCAATCGCTTCTTTTAAATTCTCGTAACTCGACGCATAGGAAATCCGGACATAATCATCACACTCCGACCCAAACGCTACTCCAGGAATAAGTGCGACTTTCTTTTTCTGAAGCAATTGACTGGCAAAATCCATTGACGACATGTTTGCCGCTTTAATACAAGGAAACGCATAAAACGCACCTTCCGGCAAATGACAGGACAAACCAATATCATTCAAAGCGCCAATGATATATTTTCGACGGCGGTTATATTCGCGCTTCATGGCCTGAACCTGCGGATTTCCATTTTTTAACGCTTCTTGAGCAGCCATTTGCCCATTAATAGGGGCGCATAAAATCGTATATTGATGAATTTTCGTCATCGCGGCAATCGCTTTTCTCGGTCCACAGGCCCAACCGACCCGAAAGCCTGTCATCGCGTAAGACTTTGAGAACCCATTCAGATAAACCACATGATCTTTCATCCCCTTAAGAGACGCAAATGGTGTATGCGCAAAATCATACGTCAGCTCATCATAGACTTCATCGCTGACTAATATCAACTCATGTTTTTTAA
Source organism: Candidatus Omnitrophota bacterium (assembly GCA_021108075.1). Lineage (GTDB taxonomy): Bacteria > Omnitrophota > Gorgyraeia > Zapsychrales > Zapsychraceae > JAIORP01. Next base: position 119,661 of record JAIORP010000068.1, on the reverse strand, counting down.
CAATTTTAGCAATAGCCGTCAATTCTTTCTTTGTGTAAGAAACACCGGTTGGGTTACACGGGTAATTTAAAACCAGCATCTTTGCTCCATGGGCGGCGGCTTTGTCAATCTGATCAGGTGTTAATTTAAACCCATTACTAATATCCGTCTTTAAAACCGTCACTTTACCACCCGCCATCTCAACTGTCGGGATATAGGAGACATAAACCGGCTCAGGAATGAGAACCTTATCACCCGGGTTCAATAACGCCCGCATCGCAAGATCGAGCCCTTCACTCACGCCGACGGTGATCAATATTTCTTCTTCGGGATCATATCTCAAGCCATAACGGGCCTTTAAAAAACCGGCAATCTGCTTACGCAGTTGAGGCATCCCTTTATTCGACGTGTAAGAGGTGAAGCCTTGCTCTAATGAGTAAATCGCTTTTTCGCGGATATGCCAGGGGGAAACAAAATCAGGCTCGCCAACGCCCAAAGAAATAACATCTTTCATCCCCAGGACAAGGTCAAAAAAAGCGCGTATTCCCGAAGGCGCCATTTGCTCAACTTTTTTTGATATATGATAATCCATGATCACTCTTTTTTAAAGATTCAATTAATACCAATTCCAGTGAATCTCCTCGCAACAGATCTCAGAGGAATTCATTTCATTAAATAATTGCCAAAACCGATTCTGCTTTTCTCAACACTTTAACGAGAACATCAAAATTGAAATAGAACAATTCATTAATGCGTTTGGTATAATGTGCTTTCAAACAAATATACTATCTATTTCAATATAATCAATGTTTACGCTTAAAAAATCGGTCTATTGTCCCTGGGTCCAAACAGCGCCATCAGGGGTATCAACGCGGCCAGCAGGTATCAATAGGAAATATTTAATCTTTTCCCATTCTTCTTTTTCTTTAAAACTAACCCATCTTCTTTATATTTCTTTAATAAGAAATGCGTGACCGTGCTTCTGACCTGGGCCATCGGAGACAATTTTGAAGCGATAAAATTTGAAACGGTGTGCAGGTCATCTCCTTCCACGATTAAAAGAAGGTCATAAGTCCCTGAGACTAAAGAACAACTGGTTACTTCCGGAAAGCTGTAAATCCGCTCGGCAATATAATCAAAGCCCACATCCTTTTGCGGCGTGATACTCACCTCAATGAGAGCCCGAACACGCGCAGGTTTTTCTGCCACAAGGTCCGGGTTAATGACGGTCTTATATTTGACAATAACGCCGTTTTTCTCATATTTTTTAATGGCTTTCTTAATGCTCTCAACGCTGCAACCCGTCATTTTAGATATTTCTTCTGGTGTGACGCGTGCGTCATTCGATAATATTTCCAAAATCTCATCCATGATAAACCCTTTCTGAAAAAATCTTTTTTAATAAATCTTTAGTGAACCACATACATAAAATATAAAACAAAAAATCGAAAATCCATTCGACATTAATGAACGGCCCATCCCTCTTATTATTTTAAATCAAGGACGATTTGCAATTCCTCAATTTTCTCCCGCAATTGCTGATTTTCTTTATCAATCGCGATAATTTGACTCAGCACGACCTTTTTTCTTTGGCGTCGATCAATAAATACTTCGACTTTTTTATTCAAGGTCTTATATTCCATATCTAATTCAGAGACAATGTTCTCTAAATTCGTCTTTTCGAGCTGCTGTTGATCAATGACTTCTTGTGTGGATTGAAGCAGCAACTCTTTCTTATCCTGGAGATGACGGGTTTCGTCTTCCTTCAACTGCTTATGCCGCGTAATGCGGTTTAAGGCCGCCTGAAGATCTTTGTTGCTGCTCTTGAATAACTGCGCCTTTTTGGGAAACAGAATATATTCTTTTTCTAACTCATACAGCCTTTTTGTCAGGTTCTTTTCCTCTTCCATATTAAATTTAATTTGAACTCTTAATTCCTCCAAATCCTCGGATTGATCCTTATCCAGACGTGTCAGTTCAATTTTCTTCTCTTCTAATATCAAATCCATTGAGTATTTTTGGTTTCTTAAACTTTTCAAGCGCCCGGCTAACAATTGCTTTTGCTCCTCATTCTCCCGCACTTGATTCTGTAAAAGGTCGACGCGGAATTGTTCCTTGAAAAGGTTATTCTCTAATTCATTTAAATTCCGGTCAATAGCGTTGGTCTGCGTCTGGACGACACCCAGCTTTTGCTGAAGCAGGGCGAAATACTGTTCGCCTGATCCAAACTCACTGCTTTTTTGTTTCATTTTTTGATATAAACTTTCATACTGCTTTTTTAATAGTTTGTATTCATACGTGAGGGCATCGTTCTTTTGAATCAACAGCATAATTTCTTCCTTTATATAACCCAAAGAATCGTTCGGCATTTCCGATTCCTTATAAAAAACGGTTGAATCGACAGAACGCCCCTCTGCTGCTGACAGGGAGCATATAGAAAATAAAATGAGAATAAGAAACAAATATATTTTTTTATTCATAGTACATTAATTATACTTATATTAATAAAATAGAGCAACCGCCAATTTGAAAACATTTTTGAGAGATTTAAAAAAATTATATAATCTTATCCCCCAGAGACAAACAATAATTTTCAATTTTTTCCCGGTATGCTCGTCTTAAACTTTGCAGGACAGGCCCCGGACAGCCCTTTCCGATTGGATGCTCAAAAATGGAAACGACCGGCATCAGCCCCATGACCGCGTTGGTGATAAAGACTTCCTCGGCCCGTATAAAATCCTCGGCATCAGCCCGCACAGGATCACACTTTAAGCCTGAATCACGCGCTAAGGCCATGACCTGCTGACGGGTAATCCCGTTAATACACCCGCTTTTTATGGCCGGGGTTTTCAACTCTCCCTTCAAATAATAAAAAATATTTCCCCGGGAACTTTCAACCACTTCTTTTTTATTGTTTAATAAAATCCCTTCATCATACCCCTGATCACGTGCCTCCATTAAACTCAAGCGAAAACAATGATATTGAAGTATTTTCAGATGAGTATACGGATGCCGGGGCCGTCGAACAGCCGAGAAGCAAGCGCGATATCCACACCGATAATCTTTTGCCTGAGGGATATTAAAACCAGGAACAATGGCCAGATGCTCTTGCTTTTTATTCCGCCAGCGCATGAGCCGCAGACGGCCGTCTGTCATGTGATTCTTCCGGATTATCGCAACGATCATTGTTTTTATCTTTCGCTCAGAAAAATTCATTGTCAGCCCCAGTCGCCTTAGACCTCTTCGCCAACGCAGCCAGTGACCGGGCCAAAACAAAACAGTATTTTTATATAAACGCATGGTTTCAAAAGCACCTGTGCCATCCAATCGTCCAGGAACAAATTCCGCCGCTTCAGACGCGGAACACCTCTGATCATTCCCGTCGATAAAAATAGTGACCTTATTTTTTTCATTTTTCATGAAGATGGCGCGCTCCAAAAATATCCGTTAATGCCTGTTGGATCGCTTTGGCCTTAACAAGGGTTTCCTGGTATTCGTGCTCCGCGATTGAATCCGTGACGATACCGCCTCCGACCTGATAATAATATTTATTCTGATACGATAACAATGTTCGAATGAGGATATTAAAATCCATGTTGCCGGAATAATCGATATAGCCCATTGTTCCGGTATAAATTCCCCGTCGATGAGGCTCCAGCTCTTCAATGATTTCCATCGCCCGGATTTTAGGACATCCTGTTATCGATCCGCCTGGAAAACAAGCCTGCAAGACATCAAAACAATCCTTATTGCCTTGGATCCGGCCTTCGATCGTCGACGTCGTCTGATACACAGTGGGATATTCCTCCAGGACTCTTAAGGACACGACACGAACAGAACCATACTGGCAGACACGCCCCAAATCATTCCGTTCTAAATCCGTGATCATGAGCAACTCGGCTTTTTCTTTTTTACTTTCTATAATTTGTTGGCGCATCAATGCGTCTTCCTCCTCATTTCCTCCGCGCGGACGCGTGCCTTTCATGGGGCAGGTCTGAACCACGCCATCTTGCAGTTTTAAAAAACGCTCAGGAGAATTGCATAAAATTTGAAAAGCTCCGGCCTGAAAATAACAGCCAAACGGACAGGGCGATAAAGACCGTAAATGACGGTAAACATCAAACGGGTCTATGCCCCCGTCATCAGGATCAAATTCATACCGCTGGGATAAATTCACCTGATAAATATCGCCGGCAGCGATATGCTGTTGCGCCGTCTCAATCATCCGACAATATTGTTCTCTGGAAAAATTGCTTTGGAAACGGGGTTCTCCCTCCGGGCCGTCATAAGACATACCCGGACAGGAAAAAGAAGAAGCCTGTTTGAATCCCTGTTGAATTTTATCGAGGATCAGGGTTAACCGTTGTCGGGCTTTTCTTTCCCGGGCTTGACGGTCAGCATGCGGAAACCCGGTACTGATGATCGTTAATGTTTTTTTAAGATGATCAAACACGAGCACGAAATCATAAAAACCAAATAAAACATCAGGTAATTTTAAATCATCCATGGCCTGCGGAGGGATGGACTCTAAAGATAAACCGTGGTCATAGGCGATAAAACCGACTAATCCGGGGCAGGGCATCCTGTCAGAAGACCGGTTGAACAGCCCGCCCAGATCCTGTGCGTCTTGTTGCCACAAATCAAAAAACTTTTGCACCCTTTGCTTTAATAACGGTAACGCTGCTTGCGACTTAGATTCAAAGATGTCAAAAGGATCAAAGCCCATAAAAGAAAAACGGTCCCGCGATTGTTCCTGCTGGCTGCTGTCTAAAAAAAAGAAATAGGACTCGTTCCTGAAGAAATGAGCCAATTCAATAGGATCTTGGTCAAAAACAATAATTTTCGTTAACATAAATCATTCCCATCATAACAATAACCGGCTATGCTAAAATAAAATTTCAAGCGGCTCAACGGCAACAATCCGATCCAATCGAAAATAACGTTCATTTTCCCTTAAATAACAATACCCGACGATAACCGTCTCTTTTCCTTCCCCCACAATTTTTTTAGGCATTACTTTGCGGTAGCTTGTTTTTCTGCCCCCGCCGACATACAAAACTTTAACAGCTTCTTGTCTGTTGGAAGCCTCTTGAATCACTTTTATCTTATGCCGAACATGCTGTTTCCGCAATTTCTTCACGCCAAAAACATTGATAAAATTTTCAAATTCCCAATATCCCTTATTATCGATCTGTTCCATCAACCGGCAAAAGACCTGAAACGTTAACTCAACGTCAGACATAGCGCGATGCATTTGGGTCTGACGAATCCCGAAAAATCGACTTAACGCCAGCAATGCGTAACTGGGCAAACCTGGAACAATGCCCCGTGATATTTTTATCGTATCAATCAAAACATCTTCTTTGATGGGATCATAACCGGCTAAATCCAGTTCATTATTGATGAACTTCCAGTCAAACTTCACATTGTGCCCCATCATATAAGCCCCTTCAATAAAATCCATAAACGACGGAAGCATATCTTTGGCCATCGGCTGACCGACCAACATATCATCCGTAATTCCATTGACCATCGATGCCTCTACCGTCATTTCCCGCCCGGGATAAATCAACGATTCCCAACGGTCGACAATTTTCATCCCCTTTATTTTCATGGCCGCTATCTCCACGAGGCGGTCCCCATGAATAGGAGACAATCCCGTTGTTTCAACGTCGACAATGGCAATCGTCACATCGTTTAAAAAGCTCATATTATTCCTTCCTCGTAACATTATAAGATGGGATCAGGGCAGCCGGAAAAAATGATTCTTTTGTCCGTTTAATATTCGGCAAGCCGATATCATCCATCACATTAATCCACACATACCCCAGGGACATTAACTCTTGGCAAAACAACCGGAAAACAGCAATGGCAACCCCTGCCAATCGAAGATCAGCAATTTCACAAAAGACACAAAACATGTCCGAACGGACAGGATAGCCAAACGTAAACGCGACCACCTCATTGTCAACTTTTATCAAGCGCCCAAGGAGATCCAACTGTTCAAAATCGTTAAAAAGTCTTTTATGAACCGTCCGGTTATCTATCAGCATCTGCTGGTACAGATCATCCGAGCATTTTTCCTGCCGGCCTCGCATCCATTGATCATACAGTTCCAGACAGGCCGCACCATTACAAACATCAAAGGACTCATATAAAAAATCATACGCCTTAACAAATTGATTATACGCCGCGCGTTGACGCTTATACCGGTTCCCTTTTAGTCCGGCAATATCTTTAGACCGGTATAAATACTCACACCCTTTTAAGCGCACGTTATAATCTGTTTGAAACCACCGCACCTGACTTAACGCGACATGTTCGATGCGCGTAATCCCCGCGCCCCCATTCACTGTTTCCATATAATCAAAACAGGAAGAAAGCGCCGACGGCGTGATACGATCTGACAACGGCGGCCAAAATTGAAACACCCCAATCGGACTGTGGGCAAACAAACAGGGCTGGCCATCAAAGCCTCGAAAATCAAACGAAAAAAAGTCCTGCCATAGCCTTAATGCTGAATAAGAATAAACGGAAAGCATCCGGGATTGATGACGTAAACAGCGCGTGACTTCTTGTTGTTCTTTTAACGACAGCATAAAATTCTCAAGACAGGTTTCCGTCTTCGTATAAAATCTAAATTAAATCGAATCTAAAACCTCAATTTCTGGGCGGTGTTCCTCATAAGCCGAAAACATCTGAGAATTACTCTGGACAAATAAAGCCATTTCTTTTGTTTGAAAATATGTCTTCACTCTCCCTATCAATTCCTCAAAAGAAGGCTGATAACGTTTTTCTAAAACAAAAGGACAACTTAAGTGTAATCCTAATTTATGCTGCTGACCTTCTTTGACCAACAAAAAAGGATAGAGCTGACAGTCAAAAGGACGCTCGTTATAAATATCGCAACGATGTGTCTTGGCCTGGAAATAACAGCATTTCACCTGCGCGTGCCAGGGTTTGGTCGAGACATAACAGGGCTGCGGAAAATCCTCGTCGGCAGTATTGACGGGGCACATACACCCCTTTTTTTCCACAAAAAACGATTGTTCTTCCCGCGCGATTTGCGGGCGCCAGGGACTTCGCGCATGTTCAAACCGGCAGCAGCCATCGCAGGCTAAACAAACGTCCGATGGAACCACTTGGGGAAAATTTAACAGCATATCACTCTCCTATAAACTGCAAAACCAACTTTCGGTCACGGGAACGATTATCAAAATCAATGAAGATAATCTGCTGCCAGGTTCCTAAAATGAGGCAACTATTGTTAAACGGCAAGGTTAACGATGGCCCAACGATAGAGGCCCGCAAATGCGAATGGCCATTACCGTCACCCCAGGCTTGATCATGCTGATATTGTCCCGGAGGAATGAGTTTATTAAAAATATCACGGATGTCTTCAACTAGCCCTGATTCATATTCACAGGTGGTTAATGCCCCTGTGGAACCGCAAACATTGATCGTGACAATTCCATCTTTGATCTTTTTTAAGCCTTCCAGTTTTTGGGCCACTTGCCCGGTAATATCATGGACATCTGCGTGCCCACGTGTCGACAAATGGATATATTCTGTTTCCACAGCCATCGCGACCTCCTTTGATAAAAAAAGCTTAACCCCCCGGATTCGTTCACGGGGTTATTCCCTGATCAACCTTACCGGATATTTGATCCTAATGTAACCTTTTTTTCAGGGGTTAGAATGACCGGGCCGTCCTCTGATAAAGCGGCTAACAACATGCCTTGCGACTCCTGACCTCTTATAACAGCCGGCTCCAGATTGCTAATGACCACAATTTGCTTGCCCACAAGCTCATCCGGCGCATAATTCTTTCGGATCCCTGCAACCAATTGCCGTTCATCCCCTCCTAAATCAATCTTTAAAACATACAGACGATCCGCATCAGGGTGTTCATTAACCTCTTTAATTTCAGCAATTTGCAGCTTTAATTTCACTAAATCTTCAATTGTTGCCATAACAAAAACCTTTCTTCTGATAACAGTCTATAAATGAATATTGTCCGGAGTTTGTCCCAAAAAAAGCACACATGAAACGCGCGCGGAAAGGCAAGGACATTCAAATCCTCATCTTCGCTCAAAGCCCATGGTCCCGAAAGAATCTTTGCTTAATGACGATAAATATTAATATGTTAATATAAGCCTTATAAAAAAGAATAATATCATATCCATCTTCAAATAGCAAAAGAAACGATCCATTTCCCAACGCTCAGCAGACCTCTGCAAATACAAGAATTGATTGTAAAGAAATAAAACATGTTTTCTATCAACATGGATGAATTATATGTTAATTTATATAAGTCTTAAGATAAATCGCCCGCTGACAAAACAATGTCACATAATCCATCATCTCTAATGTTGCGTATGACTTCAAAAATAAATTGCAATCATATTATTTTTTATACCTGCCTCTTTCTCGTTGGGTTCCTTATCTTATCACACAATTTATACTATCAAGCCTTCTTAACGACCGGTGACCACGGAAGCAACTTGATGGCCTTTTTAAAGACCATGCAAGGCGGGCATCCCTTCAGGGATTTCTGGTGGCCTTACGGACCTTTGATGCCTTACTACTTCGCTCTCTTTTTAAAAATATTTGGAATTTCTGTTCAAAGTGTCCTGCTGGGGGAAACCCTGTTAAAAGTGACCGCTGGTCTTTTTTTCTTCGGCGCTTTACGCCGACTCACAAACTATATGTGGGGACTCCTGGGCACGATCTATTTCTGGGTGTTCTTCCAATACTTCTGGCACACCTACAGTCACACGGGCGCCGTTGTTGCGTCTTTGGCCTGCTTCTACTATCTGATCTGTTTCTTACACAAAAATTCAAAAAAATATGTGTATGCCGCTTTGCTTTGCGTTTTTATTTTATTTTTGATTAAAGTTAATTACGGGTTAGTCTCTTTGTTCAATGTTTTTGTCGCCGTCTTGATCACGAACCTCTTTCGCCCGGATAAAATATTTTCTCCAAAAAAATTCTTTTTTCTGGGGATTGTTATCCTGCCGGCAACTGTCACGGGCATTTACTTTCTTTATGTCCGCAATCTGCCTGCCCCATGGGTACATCAATGTTTACCCTATTTATCTTCTGACCATCCCTTTAATATCCATATACTCGCGGGCGTCGCTGAATTCTTTAAATTTTTAATTTTTCAGATGACACGTTCTCCCTTAGCCTTATTTATCAGTGGAGGGTTAACGGTTTTATTCGCATCTTATTCCCATATTTTAATCAAAGAAAAAAATTTCAAAGAATCACAGGCAGACCGTCAATTGATCCTTGGCACCTTTTTTGTCCTGTTATTTGCCCTGACGTATTTGCATGAATTCATTTTGAGCGGTGTTTATTATCGGATCAATTGGTCGACACCATTCTTTATCATTTTTTTATCCATGACCGTTTATCATTGCATTCCAAAGCTGCACCGCGTCATTCAATTGTTTATCATCGCCCTTGTGATTTTTATTGTCAGTTTTCAATATATTAAGTTTCAATATTTCTTAAAATTACAGACCAATTTCTTTGCCCATCCCCGCGTGCAAATATTGGTGCGCAACGACAGCCAGTGGATTCAGACGGTCCAGCAGACAACACATTTTCTTCAAACACACCTCAAAGACAATGAAACCTTTTTCGCGTTTCCCTATGACCCGTTATATTATTTCTTAACCGAAAAAAACAATCCCACCAAATATATCATCATGGTCGACTTTCTGTACATGCCGACGAGCCAGGAACAGGACATCATCAACCGGCTTAAAAATCCGGCCCTGCGTTATCTCGTCATGTCTAACCGGATATCGTCCAATGAACAGGGGATTGGCCGTTTTGGAAAAACGCATTGTAAACTATTGCATAATTACATCGATCAGAATTATGAACGGGTTATGATGTTCGGGGATTGGGATAATGAACCGATGTGGTCGAAAAACCATGGGACGATGATCATTCAAAAAAAGTAAGGACGGTTGGTGCTTTTTTTAAAAAAGTACTAACCGTCCTTACTTTTTTTCTACTGTTTGCAATCTCCGGCATAACAATTACCCTGACGGTCAAACCTTTTCTGCGAAAGGCGCTGACCGTCTTTGTATTCGGACTCTTCGGCGATCCGGCCATTTATATGATACTCAAAATACATTCCGACGTACTGCAATCCGTCCTTTTTATAACGTGACTTCCTGGCTCCGTTTTCATAAAACTCGATCACATCGATCGTCTGCGCTGAATTGGAATAAAAGGCTTCACGGGCAATCTGGCCATCATCATAATACTCCCGCACAAGACCTTCCGGTTTACCGTCGATAACATTGCCTTCCTTTAGCAGTTTCCCATCATCGTCATACAGCCGCATGAGCCCCTGCCTTTCGCCGTCTTTCAGCATCGATGCTTCAATCAACCGCCCCCGCTCATTGTAAAGCTGCAGCAACCCTGTTTGTTCCCCCTGAACAAACAACGAGGATTCTTTCAGCGCGCCATTGCGATAATAAAACTTACACGTGCCATGATAATCATAGCCGACATAATCGCACTCGGACATCAATTCGCCTGTCTCGTAATATTCTTTTTTTGTACCCGAGCGCTGATAGCACCCCGACGAAACAAGTAAAAAAACGATCAAAATAAACCGTGACACTTTTCTTTTCATAGGATAACCTCATAAAAAATAATTATTTAACAATATTAAAAAATATTTAGCAACAAGAAATAAAAAAATGTCTTAGGTCCCATTAAAACACATCTTAATGTTATCAGACGCAAAAATTGTGAAAGATCAGCCTGGCTTCAGACCTTTTTATTATTTTATTTCACGGATTTACCACCATAATCAATTCAATAACGCCGATAAGAATCACCCTATAAGCACACCAATAAACATATTTCCACGGGCGATCCGATAAGGGCGGGGCCCAACTATTCCAAATTCCTTAACTGCCACCGTGACGAATCAACCTGCGCTGCATATGAGCCCACGCCCGAGCAACCGGCAATGACAAACAAAACAGCATACACAAACACAGGGGAAAACAGGACCAAAATTTTTTCTTACCAAATCTCACTACCCATTAATCCTGTTAAACGATTTGACGTTCTTCCGAGGGAACCTGTTCACCGGTGGTTTGACCAGGTTCAAATTGATCTTTAATTTTGTCTCGCGAAAAGAAAAAAGCAATCAAAAAGGCAATGACCACGCCGAGACAGGTTTTGACCGCCAAAGCACCGACGACAAAACTTTCCGATTCCCCAAGCGCAAACACACTCTTCACGACTTGCCAAATTTTATAAATGTACATATCTGCAACAAGTAACGCGAGCGGCATAACAAGCAGGTGATAATAAACCGTAAATATCCGCGCCCATTCTTTCAGGTTGATCAGTCCAATGCCCATAGCTATCAGCATCGACCCTAATAACAGCTGGACCAGCGTATAATAAAAAAACACCTGCCGGTCAATCAGCCGGCTCTCAATTAACCGGTTCAATAGCCTTAACAAATTTTGTCCATGCTCGCTATTCAAAAAATCTTCCCGTTCGTCTTCAGACATTTTAGGGGACGAGAATGTGCGCATAAAGGACGCTTCCGTAAAAATTCTGGGCTGCCGATATCGAAAAATCCCGGTGGTCGAATACAGTTTCCCGGCACCGCAAACAATAAACAAGGCCGCCAATAAAACGACGCCGGCGAATTTTTTCTTTGGCATAAGTTATCCTTTATCTTGACGGCCAACTTGTCGGCTGTTCCTGAAGCACCCCTCTTTCAAAATTGATCCATCAAGGACTGAATCGTTTCTTCCAAACGATCCGTTAAACCTGAGATAGCAGCGCGCATATGACTCAGGTCAACATCACAGCTCATATCAATGGCTTGCCCGAAAATTAATTTTGCCCGTCGGGAACCGATCGAATGGTTCAGGCCGAAAATATCTTCTTCGAACTTCTCGATCGTTTCGGCCAGACGCAGGACATTGGGCTTTTCCGAGATATAATCACCCGGATAACTCGACAATTGCAGGACCAACTGCACATCATCTAAGGCCTGATACGCCTCTTGCCGCACGTCCGGCGTTTGGGCGTCATCCAACCAAAGATCGAGCAATTGCCGCCGCAGGGCTTTAACCCGCATGGCGACATTGCTGGCCGTTGCCGACCGTTTCAGATATTTCTTTTCGTGCTGCGCTAAAATATTTTTGATCATTTTCTGGATCCGGTGAGGAAGATCTCCGGATTCCTTAAAAGATTTGCCTGTCTTCTCTTTTTCTTTTATCGTCAAAAGCATCTCTCCGAACAGAACGATCCGTTCCTGCAACGACGCGTCTTTAGGCGGCTTCCACCATAAAAAATGGGCTTCAAGCCGTTTCATCGCCTGTTCCAACTCAGGGATCACATCATCTGTCATCTCATATCGAATCGCGGAGGGCAATATCCAAATCTTTGCATCGGAAGCATTCTTTTTCAATTCACGCTGCGCGCTCAAAGCCATATACGCGACCCCGTCACACAACGGTTTCAGCCGGTCGTTTAACCTGTGGATTTCACCTTCCGGAAAAACAACAAGATACTGCCCCGCGCACAGCAACTCAACCGCCGTCCGGACCGCCCGGCGGTCGCACCCATCCCGGTCAACACTGAAGACGCCCATGCGCTGTAAAATGCGGCCATCAAGCCCCCCGTGCCCGCAAAAAGCCTGCCAGGCAGCCATAAAATAAAATTTTTTATGAAACTTTTTTGCCGCTTTTAGAAGGATATGCGGGTCGCCCTCATGGCTATGGTTCGGCGTAATAAGCACGCCGTCGTTAGGGCCAAACTTTTGAAATGTTTCTTCGGCGCCATCGATGTGAATGTCTAAAAATTTCCAGTGATTGCGAACATAATAAGCGAGCAGCACATGAATCATTTTTTTCCAAAACCAATTCGGCCGCGGCGGCCAATATTTGGGCATAAGCTTATCGCTTAAAAACCGGGTCGGATGTTCTAAAAAGTCCTGGTCACGGTGGCTGGAAAAATGAGTCATCCTTTAAGTCTCCCCTCTTCTTTTTTTCATAATCCCTTCAGATCCTTTCTCAACGCGTACGACGCAAACAGCCGATGTGCGCGCGCTAAGCAACAAACCTCTTGTCCCCGGCGATCTCCGTGTACTGAACAATCTGATCAAGCGGAATGCTGTGCTGCAGGTCAGGGATCTCATCGTTCGTCATAATCACTACCCGTTTATTTGTTAACAGACAACGTTCGGCCCAGGAGATCAAAAACTCGTTCTCATCCGAAAAAAATTTCGCCAAAAAAACATCAAATTGCCGGCGGATCCGTTTTGTTGTCTCAGGCATGGTTTCCGCATTGTTGATATCCATAAAAACGACATAAATAAAATCCTGGAAATCCTCTTCATTTATCTTCGGCACATAGACGGACCGTTCCTCTTCCGGAAAAATATTCAGCGGGTCAACAATCTTCAATATAAAACCGGCATGCCAGGCCCGAAACGTCTTAATCGCGCCTTTAACATAAGCGTTATCATCATAATCATTATACATATCTGTTTCAAAACGGGTAAGATCCTTTGAATCAATCCTGGGGATTTTCTGCATCGATCCAAATTCCTTGACGGCCTGCATAACAATGCTTTGAGGAACAATAACCACAACATCCTCAAGGCTGATTTTCTGACCGTTCTTAAGATCAAACGTCAATTTATAGACCGGCGATCTGGATTTAAAGATCTTATACCTCAACTTTTTTGAAACAGTGAAGACCGTCACAACAATAGCAAGACAAAACAAAAACAAAAAATACCGCGTTTCCCCATCACTCATTTTGTTTACCCTTCTTATACTCGTTATAAAAAAATATCATTTTTCTCTTTAACGGCCTTTAACGACTATCTCGTCGAACAGCAGCGTGAAGGATAGATCTGTCTTAAAAACAATACAGATTTAACAAAACATCGCCCCGATGACAATAATTGTACCTCATTAAACATCTTTTGATGCCATATTTTTTAGAATTCGCCTATAACGCCGGGTTGAATGGGCCGGACGAAATCTGATCCTGAAAAGGGATCACTCGGCTTTTAAGAAAATAATACGCATTGGAAGGCTTAAAAAAAATTTATTTATCCGATTAAATATCCACACCGGCTAACGGACCGGTCTCGTCGCTGGACACGCCTAACAGCATCGGAACATTGGCCGGCGCGATGTGAAAGATCACCGGCGAATATCCTTTCACAGGAACATACATGCTTTCAATCCTTTTCAAATACAGGTTATCAAAATCAAGCTCATCTCCTTTGATCTCCAGCTCCAAATTTCGCGCGTCTAAATCAATACCACCAACGGGTGTTAACATCGCGCTATCGGCATCCACAGCTTGATTTTTGGCAATCGTAGCCTGGCCCACAAGCTTCAGGTTCGCTAATTCATCCTCGGCCCACGGCGAAGTATAAGAACCCCTATCATCTGAGGGAAGGATTATATCTAACATGCGCGCCAAGAGCTGGCGCTCATATATCTTTCTTGAATAATTCGGCGACAGGTAAAGACCGGCCACGGCGATCTGTTCCTGCACCTGATTAAAAAAACGCGCTTTGTACTCTAAAGACTGATTGAACTGCGATTCTGTTAAAGCGTAATTCGGATACACATCAATATCATTGGGATTTCGGGTTCCCAGGTCATCCAGGTCATGATCGAAGATCACGAAATCATCGCCTTGAATATATTTCTGAGGCTGTGAGGCGATCCTGTCCGGGCTCACGTATTGCACTTCGATCTTTCGGGTATAACGCGGTTTCGCCTGTTCCCATTCTTCTTCGGTTAAGAACCCGCCCCGTCCGGATAAATTCGGATGGTCGCTCCAATACCCCAGGGTCGGTTTCCCGTCTTTTTCATAGATACCGATCTCCAGTTCTCCGGAACTTTCTTCAACAGCAGGCCAATAGTAATCCCGCGCTTCTTCGTTCAGGAAATCATACGGAAAAACAAAAATCAATTTATCCACCAAACCCTCCCATATCGCCGGGGTCGTAAAATCTGACAGGGTCATATCATCGGCCGCTGACTCCGCTAAAGACACGTCCTGAAATTTCTGGGACCTGATCGTGTTAAGCCATTTCAGTAATTTATCTCCGGACAAGGTCGCCCCCATGTCCGGGTGGGCATCCCAACGGACCAAAACCGTCTTTTGTGTTTTCTGTGACGCGTCAGTCCGGTCTGCCAGTGGAAGGAACCCGTCATTCTCCGCCTTTTTCCAGGCTAAATACGCCCAGTGATGTTCCTGACCGCTATAAACCGGCGCTCCGTTTCTAAGATAGGCCGGCTCCTGAAAAATATTGTTAAACGCGTCCAGAAATCCAAAAATATGCTGGCTATCGTGCAGACGCTGCACATCATCATGATATTTTACCGGGACGATGTTTTTTGTAATCAACGGTGTTTTGCCATAATACCATCCGCCTTCCTGGTCGTAACTATTGGAATACGGGTTGTGAAAACGAAGGACATCTTTTACGGCGCTCAACCCCTGGAACAGCCAGGCAATGTTTTCATCGTCTTTAACCTTAACCGGAATAACATCGTCCATTAAAATTGCGGCCTGCATCCAATCGCTAATATCCAGGGCGTGCTTAAACTGTTTCCATTTTAAGCCTTCAACATCCACCTGATCAGAAAAATTTTTCGTTAAATAAGATTCAAAAAAAGCGCCTGTCTGCAGCCTTCGCCGCACAAAATTATTAATAAACGCCTCGGATATTTTGACCGAAGACGTTTTATTCCGCACTAAAATCTGTTCAATAAACGGAATACTAAAAAGAGCGCCAGCCGTAAAAATACTGCCCCATTTAAGAAAATCCCGGCGGGTCATGCTCGAGCCGATCAGGCCGTCCACATCCAAAGACACATCTCTTAACGCGTATCTGTTCTCTGAAAGATTCATCTTAACGGCCGCGACAACCTCCCGGGCTTTCGCTAAGACTGCGGCAAAATTTTCGCTCTCGCCGATCCCCTCGTTCAAGGCCAGAGCCTCTTGATGCGCGACATCATAGGTAACACCCGTGTTTAATAACAAGATTTCCACAACTTCATGAAAAAAATGAATGAAATCGTTCATTGATCCTGAATCTTGATAACTGTAGCGCGGCAGCAGCATCTTAAAGTCCGCTTTATGACGGACGATAATCCCTCCGATCTCGTCTTCGCCCCGGTTCAGTCTGCGGGCCCGTTCATTGACGAAAACAATACCGGTCCTGACCGACTGGATGTCCTCCCCGGACAATCCGATATTTTCCAAACTCCGCAATAACGGCTCTTTTAAACCCGCGTCTTCGGCGCTTTGCTGTTGTTCTAGATAATCAAAGAAATCGTTCCAATTATTTTGAAAATTCAGCTGAACAAAACGCGCCAGGAGTTCCTGCATTTTTAAAAACCTGTCACCCAGACGTTCCTGGGCGATGGTTAAATCTGTCGACAAAACATACGGCCGGATAAACCGGCTTTGAACCAATGACCTTGAGGCCTCGTCATTGACAATCAGCATGGCGGAATCATGAAAAGACGTCATGCCCTGAATACCGCCGGAAAAATATCTTCTGGGGATCAGTTCCTGCGTTTGAACATCATAATCCTCGCGGATACAGTCAAAAACACCGACGCGGAAAGCTTCAAGATACTGGCCGTAAATCTTTTGCTTAACCTCTTTATCAGCGATATCTATGCCGACAACCTTATTCTGACCCACATAGGTCTTGCCCAGGATGCTGTTTTTAAGTTTCCTTTTAAACCAAGTGGCTAAAACCATGGAGTGAAATATTTTCCGCAGACGAGAGAAGGTTTTGCCTTCATTGACTTCCTTTTCAATTTCAGGGATCAGGATTTCTTTGATCGCGTTTGAAGCTTCAGGCGGCATGGACTGCTTTCGGGCCTCGCCCGCCAGGACAGGACCGCTGTCCGCAACCGGTCCTGTTCTATCCGTCATCTTTTCCCCTCTGGTATGCCGCAGGGCCAAATAATCTTCTTCAAGCATAACCTTTAAATGTGTTTCCACGACAAAAGCGGAATGGCCTTGTTCATAAACCACGGCTTTCCGGGGCACGATCCAAATTTTATGAAAAGTACTCAGGGGAATGTCCAATGAACCGTATTTTTTTCGCGCTTTTTCATACACCTTATCCCAAAACCTCTGACCCAGCGCGCTGTCCGGATGCATGAGGCTGGAAGTTAACTGTTTCAACACATAATCCTGGGCTAATAAATCCCGTCCCATGTCCGTGTGGCCGAACTTTTCCGGAATGATTCTGTCTTGTTCATACGGAGATAAGTTGACCCATAAATCATCTTCCGGAACAGTTAAAGCGGTCAAAAAATAATTGATCAATGTCTCTCCCTCTGCGGCTAAGGCCTCGTCATGGACGTCTTCTTCCCCGGCGTCCATGATAAAATCAAAACGAAACGGATTGTCCGGATAAACCTTGATCCCGGTCAGAACCGTCGGCACAAAATCCGAACTCAGCTGGACCATCTTGCCAGGGGATGGAAGATTCAACATCTCCGGCGCGGAAACAACCTGTGTTTGAGCCCATAAACAGGCCGGAGAAATACTAAAAATAATATATATATAGACTAATAGGAATATGAATTTATTGAAGCAATAAAAATTGTCTTTATACAAAGTATACATCGTGATATCCCGGGATTTGAGGAAGAACCAATTCGAAAATCTAATATAAGTGTAAAATATAAATTAAAATATGTCTATATATAATAATATATAACGAACCGGGGCTGAAAAGGGTGAATCAGCAGCGACAAAAAAGTAAGGCCAGGAAGGGGTTACGACCGTATTAAAAAAATGTCTTTATGTTTAAATCACCTGATCTTTTTTGAGGGGGGCAATCGAAAATCATGTCTTTCATCGGTTTTCTTGCTTCAGCCTGTTCCCATTGCCGGCGGCTTTCATCCGGAGGAATGTACAGACAGACGATATTTTGAGCAGGTAAAACTTTAGCGAGGATAGACGGATAACTGATACCTCCGTCGACAAATAACACATCACGTCATCCTCATTCTCTCCTTGTTTGATTGCTTCGCAATTATTTGGGATTCCTTTAACCCGGAAAATGCAATTGGAATCGTAACGAGAAGGCACAAAATAAAAATATCAGAAACGTCCATAAAAATAAAATGACCGCTGTCGGCCTACTCGTCCTCGACGGCTATTTCATCCAGTAATGCCCCCAGACTTATATCAACATCGTCTTCGGGCTGGTAATAGCCGATAATAAACTCACTCCCGGAAGGGAAACAGTATATATCAGCCATAATCCGGCGGCCATCTTTGTCCTGATAAACTTTGGAACCACGGCGTTCGCTTCCGTTCCGTTGGAAGTCAGGGAGAATATCAAAAACATATTCCTGACGATTCCGGGCAATCAGAACTCCGCTCTTTGTAACATCCAGAAAGTCCGGCATGATCTTCCCCCTATTTAAAATGTTCCTTATTTATCCTTTGCCTTATATCAATCTCTACGGGGCGATATCACAACATTTTGTCTTTATGCCATCACATCGCCCGGTTCTTCTTTATACCAAATCCATTAATAAATTGTTCTATCTTAATTCTGAAAAGCAGAATTGGTTTTGGTCATTATTTAATGGAATTGGTATTAATAACGCTTTTTCCGAAAATCTCCGCGCATCTTCTGCTCTCCGTCATAAATTTTATTCTTTATCCGCTTCATCCCGGGTATTCGACCCGTATCCTTCTAAATCAACCGGCAACCAATCAGCGTATCGACTCAATGATAATTGCCGTTTGAAATCCACGATAAAATCCGTTTTTGTCTGTTCATCCGATTCCCAAACATCATCCAAAAATTTCCAGGCAAGATTCGGATATCCGCCATAGATTAAATTCAACATATGCGTCCAAACCGGAGTTTTCACACAAGCGCCGTTTTTTTTCCACCAAAAAGATTTATCGGTACAGTCTTCCTGATAATAATCATCGTTAGCCCGTTCAGTGTATTCTTTTTCAATGTCCGGCAAAGGCCTTTTCATTAAATTAAAATCCGGCTGATAAACTCCGTTGTTATAACTCAATACGACTTGGGGCGCCGGCGAACCGGCAAAACATTCATGCCAATAAGCGAAAGCCCAATCACAGGTTATAGATTCATAAATGCTATCCGCATTTAAATCTTTAAAACTGACAACCCCGTGCGCCCCCTCAATTTTATCAATGAACCTAAACTCGTCACCGATAGAAAAAATATACACATCATAACAGCAGTGCGCCCCTCCGGACCAATGCGAAACGAGCAGATTTGGCTCGCCATCACCGGTTATATCCTGTCCGATTTCAGGGTAATACTCCAAACGCGAATCCCCATCGCCTGCACCCAAAAAATAACTGTGCCGCTCCTCCTCAAAGACTAAAGCTCCATTCTTGAATATTCGCAAGATGCCGAAAGTTCCGATATCCCCGTCACGATAAATCTTGATGTGATAATCCCCATATTCCACGGATTCCCGCAAGATATCTTCCCGGATAAGCTCCCGGTGCTCCACCCCAAAAAATGCGGTTGTTTTGGACGCGTGCGATTGTGAGGTAAAAAATAATAAAACACTTAAAATAATAATTTTTTTCATGCCTTCTCTTCTAAAAAATAATTCTATCGGGTCCGATTAAGGAAAACATCATGAAAATCATTTAAAATTTCTGTTAATGCCTTTGTTGTATTAATTATTTTTTCATATTTAGGAAGCTAACGCCGGTATTAACCGAATTTCCCCGTCGCTCCGCCCCGTGAACTCCGGTTAACACACTTGTTCGACTCTGATTCCGACTATTCTTTTAATACCATGTCAATACACATTACAGCGGCAACGATCAGGTACCGTGCCACATCATCGGTAGGCACGCAGTCTGAAATCTGCAACACATAGTTATCCGCGCTGGTAAAAAACTCCTTACCTATTCCCGCCCACTTTTTAGTAACATGCGCCAGTTCAGTTTCACCGTCCAAAAACTTAAAGTCCCATCCCGTCCATTTACCTTTGAGTTGGCACACCGGGTTTTCACTGGCGTCGAGTACCGTAAAGGCTCCACCTAACGAGAAAAACTTCTGCTTAAACATACCGATGACATGATCATTTTCATCCAGAACCTGCACCTTCGACAGAAACAACGATATTCCCCTCTTCACACGAATGACCTGCTGTCCTTCCGGAGTCCTGATCTGTATATCAAACGGGGTCATTCGCTTGTAGTCTGTGAACCTTAAAATCCTGGTCAGAATGCCCAGTCGGTCCTCTCGGCACTCCATGATGACCGACTCGGTGTCGGGGTCATAGATATCATAATTATTGGCTGCCTTGAACATTCCTACGTGTTCTTTAACGAAGAAAATATTTCTATTCAGTACTGTGTGCATCGTTTTCTCCTTTCTTCATTTGTTTCCGGGGGTGCATCTCTTCTACTGTCGAACATCAACATCAGCGGAGGAAAAGCACAGCTTTTTTACGTCTGCTGGATGAAATGGTTATAGGTCTAATCGTTTAAAACTTCATCCAGTTTTAAAATACCACCTGTACGAGAATTAATCCATTCAACTTTAATCTTTCCTGGATGATTGATATTGCTATTCCGATGAACGATCCAAAGCCAATCTGTCGATTCAGAAAAATCCTTTATGTCGCCAGCTAATTTGAAAACACCTACAACTGCGACAGATTCTTCAGCACGAAGCGTCAACATAACTATTTTTTTAGCATCTTTTTTTGTTTTAACTTTTGCGTCAGTATCTTTTAATACCGTTTCTGCGATGGCTAAATCGGACCGTCATAATATGCCTTATATTTTTCAAATTCATACGGAGTTTCAGCGTATACAACATTCACGAAAATCAACCAAATTTAAATTGCCATAATTTTCATTTTTATTTCTCTTATAATCGGCATGGAGAGAACCCTCACGGGCTTTTCCCCTCCACACCACCGGGCAAGCGTGCGATTTGTTGTACGTTTTATTTATTTTGTTGGATCAAGAATCCTGCCAATAAACAAAATGCTTCCTGTTCGACTTTCACGTATTAAAAAAACAAAGGGATGGTTTGCTCGAAATGTTAACGGTCTACTTATTGCGAACATCTGCATAACCACGGCCGTTGCCGCGGCAGCTTCTGTTCCTTCTTCATTGACGTCTATGAAAGCCTTATGAATAATTTTACTTATAAAAAGGTCTTTTCGGCCTGTCATGCCGGAAAAATCAGCAGGGGGAAGCGAAAAAGCACTCGGCATACCCATGCCACTAAACATTTTCGATAATTCAAATTCACAAGTAGTTTTAAATTTAGGAAAGTCAACCAAAATTTCCGACTTATAAGACGCTATCAGTTTATCGGTCCAAATTCCTACGTTATCATCTGTCAGGTTTCTTTCAAATTCTACCAGGCCATCTATTTCTTTGGGGAGAAAAACAATCATGGACAGATCATTTCCTTCGTACGGAAACTCTATAGCGCTAAAATTACCAAAATCTTTAAATTTAAACTCTGATTTTTTGCTCATCATAGGAATCTTTATGGTTTTGACGGGTGAAATATAAAAATCAGCATCCGCTGTCCTTTCTTTATCAAATTGACTGAACCAATTACCTTTAAAATAAATCGCATTACAGAGGACCAATGTCGTTACGGAATCAATCCCGCCCCGTTTGATTAACTCTTTGATTTTTTGCTGCGTTTCATTTTCGACCCATGTATTTATGGCTATTCTTGCCGTTTCGGTTTCTTTTTCAAAATCAACAAAATTTAAACCAGCACCGTAGTACTTTTTGTTCAAATCAAAAAAAGTGTCCAAAAAAAGATAATTCTTTTGCGCCCATAATGAATTAGCTATACTCAGTTTAATATGTCCTTTATTTTGAATGGCATTCAGATGGGTCTGAAGTTTTGAAAGTGAAAAATGGAGGGAATCCTGTTCCAAAGAAAAATGCAAGACTCTTGCCATTTCTTTTTCTGTTTGGCCCCGAGCGCCCGCATATGTCATTGCGAGTGCTGTAGAGATGCTATAGGGTGAAAAGAATAAATTCCCTTCTTCCCCTTTAAGATTTTGGTATAAATCGAAACCGAAATTACTATTGCCTTTTACCACTGTTTGTAAATCACGACTTGTTTCCGCGAAAATAAAAGAAGGGCTTAAAAAAAAGGTGGCAACCGCAATACTTTGAATAATTTTAAGTTTATTTTTCATTTTTTTCCTTTTTTTATCCGTACAACACAAAGGTCACCTGCCGTTTTTCAGACGCAAAAAATGGTCAGATAGGTCGCCTTGATATGTATTTTTTATATTGTATTGATACAACAACGCTTGAAATAATTAAAAAAATGCCTAATAAATTCAAACAAAAAGAATCCATCCACAAATCAGAAAAAGTATTCATTTTAGAATTATTAGGATTATCAGGATCATATAATATTGTAATTTGATCACTGATTTTGAAATCAGAAGGACCTCTGGGCACAGAAGATTTCCCTTTTATTTCCTCTCCGTTTTTTGTTAGGAACGTGTAAATGACATAATAGGTAATCTTAGTTGTTCCTGCGCGTGTCTTCCGAGACTCTTTCTCAATTTCAGAAATAATACCGCTTGTTGAGAAAGAATCATCAATAAATTTTTTAGTTTTCAGATAGCGCGGGATTCCAACTGAAAACATCACTATCGCAAAAAGGAGAAAAAAAATAATAACGATTGGAGATGTCTTCATTCTTGCTTCCAGTATTTTTTCTTTTTGATAAATGTTGTTTTTATTCACTACCATAATTTTAAACCTGACATTCAACCCAAATTTTGCAATAAAAATGACTGAATAGCTTCCCACGGGCTCACACCCGTTGTACTTACTGCTTCAAGAACTGTTGGCGCTAATTTTCAAAAATTTCTGATTAAAAAACTTTTGGGGATCCCGCTAATCCGGCTGAGAATACCGGACGCGTCTAAACAAAAAATATTATAATTTCTTCTTTACTCTTATGAACATATCTTATACCAAATCCATTAATAAATTGTTTTATCTTAATTCTGAAAAGCAAAATTGGTTTTGGTCATTATTTACTGGAATTGGTATTATCAATAGAACGAGCGCGCCAAAAACTGACTGATTTCGTATTTTATAATATCCTTTATAAATGACCCATCAGGAAGTGACGTTGGCCAAACATCAAAAAAAAAGAGACACAATTCTTGATAATGTCCCCTGAAACGCGGCATTAAATAAAAAGGATCAAAAAAACCTATGCCGGCCCCTCACCGGAAAAAGACGATACGCCCTCATCGTTTGAATTTTCAGGATTCTTAAGCACAACTTTCTTTGTGCACAATGTAACAATACTATAAATAACAATCCATATAACATTAAAAAATATTCCAACACCGACGAGAAAAAGAAAAGACATATGAAAAAAGCTCAAGAAGGACACGAGCAGAATCGCGTAGGAAATAAAATATTTTAAAAATATTATAAAACTATACACCGGGACATATCCTATCTTCCGATAACGTTTCTTAGAGATATGCGTCAAAAGAAAAACACTGGAAAGGCCTACTAACACAACACAAATCGGCGACTGCATAAAAAAGGTCGGAACAATAAGAACAACAATCACAATTCTTAGCAACTGCGAGTCTATAATCTTACGGACAATAGTTACCGGGTTTATTCCTTTAAAAACTCCTAATAATTTCTCCTTAGGAAAACGGTATTGACGAAACTTATAAATCCCGCCGACAGCAACCATACACATCAAAAGCAAACATATTTTCAACAGGCTTCCTTTCCTGCGGTAATAGAATTTTATTTGCGGATTTCCCCCTAACTTCTTATAAGAATAGCGTATACCTTGTTCCGGAATAGGAATATCAATAGATCGAAGTCCCTTAAGAAGTGTGCTTCTTTTTTCCTGCTGCTGTTGAATCGGCATCTTGTTACCTGCCCCGGAAAAAATTTGAACAATTGGAGCCGGGGCAGACCCATCCGCTCCCCAAAAGGAACCAGACTCTTCCTTCTCTCGACCAGCACCCCGCGCAAGCCCATTAACTATCATTTTCCCCTCAGACATATCGCTTTGTTTATAAAAAATATGCTCTGTCTGAGTTGTTTGATCCTCATAATCATAGACGTCCATTGTCTGTGACGTTTGATACCCGCCTTGTTGACGCGCCCGGCCCTTCAAAGACGATCTGGCCATATCCTTTTTTTGACGGGCTGATTGCGCCTGTTTCCTCCCCAAAAGCTGCGACTTGGAATATTTGCGTCCTTTATCTTTTCCGCCCTTACCTTTAACAGACTGTTTCAAATCTTCCTGCTGAAGATAATTTGTAATCGACTGTTCAACCTGATCTTCCCCGCCGAAATCATTTGTTTTAATTTGCCAGCCCTTTACATTTCTCCGTCCTGACATGGCTTTTTTGTCCGATTGAATCAACTGGCGATTGACGGTCCGCGAATCGGCTTTGTTATATTCAACAATTTTCGAAGCTTCATCCAGCATCCGCGTATTCTGAGACCTGGCTTTGTGAATGATCCCCTGATTATATGTGTTATCTCCTTCCCGTCCTGCTAAATCTGTCTCCACACGCTGGTAGCTTGAATATTGAGCCCCATAATCCTTCATAACCTTTTTCCGATTATCCAGGGCCTTTTCCCGCAATCCTCCTTTTGTTGAACTGGCCAGATCTGTCCAATACTTATACTCTTTAGCTAATTCCAGAGTCTTTTCAGCTTCAATAATAGAAATATCACTTTCATCTAAATTCGATCGGAAATAAAAATAAGAATAATTATCCGGAACAAAAACCGACCATGTTGTTTTTTCAACCGGAACATCGCCTGTTTTGATCATATTCGACAAATTAATCCGGCCGAACAACCCTAATTCTTTAAGGGGCGTAATGTAAATCAATTTAATATCAAAACTTCTATCCCCGACCCCGCTTTTAATAAGAGGGATCAAATATTTTTTTTGTCCCTTCTTATCTGACGGGACTAACGACGCTCTAACATTTTCTCCGGCAACTTTAAGACTCCAAAGAGATGCTGTTGACGGCAAGTGAACAGGCAAAAACTGAAGCGTTCGATTGTTTATCTTTATTTCAATTTGATGTAACGCGTGACCATTCGGAATAAGAAGTGTTTTTATGTCTTCTCTCAATATCTTGGCTTTAACCAATTTTTCACGTTCTAACCGTTTTAATTCCAGGCGACACTGCCACTCCGCGGACCCTGAGGATTGGTAAGACCAAAGAATTTTATTTAAATCAATCCCATCCGGCAACGCGGGAATCCTGTCCGGTTCCGCCTCATACAGAGACTCACTCACAAAAGATTCCACATGATAAACCGTGTCCGCTTCAACAGCGATAAACTCTGTTTTGTTTTTTGCCTGAGGAAAAACAATGCGCGGCATATGAAAAGTTTTATCATTACCGAAATAACGATTAAAAGAAACCTGTAGCATATAGGAATGATCGATCTTAGCTATTGTATTAACCGTAATCGCGACACTTTTTCCCTCATTAATAACTTTTTTAAGAATCGTTTGAATTCCCTCACCTTGAATTTCAATAGAATCTTTCAAATCAACCGGGACGATAATATCAAAATGGTCGACAGGGGCATTCTTGATATTAAAAATACTCAAAAGCTTAACGCTGACAAGATTATCTTTCACGGTTGAATGATAAATTTTAATCACATCCAAAGAAGAATCTTTTTTGAATATGTTATACCGGGCCGTATAATTCTTTTCACGAAGAACATAGGCATATTTCGCGCCGTAATCTCCTTGATCCGTTTTGATTAACGGAGTCACCGTATTGATGTTAGCCGACCTTAAACCCGAAACAGACACCTCCTTAACATCATACCCACGCGGGAACAATACAACCGAAGCGCCGGTTACCTTTTGCACATCAGGCAGTTGAATGCTTTCAATAGCGGCTGAAGAAAAATTGTCTATTTCTCTTTCCAGCTTTAATTGAAAACGGTACTTTCCTTTAACCGCCCTTTTAAAAGGCAAAACAAGAATATTATCCTGCAAACTATAATCTGACGTGTTTTCCGCATGGATAGCATCAATCTTTTGCCCCCGGGGAAGAATAATTTGTATCGCTGTAAGAAAATTCTTTTTGATATTCAAATTAATGTCATATGTGGAATTCAAAAGGTTTTCCGAGAAAACATGCTGACTATTCATCCGGGCGGCGACTTTTCGTTCTTCCGGAACCTTTTCAATCCGCGCGCTGAAATCTCCTGTCAGGAAAGAATAACTTTTAAGCAATTTCATGCCCGGCACCCCTTGCTGGTGCTGCCGGGTTGTCCCCGCCGGGTTTAAATTCGTCACATTTTCAATAATAAGTTTATCCTCTTCGGACGCAAACAAATTAAGTGTCCCGTGAATCCTTTTTGTTGTCTGGGGCTTTAAAAATATCACCGGAGAAACCGTATCCGGCCTCACATTCCGTTTCGCTTTAATGACAATATCGACGGTGTCCGTGATCTCATGTTTAAAAATAACATCTAAGACCGATTGTCCTTTCTCCTGTCGTGTTTGCCAATTCTTAACCTTATTCGAAAAAACATCCACAATAACAATATCCGGTTCCAGGAAAAAACTTAATGACGCGATTGAAGATTTCTCTACCCTGATCTTTGTTTCTTGAACAATAATAATTTCTTCATAACCCATCAGCATATCAATATTGCAGTCCGCGTAAATAAGAGGTTTTTCTGTCTTTTTAAGATATTTTTTAGGAAACCAGGACAGTTTTAATTCTGATTGTCGGGACAAAGACGCCTTAACAACAGGGTTCACACCGCTTTCATCCAAATAAAAACTATTATTCGGTTTTTCAAATTCAAGAAAAACATCCTTACGCTTTAAATCCAAAGAAAAATCCGAAAAAAGAGCAGGAGGAAGCCCGAAAGACAAAGTCTTCTTCCCCGGCGAAGATTGAATTTCCACAAAGAATATTAAGTCCACCGAATGATGTCCGCGGCCAAGAACAGGAATTTCATAAAGATCCGCCTCCCCCGGCGAACAATACGGCTCCGCGCTCTTGAAAAAGCTTTCAAAACACCCCGGTCCGGATTGTTTCACTTTAACCGGAATTGATTGTCCGTCCAGGGTCAACTTTTCAATAAACACATTCTTAAACGGAAGATCAACCAGTATCCATTTATCGTTATTAATAAAAATATCAACGGTTGCCGCAAACTGAATCCGATCTGTCTGCAGCTCCCCGGCTAAAAACAATCCGGTAATATCATATTCGTTTTCAAATTTAAACGTATCTTTCGGTTCATACGGCGGTTCCGCCAAAAATTTAAGGCGGAAATAATCTTGAGTGGGGATATAAACTCTACTATGACCCTGAATCTCGTTCAAAAAATTTTCTGAATAAGGGATGTACACACGGACAGACGGAAACGCGTCGTTCTCTTCCTCATCAGGACAACAACCGTCCGGCGAATACAGGCGTTCACCCATATTCCCGGCCCTTACCTCAGCGTACCCGTTCCGTGGACAAGCAAAACCTGTTAAAGCTACCAGACAAAAAAGAACACTATAAAAACCGAATTTTCCGGCAAATTTCCTGACCAGCTTCATACCCCCCAGAATAAAAACAAACGCGATAGCGCCTAAAGCAGCGCCGTTAAAAATAAAAAGAAATGATTTTAAAACAACAAGAGGAATAAGCGTGCAAACCACAAGGGTCAAAACAAGAAACATAAAAGACGACATTATTTTTTTTCTTTTTACGTGAAAACCTAAAACAATAAAAAGAAAAAGAAAACAAAAATGAAAAACCCTTTTCCAGACATCGGAAATAAATGTCACCTGAAGGCGGCTATTCCCCCACAGTTTATAGGCGGCTAAAGATTGCCCCTCTCGCGGGATATCAATATTCAAGGAAAGAATACCTTTCTTTTTACTGTATTTCCTTTCATACCGCATCATTTGCTGCCGTCCGTCATAATTCACCATCTGCTCTTCAAGAGACTCTTCCTCCGACACAGCCACCTCTCTATCTCTTGTGACCTCATAATTTGATTCTAAATAATAAGGCTCATACTGCATCGTTGCTCCGATACCTCCCTCGAACTGTTCTCCCGATTGAAAATCTTGAGGAGCATCACGGACCTGTCCTTGCTGCGTAAACACCGCATTCCCGGGAGCAAATTGATCGCCGATATCCTCGTTGACACTTCTGATTCGTCCCTGAAGACCGCGCGATATATATCCGGGAGAAAACAAATTGATCGCGTTTCCTCCGATAAAAAAACATAGATCTTTTAAAGAAAGAAACAATAACGGTCTGTGATACTCCGCTTCCGGATACTTTTCAAAATTACCTCCAATATTGAGAAGAGAATATTTTTCCGGAAAATAAACAGTGGTATTTGACTGCAGACAGGGGATACTCAATCGGGGACTTTGAAAATCAAATGATTCCCAGGCCCTGAATTTCCCCTTACGGACCATCTGTCCGGTCAGAGATAAATGAATATTCTGGTCACTTTCCGTCGGGAGAGGAACAAACAAACGGTTGTCATTTCCTTTCCGGGGCTTAATTCCCTGTCCTTTTAACGTGGCCCCCCAGAGAACAAATCTTTTCGGGAGCTGAATTTCAAGAAACTGAAGATTGGTATTGCGGATGACATAATCACATTTAAAAAAAATATCCGAGTCTTCTCCAAAGGTATATACAATTGTTTCTCTTTCGGCTATCGAGGAAAGAACAGGGGTTTCATCCATGCGCCTAACAGCAATGCGGAACGTAAAAGGACGTGTAAAATAGCGCAAGGATTCAATAATACGATTAGACGGTTTATACGAAGGCCACTGAGGAATTTCATAAATTTCAATATCATTTAAACCGACTTTTTGCGCGTCAATTTCCGTATTCTTACTGGCTTCTAAAACAATATAACCGGTATCATTAATAATATCGAGCGGTATGATCAAAGGAATATCCGTAAGGACATCAAATTTTTCTATTTTTTTCTGATAATCAATTTCCAGCGAATAAGAACCTATTATTTCTTTTTGAAGAACAACATTCCAAATATCATAATCCTTCAAGTCAAGAATCAGGGGGTCCTTCAGCAGCTCTTTTAACTTCTCCTCACTTATTTTCTTCTTTTCCTTAATATTAAGACCTTCAATATTTATTTTGCTGTCTTCCCATCGCGGAATAGCAAAATAAAAATGGTCTTTCTTGCCGGCCGTGATGTCATATTTTATATAGGCATTCGTTTGAAGAAGGTCCTGGTCAACAGCCACATAAGTGATCGTTTGAGTTGTCTGTTCCGCTTTTCGATAAGAAAGAACCAGCGATCCTTCCGGCGAGAGCGTTCGAAAATCATATAAAAGATTTTTATTTAATGTTTGGGATGAAGAAGCCGTCATCATCTCCAGGGCGGGATAATAGCCTTTCAGGATAATATCCTCTAACAAAAACTCCTCATCAATTATAACCTGAAGAGATCCGATCATCTTTTTTGTGTTCAGATACGTTATCGCGGGGATAGCAATCGGATACGATTGATCCATAAAAAATTTCTCGTT
The DNA here is from genome assembly GCA_021108075.1 of Candidatus Omnitrophota bacterium. GTDB lineage: Bacteria > Omnitrophota > Gorgyraeia > Zapsychrales > Zapsychraceae > JAIORP01. Next base: position 90,047 of record JAIORP010000068.1, on the reverse strand, counting down.
GAGAATTCGCTCAAAAGTAAGCAGAAATGTTATTTCATCTTTCAAGTTCACCGGATTCCTGATGTCAATGGACAATTCTCCTGTTTCCATAAAATGCCGATGATTTTCATTAACAACTTCACCATTTAAAAAAGCGTCTAAATTTCTTAAAACATATTTATCCGGAACTTGAAAATTAAACCGTGTTATCTCTTCAGTAATCCCGGACAGAGTAACCTCTGATTGAAATAGGATCCTGGCATGTTCCAATTTTATTTCATTATTTTGAAACAGGGTCACCTCCAGGGGAACATCTTTCTGAGAAAAAGAAATTTTATAAGGCAGATTAAAAACATGATACTCCCTAAAAAGAACATACCGATCAGATTCATGCTGTCTTCGTACTCCCCCTTCCCCGCTTAACGGTAATAAAAAATCAACCTGACGCGCGTTTATCCGCATACTATCATCATAAAAAACCGCGAGAATTCCTTTCCTCTCAAAAAGATTCTCGACGCGCACGTCCGCTAGAGTAAACATACCGGAGGCCGCGTCCGGATACTGATATGTTTTCAGAGCAAATGTTATCCCCGTACTCAAGGGAACATGAAAATAAAGATGCAGAATATCCGTGTCTTCTTTAGATTCCCGAGACCAATTTGAAATAATAGACCCGGATATATCATAAATATTAAGGTCTTTCGCGATGATTATATCAACCCTGTCAACCTCGCCGTTTTCAACATCCATATCATACATAATCGTCTGTTCAATCAGATCCTCGGATAAAAAAGCCTGATGCTCTTCCTGTGACTTGATTTTAACTCTTTTTTCTCCGGAAGAACGCCGATTCGTTATTTCAAAAGACAATGACGTTTCCATCGACGGCAGAAAACCAAGAAACTCCATTTTGTCATCAACCTGTTTTTTTGATGTCAAAAGAAAATCTTTAAAACGGACATCATAAAAAATATCTGTCGATATCGCGACCTGCCCCAGCATCGCCGGAGGTATATCGATAGCGATATTTCCTGTCTTATCCTTAAAATTAATTGGAATAAAAAAATCAATTATTAAAGTAAAGGTTCCGTTTGAAGGGATAATAAGGGACGGCGTTTTGTTATCGTTATAGATATGAGCGTTCTCATTATTGAGCGTCGCCTTCAAAAAAAGAACATTTTTAGAAACAGACGGACGCGAAACACCCGTCTGCCGCGTTTTTTTCCCACTCGTTTGCGCGGCCAGCGATAAATACTCCCCCGCGTTCATCCGGCAGGGTCTTGCGTCCGCACATTTTTCAACAATCCCAAAAGGCAATTGTAAAACTCGCGGCTCCGGGTCATTCTGAACAATCTGATACCGGACCGAAACTTTCAGTAAATCCCCCTGAACAGATCCATCATAATGAGCTTGAACGATCTGCGGACCTTTAATGTCTTCATTAAGAATGATCCGCTCTCTTTTTTCCCCGTACTCCTGTCTGGCTTTTTCATAAAGACTTTTGTATTCTTTATAAGGTATCAGAACACCTTCTTTTTCCGCCTTGAATATTTCCCCTATCTCCTTCTCAGGAAAAAAGATAAGCGTTTCTGCTGTTTGATTCTTGATCCGCGTCGAAGACCTGTCTTCAGCATAAGCGGAAAAAGAAAAGAAGACAGAAAGACAAATCAGGGATGTACAAATTTTTTTCATAATCCTTGTTTCCCGTGTTTTAAATTTTCTTCTCTTTTTGAACGGAAGTTTTACAGTTTGTTTCTGCATTTAAACCCATTTTCTTTTTCTTCCGATAAGCTTGAATAACCAAAACAACCCCGGAAAAAACAACCCCCACCAGCATCAAAAACATAAAATGTTTAAACCCTTGAGGCAGAATAACATATAACGCAATCACCGCTCCGATAATAGCACAAGTCATTTTAGTTTTATTCGGATCTTTTCTTTGCGTCAGGGTTATAAAATAAAACGTTGACAGGACCACAATAATAATGCTTAAGGGAAACATAATGTTTTTCTTCAGATAACACACATTTAAATAAGCATTTTTATCCAACTTAGAGAAAGAAAACATTCGACCCTCCCGGACCATCTCAATATCTAAGCCGTAAAGAGTCCCTTCATCTGTTTGCTGAGGAATCTGATTACGGGTTAAATTAATTTTTGTTTGATGATGGACCCGTCGGGATTGCACAGCAGCATTAACATGATTATAAGCGCGATGCTCATCTCTGCCGGGATTAATGGAACCTTTTAAATACAGATAACTGTATTCATTCGGAAGATACAGCCTCCAGGTAATCTTCGAACAGGGAATATCCATAATCTCCGCGCCTTTCACGTGAAGTCCGCCCCAGAATCCAAATTTAGATTTTATCTGGGTTTGATAAATAATTCTCAACGTGAATTCTTTACCCGGCGCGATATCTTTAGGCAACATAATAATTTTACTTCTATCCGAACCCCCCTTTGATATACCCGCTTTTTTACCGGAAATAAAAACAGAATAAATTTTATCTATTCCTTCCGGCATGGTCAACTCAAGACTCTGCCGGTTGGTATTTTGTATTCTGAAAACCCCTTCTGTTTTCGCGACACCTTCATTAGAAACAACAATATCAAAATGAGCTTGATTAACAACAGCATCCAATATTTTTTCATACTCATGTTTCGTCGTTTCCAGAGAAAGCGCGTACGGATGACTTAAATATCTAAAAGCGAGCACACTCTGGCTACGATTCATAGCGGCAGGAATTTCTTTTGAATCCACGGGATCTAAATTCTTTTCTTTAGCTTCAACCTGAAGATCAGGACTTTTCGATACTGAGATATACCCGGTCTCATTAAAAACATCAATGACCCTGATCCCCGGCACCTCAATTATTCTTTCATCTCCTGTCTTGATCGACGGAAGTTTCTTTTCGAAACTAACATTTAAATCAAAATTATTCAGCGTCGGAGAATGAAGTTCAATGGTCCAAACGCCTTTTTGAATTTCTTCATTAACGGCCAGCCGTTTTTCCTTAATATTGTTCCCGCTGATAATAACGTCTTTCGCGATCGCGGCAGGAAGCTCTATCCGGAACAAACTTGTCGGAGCGTATAAAATATTGTAACGGATAACATCATTAATTTTCATGACAGCTTCTTCAACATCAATATTCCGTTCAACACTCGCGATAATTTTTGTCTTTCTTTTATCAATTTTCAAACGACAGGAATAATCCGGTGTCGCGTAGCGATAACCTGCTGCTATCTCATTCTTGATATCCGGATCTCTTGTCCCCTGGGACTTTAATTCTTCCAGACTGATCGGACGCAAAGATTTCATATCGTCCGTCGATAATTTAAGATTTTTACGAAGAGAAAGAGTAATAATCCCCTCTTCCTTTTCCGCGTCTAAACATTGAACTTTCGGCAAAGCCAACACAACATCCTTATCCTCCTTATCGGCTTCCAGATGAATCGGTAACAAAAAATTGGCGTAAGCTTTATTCTTCAAAATAACAGTTAAAATATTCTGATCCTTTTCTTTAGAAACATCAAAGCTATCAACCGTTTGATCTGATCCGACCTCAACGATTCTAAAATTATCCGGAATAATAAATCTGAACTTAAACAACCCCGCGTCCTTTACCGTAAATTTTACATTCGTGTAATAATCAATAATTGTTTCAGAAAAAGAAATAAAAACATTCTGTTCAGCGGTAATTTTAGGCTGAATTTTAGAAATATTTAAACTGACATGAAAGGGACGTCGAAAATATTTAAAAGCTGAGACAAGTTCATTAAATGTCACCCGGCCTTGAAGTTCTTTCGGATCAATTTGTGTGACGCGGTCTTTTTTCTCAACCTGAACGCGTAAAGACGGTTCGGCTTTAATAATAATTTCCCCCTCTTCTCTCTTGGCATTAAGCACTTCAAACTGAGGGATTTCAAAAGAGTTCTCTTCTAAATCACGGTATTTTTCCGTGCTCACAGAAAGAATATACTGACCGTCTATTTTTTCATAGAGGTTAACCGTTAGGACCCCCTCTTCACTCATTTCCCAATCTTTAATGTTTTTTCCATCCACGCGGACAAGACTTAACGCTTTGGGAATCTTGACCTGGAAGGAATCTGTTTCCGCCTGCATAATCGAAAAATTAATTTTTGTGTTGATTAAATAAACAGATTCTTTAATATTCACTTCATTCAATAATTTCGCGAAGATAAGACTCCTGGTTACTTTCGTGTCCGTTGTTTTCGCTAACCACCGGATATTCACATCGCCTCCCGGAGCGAGAAACGCGGAGAATTTCGTATTATCTCCGTCGACATTACTTTTCTTAGAAAGCATCGGCTCAATTTTAACATCTAAATCTTTGCCGGGAACAGTCATATCTATTTTGGTAAGAGGTGATGACGGGACGCGGAAATGGATGAATTTTTCTCCGGGAGACGTATTGACTTGCGCGGAAAAATTCACTTTAAGAATATACTCACCTTTTTCCGGCAGGATCAGTTCTAATCCCCCTTTAACCGGTTTCAAAAGAGGAGTTTTCCCGTTAAGAGATAAGGATGTAATCGCGATATCTTTTATATTTAAATGTAATTTAGCCCATTTTTCTTTTAAGGCGGAAATTTTCAGTTCCGCTTCAAACTCGGCAATATCATCAAGAACCTTTCCCTTGTATTCCGAGTGAATGATAGCCGCGTCCACGGGGGGAACCGGAGGAGCCTTTGACGGCGGCTTTTTAGACGCTTTCTCCCATAAGCGCAAAAAATCAGAATACGGGATCAAAACACCCTTCTCTTTTTTTTGTAAAGCCTCATTCAAATTTTCATAAGGAACATAAATTTCTTGAATGCTGAACTGAGAGTCATTCCCGCGATCCTGCCGCTCTTGACCGATCCCTTGCGTCATCTCTTCTTTAGCATAAACTGTTTGATGATGTAAGGACGGAAGCATCAACAGGGAAATCAGGGATAAGTAAATAAACCTTTTCATGTTATCCTCCAAAAGAAATCCGGGTTATAAATGTCAGACACGCGCCATGACCTGAATTAAATAAATTTTATCTCATTCCGGTTACGGCATATGTCTGTTACTAAAGCAGATGATCCTGACAGCCTAAAAACAGGCTTTTTCAGGACCGACCAAATAATATAAACTGACCATCAATCGTTTCGAGCTCGCTGGCCGTCCTTCATCCGCAAAATGCTTCTCAAATCGTTGATCAAATGCTGAGCCGTTATTTGTTTCATCAGATTTGCCAGCGGATGATTCGGATCAATGATCCGAATTAACTCGATTTTAAACAGGTCGCACTATAAATCGCATTTATTTTTTGTGGTTTTATCTTGCGGGTTTTCCTTTTTTTCCCGTCGTGTTCTTGCAAACCATACCATGTTTTTTAACTTAACTTTAACTGTTTCAAGCATTTTAGTCGCTCTTCAGGATCAGCTATATTAAAAAAACCAGCGCATTCCCTGGTAATTTAAAAAACACAAAAGCACCACTTCCCTGATATTATTCTTAAATTTTGATATTTGATATATACGTATTCAATCATGTCCTTTGACCGGAATCAAGCGTTTTATCCTAAAAAAAGAAACAGCTGTTCTTTCCATTCTTATTATTCAGGAAAATGGCTGATATTCGACAAGGAATAAATCTATTATTTTGTATCCATCAACCGGGGGTCAAATAAAATAAATTGAAAATTACTATTGAGAGATCCGGGTGTGATTCTCTCAATAGGCTTCCCGCATCCCGAAACATCTAAAAACACAAAAACGCGTTAATGAAATAAATTCTTTACAACTATAAAAAATCATTGAAAATCTTCGCCAGGGAAGTCTTTCTCCCTAACAACGGGAACCGTGCATGTGTTACAAATTTTTATCTTATTCTCGACCTGACGGTTTCTCACGTATTTTTTTTATTTCAGTCCAACCATTGTTAGCATTTTCCCGATAATCAAATCTTGGAATATATGGTTTTATGTCAACAAGCGGCGTATTGTCTAAAACGTCTATTTCGCTGACTTCTAAAATATTTTTGTTTCTTTTTTCTAATTTTACTATAGAGATTCCAATTCCATTCGGCCTGCAGGGGTGACGGGAGGCGAAGACTCCATGGAAAGCGTCATCAAGGAAAGTCGGTCCGGATAATTTTATTTCATCCGCCCTGTCAAATATATACAATAGTATGATATGTGAAAATGTTTCTATTGTTTCCAATGCTTCTTCATATTCCGGGAATATCTCTATTCCGCCTATTCCTCCGGGTTTGATGCCTCCTTGAATCGGGCATTCCTTTTTACTTTTGTATGGAGAACGGATGGTTCCGATTTGTTTTATTTCAAATTTCATATTTTATTTTCTCGTTTACCCCCCCGAATAAACGGTTTAAAAAATCGTCCGTTTTTTCAATTCCGTGTTTATACCAAATCCATTTATTCATTGTTCTATTTCGATGCCGGTCATTATTTAATAAAATTGGTATTATCCCATTATTATATAAACTTTCTTTCTTCTGATAAACATTTTCTCAATTCGTCAACAGAAAATTTATGACCATGCGAAGGATATATATTTCTTGCGCCGTATTGAATTAATTTCTCCCAGCTTTTATATATTTCACTATAATCTTCCGCTTCAACCGGTCGATATTTATGACCAAACACTTTTAAGATGTTCATCGCGACATCCCCGACGAAAGCGTCTCCATTTGACAACAGCAATGAAATAGAACCCTTTGAATGTCCCGGCGTATGGAATATTTCCCCTTTTATTCCTGTAAGGTCATAAATGTTGTAATGACCATTATTGATGATTATGTCAGATTCATTCAATGCTATTGGAGTGTAATCATATTTAATAAATGGAGAGAGGACCCTGTCCAGTAAGCGTAAATAAATATTGAACTGCCTGGTTTCATTGATACAGGTAATTCCTTTTTCAATATAACCGGTTTCATATTTATGTAAGATAATTTTACATTTGGTTTCTTTACGAATATCTTGAACCAGAGCGGTGTGATCATGATGGTGATGCGTTATCAATATAAATTTTATGGAATCGATGCTAATATTAAGTCTGCTTAACGCCTTTTTAAAATTATTATATTTACCAACCCACCCGGCATCTATAAGCAAATAACCTTCTTTACATTTAAGTAAATAAAAATTAGTACTGTTGATATTTATGACATTGATATCTTTCATTGTATTTCTTCCATAAAACAATTAATCCACGACTTTCCCATTAAAAAATTCAGGACTAACAAAAAAAGAGAATCTTTCGCATAAAAGCCCCCCAGGACCGGGGTTGACGGGCGGGGTCGAATGAATAGGGTGATGGTGATTACTCCTTTATTTCTGGCTCTTTCACGCGTTATTCTACCACATTTTTCAGGCTCTCTTTGGCCCAGGTCTTTGAGTAAAGATAGTCTGGTTGCCAAGTTGTGACCCCTTATTCTATATTTTGTTCGTATGTGATTCTACCGCATTCAGATCAATTCAGCGTCTACGAACGTTTTAGGACTCCCACCCACAGGTCCAACATTTTAGTTTGCCATCCCACAATCGTAAGGGCCCGTGACCATTCGGACAGGAAAGCTTTGAAGCCTCATTCTGCGCAGCTTGCTTTTTTGGATCGTCAGTGGCTGGCGCGGAAAAAATTTTTTTCGCAGCGGTCTTCTTCTTAACCTCGGCAGCCTTCTGCCGTTCTTCAAAGCACTTCGGACAAAGATGATCTTCCCTGATCTTGAAGGCGCTGACCCGCCCACGGCATTTCCGGCACATCCACGGGCTGAAAAATATGATCCCAAGGATCGCAAACCCAGCCGAAGGGAAAGAGAACCAGTTGTAGCGCGTCACTCTCGACGTAAGCGCATCGTAGTCTTCCTGGAAATCCGCTTCCTGGTCACGCGCGACACGAAAACGCGCTGTCATGTCGAAATTTTCGCGGTCTGTCGGTTCTTTGCTACTGCTGGGAATCAGGTTAAGCGATCCGGAAACGCCCAGGTCGATCACAGCACCGTAAAGTTCAGGGTCATCCGGCAAGGTGAACTGCAGGCGCAGCTTGACATTTTCCATCAGCGGGATGAAGTCGGTACTGCCGGGCTTGCGTCCGCCGTCATTGAAACGGGCATCAGCCAGGGTCACGGGTATGCGCTCACCCGAGGGCAACGCAGCCATGGCATGCTCTATTTTAAACGAATCACACTTGTGATAAGCAAAGAACGACTGCAAGGTTGTCGGGATAAGCACCGTTACCATTGCCCCTTTCCGGACGACCGGCGGGCGAGTGTTCTCGTTTTGCAGGGCGTGGGATATCTCAGAAGACTGGAACAAGCTGCCTTTCATGAAACAAGCCCCAACGGTGATGATGATAGGCGGCACAGCCAGCATCAGGATCAGTAACACCGTGTGCCACGTCGGGACCAACGCGCGCTGAAGCTGTCGCCGATGAGTGACGATCCACACCGTGGCTATAACGGTCAGAACGCACAAGGCAATGATGGTAAATCCCAGCTTCAAGACCAGCGCGCTATCATGTTCGATCGCCAAATTCCCAACCGAGAGGAGCGTATCGACAACCCGATTCATCTCTGCGGGCGTGGAAGCACCGTGAAGGGTATCAGCTGCCGGGGGCAGCACGGGTTTATCGCTTATCAGGCTCCCGATGAAGGCGAAGAGTGAGCCAAACGCCGCGACCATGAAACCCCAAATAAAGGCTTGAAAGATCGTAGGACCAGAACTGGACGAAGTTTGTCTTGACGTTTCATTAGTCATAAGGCCCCCTCGATTAGATCAATCTTAATATTTCTTTATCGAATTCTGGTGCAGACGCTGTCCGCAGCGACAATCTGCCCTCAGACTCACAAAACAATTCCATCCTCGATCGAAATCCTGACGCCGCTGACAGGCGTATAGACGGGGAGACACCCGCATTTTATTCGCATGTGATTCTACCTCATACTGATCAATACAGCGTCTGCGATACCCCATTTTTTTCGAACCATTTTAATTTACCTTCCAGACGATTGACGTTTTTGCTGCCGGGCTTTTTTCGCGAGATCGCGTGCTTGCCGGGCAGCTTGCCTGGCCTTCCGTCCATTTTCAGATCGGTTTGTCATTGCAACGCTCTCCCAAAGCATAGCCGCTTCCCGATATGCTTCATACGCCCGAGACCATTGCTTTCGTTTGGCAAATGAATCGCCCTGTTCAAATATCCGTTGGGCTTTATTATACTTATCATAGGCCTTGGCCTCGGTATTCAAATTCTTTTGGTACTTCGTTTGAGTCTTCAGATTCTTTTTCATTATCTCAATATTGCCATCACATATATTAACATTATTCTTGGCCGTCTTATTGAGTTTAGGACATTTGCAATTCATCATGTTTGAAGCCTGCCAATAGTGCCGTTGCGCCTCTTTATAAAGTCGAATCGATTGGTTATATTTTTTTTGCCCTCCTGCTTCTTTAGCTGCTTTAAATTTCTGATGGCCTTTATCAAAGACATCCGCACATCTGTCGGCAGAAGCGTTCAAAGGATCACTAAAAAACAATACACAAATAGTCATAAACATAAGCCATTTTTTTTGAACATTCATTGTCAACTCCTTGCTATCTGAAACAAGCGTCACAAACATTCGCGGACGCTGTCTGGAACTTATCTATCCCCATTTATACCAATTCCATTAAATAATGACCAAAGCCAATTCTGCTTTTCAGAATTAAAATAGGACAATTTGTTAATGGATTTGGTATTAGTTCCAACATTAATATAACCCTGCCGTATTTATATTTTCAATCCAATCCATCACCTCGGCCCGGGTTTTATTCCTAACAACTCGATATCAAGGCCGATGTGGACAGCGTCTACGAACTTTTTACTCTATTCGTTGGGATTTAGTCCAGTCGATCTTCATATTCGTTTAACATTTAAGCCCTCCCTCCAGATTTGACGCCGCTTTTTAGGCGGTAAATTTGGTCGGTGTAGAGCGATTTATTAGAAATTTTTTATTTTTCATATTTATTTAATAATTCTAGTATTCTTTGTGTTATTTTTTTACATTCTTTTTCTTCATTAACGTTTTTATATTTTAATCTTTGCTGATAAAAGAAGAAGCTTTGATCATTACAATAGTAGTCTGGGAGTATTTGGATTTGAGAATACAAATATTTGTATCTCTCGACAATTGATGACTCTTCAGGTGTGCGTGGATAATATTCATATTCCCACGGTGGCGCTTTGAATTTTTTTGCTGGAATATCATAAATTTTTTTCTCGAGATACAATAACTCAGCTTCTTTCTCTAATCTTAGATTATTTTTATTTATTTTTGCAAATGTATCTGGTGATATAAATTCTGTTACTGCCAATACGCAATAGTATAAAATTTCATTTGGTTTTACAAGTCCTGGCGGCATACTCGGAGCGATGATTACCGCTGAAATTGTTTTCTTCCTTTCGAATCGCAACTTTTGTTCCTGAATTTTAATCTTCCAATCCTCAGGAAGCACAACTTTAATTTTTTTTATTAATTTTGATGATATTTCTAAATTTTTACCAATTTCGAAATGTTCAATCTGTGAATATGAATAGGAAGCAAGGAATAAAATCGTAATAATTATTACAAATATTTTTATATGTTTCATGTTTTTTGTCTCCAACACTTGAAATCAGCGGCAGTTGCAAAACGTCCTCTGGATTGTCTTGTTGGGCAGTTGTCATGAGGCTCTAGACTCATAGCATTTCAAAAATCTGACAAGAATGTAAACCGACCCAATGCCTTTATTCACCTTAAACGGTCATGATATACCCCCTGGTTCTTTGGGGCGAATCTATTATAAATCTGCGACAGACAATTTTATCATAATTAATTTTGTCCTGAGGCCACCCTTTATCCTTTGCTATTCTCATTGCTATCGCCATAAAATAGGGAAGGTCCGGTTCAGCCTGACACACCACACGGTTATTGCATACCACCAAAACAGCCGTATCAAGGCCTATTTCTATGTCATACTTATCCAGAACACTGTTCCCAACTCCGCCGGGATCTTCCACAGGCACATCAGTCACAACGCAAAATATATCTGGCAGCTTCTTCGCCCCTTGCGATGACTGTTTGGCGTCGACTGACCTTTCCGTGATTTTTCTTTTGCCAAAAAGTTTCTTCAGAAAGCCCATGGGGTTATTCTTCTTCTGGGGCCTATTCTTCCATGCCATTATCGTCTCGATAGCGCCTGTGAGATTATTTTGTTCCGCCCATTCAATAATTGAAACGCCGTCTTTTGTCTTTAAACTGTAATCGGCTCCCTTTTCAAGGAGAAATGATACCGCTTTAGTACTGACCATGGCGGCCATGTGCAGTGGGGAGACTCCGGCTCGATTGGGCAGGTTAACATCAGCACCTGAACTTATAAGGAAATCGGCAATTTTAAAATTACAATTTTGAATGGCGTGAATCAATGGCGTCGACCCGTTTCCCTCATCCTGCATATTGACATTTGCCCCGTTCCGTATCAAAGACTGAACTGTTTCAAGGCCGATATCGTTTACCGCTCTGCCGCCAAAAAACGTTTCGCCTTCTTGGTAGCCCACCTTTTTCACGGCTTCTAAAAGCTTCCGATCCTTTTTTTTGATCGTCATCGCAGCAATCTCCACTTGAGTACGTCAAAGGCCCAACACTTGAAACCAGCGGCACAGGCGAAGACCTCAGGGCGGTGACTGGGTCCGCTGGAATGTTTTAAATTTTTTATTTTTTTGAAACTTCAAAACACCAACTATAATAAAAAGTATTGTCAATCCAATAAGGATATAAATCAAACCAATAACTAATCCCATAGCTTGTCCTGCTTCACTTGTTGTAGAATGGAAACAATATAGAGCCCATACATAAAAAAGAACAATGAATGACAAAACATAACTCCCTATCCATTTTAAAATTATTAAAAACGTTTTTGTGAAGATATTCAAAGTATGATTCAATTTATTAGTTTCATCATATAGCACTTTTTCCTTAACAACAGGAGGGTTGATCAATTTGTGATAAACAATAACAATGAATGCAAGTGGAATTTGTGCAGGGATCATATAAATTAAAATTGTAAGAATACATCTGCCAAAATTAATACAATGGCCAAACAGTAGGTACAAGTATGCACCAACGGAAATAAAAGCAATGAGTTCAAGCACAAAAACTTGTCTAATAATTTTGAGTTTCTGAGCCTCTGACTCTTTTATCTTCATATCTCAAGGATTTTTTTCATAATAATTAATTTACGACGTACCTATAAAACTTTCAGGACTAAAAAAAACTAACCCTCCGACTTTCAGATAAAAAATGCTAATTTTATCAGAGGGACGGACACAATAAACCACTTTCAGCCTGCAATATCACTTATCAGATATGTCTGATAATACCAATTCCATTAAATAATGACCAAACCCAATTCTGCTTTTCAGAATTAAGATAGAACAATTTATTAATGGATTTGGTATAATTGATGGTATGTAATAAACTTATTCGTATTTTATCACAAAACAATGTGTGATTAAAAAAAATAAACGTCCCTGAGAAGTGCCCGTGTTTTAACATTAGACATTTATGGACGGCCTCCTAGGAGCTTGTCCGAGAACTAGTTTTTATTTGTAGAATCCGTTACTTCTAAATTGATTTTTTTATCACGTAAGTTGTTTAAAAATATTGAATATAATCAAAATCGATGTTTACCTCGACGATAAAACAGGATATAATAAATCATTTAATTCGATAATTATTCCATTGAACTCAGGAGAAAACATGAACATTCCTTTTAAAAAAGATCCAGAAGAATATCAGCAGGGTATGCTGTTTCCTCCAAATATATTCAATCTGTTATCCAAGGATCATTATTGTTTCATTTTTGAGGATATATTTCAACAAATAGATACATCTTCACTCATGAAAAACTATAGTGATCAAGGTCAGCATGCCTTTGATCCCCGATTGTTAACATCTATCTTAATTTATGCTTACAGCCAAGGCATTTTTAGCGCACGAGAAATTCAGCAAAAGAATAAAGAAGACCTAAGTTTTATGTATATCGCTCATGCACAAAAACCCGATTTTAGAGTCTTAAGTGACTTTAGAAAAAACAATAAAACATTTTTTAAGGCATGTTTTAAACAAAGTGTACAATTGGCCATAGAAGCTGGATTAGCATCGCTAGGCCATGTTAGTCTTGACGGTTCAAAATTTAAAGCGAATACCTCTAAGCATAAAGCAATGAGTTATAAACGATTAAAAGAGCAAGAAAAGCAACTAACCAATGAAATCGAAAAACTTATAGAAAAAGCTGCAAAATGCGACGAAGAAGAAGATCAGCAATACAAAGATCAAACAGGCTATGAAATTCCGGAGGATCTTAAACATAAAGAAAAACGACTTAAAAAGATTACGGCTGCTAAAGAAGCCTTAGAAAAACGAGAACAAGAACTTAATCCCAATAAAAATATTGAAGATAAAAAACAAATTAGCTTTGCTGATCATGATGCACGCATTATGGGAAAAAAGGGGCAATTCGATTATAACTACAATCCTCAAATCAGCGTGGATGAAGATAATCAAATAATTGTCGGGCAACATGTCAGTCAAAAAGCAAATGATAAAAATGAAGTTTCAGAAGCTCTTGGTCAAATTCAGAAAAACACAGAGACGCTTCCTGAAAAAATGAGCCTGGATAATGGTTATTTTTCCGGCACTAATCTTGAAATTTTAGAAGAATCCAAAGTTGATGCTTATGTTGCTTGTTCTAAAGAAACAACGACGCTAGAGATAAGAAATGATGACCATGAGTTGGAAAAATCAGATTTTAAATACAACGAGCAAACAGATTGTTTTACTTGTCCAGAAGGTCATTCATTGCCATTAAAAAGAGAACGAGCCAATGGAAGAAAAATTTATCAAGCGAGCAAATATGATTGCAATGTTTGCTCTGCTAAAAGCCGATGTTGCAAATCCCAAAAAGGTGAACCCCGAATTATTACAGTTGATGATAAAGAACATTTACGTGCAGCCATGATTGAAAAAATGAAACAAAAATCTTCTGGTGAAATTTACAAAAACCGCAAACACATTGTCGAACCTGTATTCGGACAAATCAAGAATACTGGTTTTAGACAGTTTAGTGTACGTGGCTCACCAAAAGTTGCCGGAGAATTTTCCTTGGTTTGCATGGCACATAACTTTTTAAAGATAGCCAGAGCTATTTTCAGAGGAGCGGTATGTATTAAATCAGGAAGATTAGCCCCAGCACTGGCATAAAATTAACGAAAAAGCTTTGTCATTATGTCAAAGAACAGTTTTGAAAATATTTTTTAAACGCATTATGCTTTAACTGCAAATTTTTATGTTTTTTAACAAGGTTGTCCTTTGAAATAACTAGTTCTCGGACAAGCTCCTAGGAGGCTGTCCGAGAATGATCTTTTTATTCAGTTCTACGTTGCAAAACTCCAAAAAATCCTCAACGTACACATGTACACCTGCGGTTTTCTGTCGTCTCGCGCTTTGATCTGAACAAAAAATTTATTCTCGGACAGCCTCCTGGAGTAAAATTTTCCATTTATCCCATTGCAGGAAATCATGAAGGAGATACCAAAACCAATTCTGCTTTTCAGAATTAAGATAGAGCAATTTATACCAAATCCATTTATTAAAGTCTTCAATTTGAATGGTGCGTTTCTCGTTGAAGCGTCGAGAAACGCGAAATTAACATCGGTCATTATTTAATGGAATTGGTATTATAACAGACATAGGATCGCAGTAGTGAACACGTCCCTCTTATCCGCAGTATAGGTTACACCGCCCCGTTCTTGTGGGAAGACCACACTGGAATTCGGGTCTGCGCAGAGTTGCGCCGTCATGGGGTTATGGGTTCTCTTTGGGTGTCATTTTGTATAGCCGGACCCTTATCACGCGGTGGCGGATACTATTCCGGTTCCATACTTCAAAGGGTGCTGATCCAATGTTTTCCATTTGAAAATTATCTTCAATGAAACGTTGGAAAAGATGATCCGTGTTGTTGCTTTCGAGTCCGATGTCCGTAATATAAATGGGAATGCCCTGGTCGAGCAGATTTAAAAGTTTTCTTTTATACTGATCAAAATCTTGGTGTAAAATGTCAAGTTGTTCTTTAAATTCCAGTCGGTAGTTGATAGTTTTGACTTGTTCCAGCACATCACGATGACCGTAATATCTGATCCATGCGCCTTCATCTCCTACGATGACCTTGGCGTTTTTTTCAGTGGATTGCCCAACCCAGCGGGCAAAATCTGGAATTAAAGCATATTGGTGCCGGAAGGCCAACACCGGAAAGACCGAAACATACCAAAGTGATATCAGGGTAACCAGCAACAATAAGGCTAATCCTCGATTGATGAGCACCCGGTGCGAATAGAAGCGGGCTATAACGTATCCCTGTAAGATGGTCAGAGCGACAATTTCAAGCAGATGCCAGCGGGGAGCTGTCATGGCATGATTGCCAAAAAACATAAATGGAATCAAAAACCAAAGCACAATGAAACCGCAGCGCCGGTAATCTTTGATCAGGAGATAAAGGAATCCGAAAAAACAGGCCAATAAGCCAATGGTATTGAAGTTGTTGAAGAGATAACCGAAACTTCTACCCATATGGTAAGGTGAGATCAGGTAGCGAAAGGAATCTGTGATGTTGTATTTAAATGTTGCGCCAAAGTATTCCTGACCCCGTTCTAAAAGCAGCGGGATATAAAAGACAATGACAGTTAAGACACTGATAAACGCGGCTGTCACGTAGCGCAGAAGTTTTCCACACCGGCCGTTGACTCGAACATTTTGTGGTAATGGCCCGAAAACAAAATAAAGGTAGGAGACCGGAATGACCATGGTCATAAAGTCCTGAACGCGGGAAGCTCCAAACAATCCAAAAATCAACGCTCCCCCTAGCAGAATTTTCAGAGAGGGGATTTGCAGGTATCTGCCGAATAGACAGAGTGATAAGAGGAAAAGGAACAGGGAGAGGTTATGGCTGTTGCCGTAAATGGATGTCGATAACAAAATGGGACTGAATGTTAATAAACATATGGTAAAAATGGCCGTTTTCTCATCAAAAAAATTCTTAAGGAAGACATAGCCGGGAAAAACCACTAGTGCCCCGAATAAGACACTCATGAAATTGAGCAAGAATTGCGGATTCTGAAATCCCAGCATACGAGCCAATCCGGCAAAAAATGCTCCCATAATCGCAGTCAAAGGATACCCGTGGCCATGGAGATAGATAATTTTGTGTTCCTGAAGGGATTGTTCGGCGCTGATCAGCAGGCGCAGACTGTCTGAATGAAAAGGCCCTTTGCTGATTAACGAAAACCGAATAATGAAGCTGATAAAGAAAATAAAGAAAGGGATTAGGTAAGGTTTATATTTTCCCATACGCTTTTGTGATCATCCGGGGCTGATCCTTTGCGGCATGGAACTCACCCCATCATTAGTACCGATTGAGACTTAAGAGTCGACTGAGTTTGTTCTTTGACAATACGATTAATACTGCGTCTACTTTATACATAAATTATTCTTAAACATAGATTTAATAAGTCGTTTCATCTACTGCTGACTTTGAAAGTATAAAAAAGCCGCCAAGCGATCGACAATCGTCACTTGATCCTCGGATGAGTTACCATTAGCATCAAAAGCTTCAACTTTGATTAAATCCTTAACTTTGCCTGTGCCTTTTACAGAGCATGTTGGAGCGGGGGGAAAAACAAATGACTTCATTTTCCGGTAATCTTGTCCATCGATAGAAGATCAGATCACCATCCGGGTCGTAAGAGTCTTCTACGCTTAGGATAACTTCTTCATTGACATCTGCTTCTACAAATTCTTCTTCGATGACTATAACTGGAGACTGCCCGTTGTTAATCCCTTGACTATGCATAGCAATAACAACCTCCTCATCAGTTAACGCGTGGCTATACACCCTGACTTCATCTATGTCCCCTTTAAAATGGTGCCCTTCTATTTCAGATCCACTAACACCTCCTCCGATAGAAAACGGACCATCCGTTTGTTCATTAACGGCTTTATACAAATAACGTTCCTGGTCGATAACTCCGTTATAATAAAGCTTTATTTTATACCCGTCATACGTACAGGCCACATGAATCCATACATTTTGTTCAGGTGCAGTCAAGCTTTGGGTTTCTAATCCATGTCCATAACCCGCCCCAAATTTAAAAGCAGTCAGAAAGTTGGAAGCACTAACACTTAAATAGTAACTCCACCAAGACCATGGATAATGTTTAGATAAAATGATAAAACCACTGGAAGTAACACCGTTTATCTGAATCCAAGCCATAATTGAAAACTCTGATGCTAAATCCAACGAATCATTAACGTCTGGAACCACGACGGCGGCATGGCTATTATTTAAAAATTTTAAAGCTGATCCGTATTTACCCTCAGTCCATACAGTCCCCAGCATATCTATCGTTCCATCATTATGATAATCTGATTTATCATGCGCTATCGTTCCGGCATTCTCATTAAAATCCCAATATCCGACCAGTTCAGCGTCACACGTTCCACTCAGCAACAGACAGATTGTCAACATTCCAAATATTTTCCATGCTTTCATAATGCCTCCTTATCCAGTTCCAACA
The DNA here is from genome assembly GCA_021108075.1 of Candidatus Omnitrophota bacterium. Lineage (GTDB taxonomy): Bacteria > Omnitrophota > Gorgyraeia > Zapsychrales > Zapsychraceae > JAIORP01. The sequence continues at coordinate 72,404 of JAIORP010000068.1, read as the reverse complement.
ATGATACAATCCTGCCCCCGTAAATAAAGATTGAACATCAATCTCGCTTTACCCGTACTATATTTGCATCTGCCTGCTACATGGGGATGGATACAGCGTCTACGATTTTTCTAATTCAGCCCTCAGGCATCCAGCATCCTAAATAAACAAATCACTCCAATGCTTCAAAACCAATAACCTCATCATAACAACATCGTCCCTTAACCAACTCACGGTTATCTTTTTATTTTTAAATAAAGGCAATGCCATCTTATAAGGAATATAGTTACTCTTGATGAGGTGGGCCAAAAAGGTTTTAAAATCTGTGGGTAAAAGGTCTTTCCATCTGAAAGAGGATTGAAATGCCTTCACAGACAACCCTGTTGACTTTTGCGCGCAATTTAAAGCTGCCTCTTCAAATTTTGAAACAAAAATATTAAGGCCTTCTCTATTTATCAATTCTTCAATAAAGGGATTAGAAGAATCAATTAAATTGCTGCGGATATACGCACGCAAATCCGGATGATCCCTATAACTCTCTGTCCAATTGGGAAGATTAGAACTCTTGGCTCCTTCTATGCTGAATATGTCGGGATATGCCGTCCGGACAGTTCTGCGGAAGAGATTTCTGTAAATCCTGTATTGAGGAGGTAATTTAGCTATAAAGGTTAAGAGGTCTTTATCCCACAATGGATTTCGGATATCAATGACCATATTCTTAAAATAATTTAAAATGCCCCAGAAATGTGGAACGCCTTGCGCAAAGACATAAAGATCTTTTCGATTCATTAAATCCTTTAAACCACATCTTTTTGAAATATTCTTTAGACCAGCCTCTGACGCCTGCCTCATTCCAGGGAAATGTTTCTCACCTAAAATAGAACGGTACTTGTTCGGCAAAGGGACAAGGTTAAAACTTGCCAAGGCATCGTCTTCATTGAATACGCCCCCCTGCCAGCCGAATAATTCCTCACCGCGTAGAACCACATCAAAACTTTCTCTCATCTGGCGTTGATTGTCCAGGCCGCTGGGGTAATTGCCCACTTGATCCGTTAATCCGTCAGTACGATAGACCACATCCTGAAGATGGTGTTGCATGTCGTTTGGGATCAATTTATGAAAATGATTTTTTATACCGAGCTTATCTGACAATTCCTTAGCGATAAGCGCGTCTGAAAAAGGCTTCTGTTGCTCGACTCCGTGGGTGATCGTTTCAACCTGGACATTATTTTGAAGGCAGGCAGCTAAGATCGTCCTCGAATCATATCCACCACTAAGAAAGACGCCTATTCTCTTAGCCGTATTATCCCGAACGCGTCTCTTGATCGCTTTATTAATCAGGTCAGCGAGGGGCTCTGCGTAACAGGACATCCCTTTATCTTTAACCGTTTCATCAAAATTAAAAGACCAGTATGGGGCTTGGACTATTTTATGGGAAGGAAAGTGCACAGACATGACGGTCGACATCATCAAAGCTTTGATACTGTTGAAATAAGTATTGCCTGAATAGACCATGCCTGAAGAAAGAAACTGGGCCAGGCCTGTAAAATTGATCTGTTTATCAAGACTAGGAATTTTAAGCAGGGCCTTTACTTCTGGGGCAAAATACAGGACCTCGTCTACAACAGCATAATAAACAGGTATAGACGACGTAATGTCGTTCACGATGCATAATTTCTTCTCTTGAGAATTGTAATAGACAAAAAGGAAGTCTCCATCGATATTCGAGACTGTTTTGCTGAAATTCCGGGTTAGGTCCCTATGGAAATCGTTCAGATAAGCATCGCCCAATACATCCTTTCCATTAAAAACATAGAGATCACCGTAAAAAAATAAAAGATTATTATCCTGGGGGGCAGGAAATTTATCGCGAACGTCTCGCGCCTTCTGTTTACTAATTCTGGCTATGCCGAATTCTTCACGGACGTACTGTGCGGTGTGATAAAAATCTTCATGCTGCAGGGAACGAGACATTAGCGTTAATAATTCCTCAATCCTGCTGACGCCCAACTTTTTCTGATGATCAATAATTCCAAGCAGTCCCGGCATCTATCCAACCTTTTTAATTGTTTATTTTCCTGCAACGTCGCTTTTCAGCGGGCGCGGCTTTTTGCGCTCCGCTGCAAAAGCCTTGTTAGAAGCTTTTCTCATATTCATTAATTTGTTTGGTTAAATCTTTTTGTACGTATTTTATAAAATTGATTATATTAGGTAATTCGCTATCAAGCTTTTCGTAGCTAAAACCCTTGAATGCCATGGGAAACCATTTTTTGTCGCCGTTGGACCAATTTGCTATTTGTGGCTTTTTAAATGTAAAATCTGTATGCGCAAAAAGTTCACTTCTTAAATTCAAAAGCTTTTTGTGAAACGATTTCATCTCAGGGTTTTCGAATTTTTTTACTCCAAAAAAATCTTTGTGTATTCCGTCCCCTCGACTCTCTGTAAATGGCCTGCAATATGTAACAACGATATCCCTTAACAATGGAAATCTAACATCTTTTCTACGATATCTGCGTAGAACCATTATCGTTTGTATTGCCATTTCAAGGTCATGATCATACAACCTCAAAAAAGCATATTTCTCAACCCTGTTTTCTATTTTTACCATGGTGCCTTCTAACATAAAAATCACCTGACCTTTTCCCATACCGATTTTGGCGCGGGAAAAGGTCAGGTGGATTGCTTCGTTATGACTTTTTATTTTATTCTTTTTTATTTCGTTTGTCGAGGAACATATAATTTTTCCATATTTTCCACCGAAAGCTAATCCGCCTCTTAATTTCTATATCTTTTTTGTCAATTAGTTCCAACATTCAACAGGCTCACCCCGCTATCCTCCGTTTATCCTCTTGATGTTGAACGGCTGGGTAGACCTTTTAAAACAACTTGCTGACAACTGCCCATATGAGGCCTAGCATTCCAACAATAATAGGTATAACTATCTTAGGATCCATGTGCCATGGAGACAATTCCTTTCTGATATTGTTAAGACGATCTGGGTTAAGCCCAATCGCCATTTGATCTTTTTCATGACTATTGTCCGGCATAGAAACACCGAGGATCAGTTTTTCTCGTAGAAGTTGGTTGAGAGCTGCCAAATATCTTTCATCTCCCGTTGTAAAGCTTGGAAATGTGTGTGCAAGCCCATAGTTGCCAGGGCCTTTCTCATTGTAAAATTTGTATACGTCACGAAGTATTTGAATACGGTGATTCATAATTTTTAATTTCTCATAACGCTGGCAGATGAGCGGCGTCCTGACGCCCGCTCAATCTGCTGGTTATGAGATTAATGATTTCTAAAATACTTTTTTATACTTGGCAACAAAAAATAAATAATAAAACTAACATTAAATACAATGATAGGCAAGAATTTTAATACATTCGTTATACTTAATTCCAGTAAATCCGATGGTGGCCCCGCCCAAAACCTTCCAGAAATTCCCAGCAAACAAAAAAAGCACCAATAAATAGAGTATTTTCTGCAATCATTACCACCCAACAATACTTGTAAAATCATAAATCCCAGCAAAACAATTACATAAACTACAGGAATGAGCGCAAACAGAAAGTGGGGCACACTTGCTCGAAATGCTTGATAAATTGAATTTATTATTACGAACAAATTTATAATTACAAAAAGGACACACCAAATGATGATGCCCATGGGGACAAATCTATTATAAATTTTCAACATTATTTGTATCTCATAACGCCAAAATCAGCGGCGGCTATAAGACGCCCGCTGGATTGTCTTGTTGGGCAATGTTTGTAATATTTTTGCTACATCACATTTCAACATTCAGGCATGTCCCTAAAATCTCCCCTATAGTCATCCCATACTTAAATAATCGATACGGGGGTCTCGGCACTGTTGAACCCAAACGTCGCCATCTCGGGCGAAGATAAAACGGGGGTCGTTTACAAAATTGTCGAAGGGCAATTGTTCGGTCGCTTTCACTTCAACCTTAAACCGAGTGTCGGTCGAACATAGAACAATGGAACTACCCGGCGATAGTTGCCGCGCATGAAGAGTTTTCACCTCATTGGGTGCTTCCAACCGAAATCTTGCGCACTGCGGAGGTGAAACGGCTTTAGTCCCGTGCTCTGCCGAAAGAAGATGAAGCCATTCGAGAGTCGACGCTGAAACCGAAGCTGAAAGTGCTGTCACAGTGGCAGAATCCAGCAAAGCCGTTCGAATCCTCGAGACGCTTGCAGCGGGATTGGTTATAAACCTGCTTAACTCAACAGCCGCTACGCGGGATCGCACTCCCGCCAAGAAGACTTTGGCAGCGGCTTCCGTTGGTAAGCCGAGTTCCACGAGAAGGCCCACCTTGGCAAACGCCTCTATACGGTTCTCTTCGGCCAGCTTGTCGAGTTTCTGGGCAACCGAGTGGAAAAGCCAAGGAAGCTGGTAGCCATAGAGACCGGTGCAAATACCAGTGGCATCATCCCCACACGTTTCGACGATCTTTCTCAATGATCCCCCATCAAGCCATTGAGGGCGAATTTTGTCCAACTGCTCCTGTTCGGGCATCCCTTTGACAATGATCTTCGCATGTTGACGAGCCCAAGTCTCAAACTCCGTGACCATCTCGCCGAGCGCGTCGGCGTCAGTTTCGGAGGCTAAATAGCGGTCCACCATCTCGCGAAACACATCCAACTGATTAAATGCTAAAATTCCGACTGACAATGGAAGACCTGATGAAATAACCGCTCGTCGCGCCTCGGGCGAAGGAACCTTCCGTTGCACACCTGCAACCCGAGCCTTCAAGAAGTTTATCAATTGGTCATCATGGTCAGGTTCCCGTCTGGCCCTCTCTTGAATGGCCGCAAGTGAATCTCTAAATGCATCATCCACCCAGTCGACGGTTAGCTCGGGGGCATCACCCTTGTATTCGACATGCAACGCCAACAACTGATCGTCAATCCAATCCATGACTCCTTCTACGTTTACTCTATTTTCACCGCATCGATCAAAATTGTCGTTCGCTGCCATCTCCAACAGGGTTGCGAAGGGAATTCCAACATTAGCGGCAATAGTATGCATATACTTAACCACATGAAGTAAGCCGCTCTCCACCTGGTCTATATTAACGATATCAAAATAGTTTGCAGCAGTTGCCTCATCGGTTTTGACGTTCCAAGCGCTACGGGTTCCGTCAATTGCGAACAGTATCTTGCCTTCGCCATCTACAAACGCTCTTCCAGCGCGTCCACAAATATTCCAAAAATCACGTTTGCTGATCTGCAAATTAGCACCGATGAAAGTTGTAGCTACGATGACGGAGGAAATCCTTATGTTCACCCCTTGTCCCAGCGTCGTAGTTGCGACAATTATCCTTGGAGGATGCTTTGCCATGAGCTTTTCCAAGGCAATCCGAACATGAGGAGGTAGTTTGTTACTGTGGCACACGACTCCCAAACGTGCTGCTGTGATTTCCAACGAATCATCGCCAAGTTCCTCTCTGCAAACTGCATCAAGAAGCCGCCATTCTGTATCAGGCCACCGATGGACCGGTGCTTCAGGACCGAGAGAAAGCAGCACCGCCCGCACCATGGACGGCACCCACTGAGCTTGTCCCGCGAATATCAAGACAGGACCAAGTGCTGCAAGTCGGGTGGCTGTTGCCGCTACGGCCTCCGTCTTGTTCTTGGGAAAGGCGCGGGATTTAATTTTTCCTTTGGGTGTTACATGAGGCACCTTCTTGAACTCGATAAAATGAGGATTGAAGCAGCGTTCGTCTCCCAACCATTCGATAGTAACACCTGTCTTTCTCCATTGAATAATTCCTCGTCTCTCGGCTGATGGCTTCCAACTCGACTTCACCAAAGCATCAGGAGCGCCGCCAACCCAAGCTGCCAAGTCCTCAGCGTTCGGAAGGACAGCCGAAAGTAACAGTATTCGTGCGCCACGCACGCGAGCCAGAAGGCGCAAGTATTCGAGGAACATTTCGTTTCGAACGTTCCGTTCATTGCCCCCGAGAAGATGGCCTTCATCGATCACAACAAGTTTCACTGGCTTGAAAAGTTCCGGCGAAGCCCGCAGCATGGCTTTGGTTTTTTCGGGTGTGGCGATGGTGATGTGGCCTTCATTAAACAGCTCACGATCCACACCACTGAAACGTGAACCTCCATAAAGGTGCGAAACGGAGTATCCCAATGGTGCCAAGGTTTTGCTGAAGGTTCTCTCCAGTTCGAAGGCGAGCGACCGGAAGGGTGCGAGATATAAAACCTTTGCGTTTGGATCAGCCCAGAGCGTGTGGAGGATCGCCAGTTCCGCGACTCTGGTTTTTCCTGCGCTGGTTCGAAGGTTGATTACACCACCTCGATTCTGCGAATTTAGGGCAAGCTGTAGAGCGACCGTCTGAGACTGCCACAGCTCAATCACTGGTGGCTTTTGGAAGGCAAGGAGCTTCACATAGCTGTCCACCTGTGCCTTGCCTTCCGGCCCAAAGAAAGGTGGCAGCACAGACCACAAAGCCCCGTTTCCATAGTCCTTGAGCATCAACCGCAACAGGCGAGCAAGCCACCAAAAGGCCGGATGTGAAGCTCCTACGCTGATCGTCATTGCGTCACGAAGGATCGTGTCCGCAATCGCGAGAAGTTCCGGCTGGCCCGAGATGGCGTGTTCCGTCGCTATTGATAATGAGCGAGCCACACAAATTGTAAGAGCCCAATCGTCGAACTGACTTTTTTCGTTAAAGACCGGAACTGGAGCAAGTAACACCTCATTTAGTTTGTCGATTAGGCGTGTCCGATCCTTCCGCAAGAATGAAGCAATGATACCAGCCGAAGGTGTGACCGCTTCTAAGTTTTTGATCAGTACAAATGCCCTTGAATATTGGCCGCAAGCATAGAATGCCATAGCACCGATCAGGCAGTGCAGCGCACTCGCCTGATGGTTCGCAATCTCTGTTCTGTGTGCCGACTCAAGTATATCTGCGGCGGCATACAACTCCATATAGCCCTCGGCTGTTTCGTTCCGTTCAATCAGACTGCAACCGGCGGCCAACAGCCCATATGCAATAAACGTAACCCGATCATCAAGGTCTGATTCAAACCTTGGAAAATTTGCGGGGACTTCACGCACCTCTCTCAACACCTGCTTGGCCTTAGATTGTGCTACGAGATTTTGGATTCTCTGTGTGCGCATTGACTGCATCAAAATCCGAGCATTCTGGGCTGAGAGACTCATACGTATTCACCAGCCCTGACATAGGATGCAGTCACAATTCCCTCAGGGTCCGATAGCCCGAGCGATATTACGGCAAGACGGCGAACATTTGATTTAGCGTTCCTCTCCATGTGACGATGAGCAACCCTTGTGCTTACGAGTAATCCAACATAATCCAATTGCAGACGTCCCTGAGCAAATAGCCCATTGCAAGCCATGACCTTCGCTCCCAACTCGTCGTTCCCAGAATCAAACAAGCGATCCGCAACGAATTGCAAAGATGCAGGAATATTCCCAGAGTGTGATCTAACCAGTGCATCAACAAGCTCCTCCACTACTGCTTTTGAAGGAGTCGATCTAAACTTAGCTTCACCGACCAACACACGAACAGGATTTGAATCGAGATCAAATGCAAGCACATCGTCCCCCTTCATTGACTGATCCACGTTCGGGTTGTAACGAAGACGATACACTGGCACTTTGACAGCACACGATGCAGCGATATACTCAGCGAGCAATACCTCTGCCCAATTGCCTTTCTGCGTGCTCAAGTTAATAGGGAACCGCTGCACAGGGTCGACAAGACCCTGTCTCGTCAAAGCTTCACAACGTATTCGATCTCGCTCAATGGCTTCGGGGCTAAGGTGGTGAGTCACGATCCATTGGGTCATTGCGACAGTGAACTCCTCAGGTTGCAAATGTTCATCCTGGAGCACTCGATGCGGAACATCGTACGCAGTGTTTTGGTCCATGGCAGTTAAGTGAATGCCACAAGGGTGTGGTGGAAGTGGGTGCGGACCAAGAGGGAATATGGGCTTCTTGCCATCGGTCTTAGTTTTTGTCATTTAATTCATTCTCGCATCATGTGCCAAGATTGTGGTTCGGATGTTCTATGCAGGCCATCGTTAATGAGGCCCAACGCTTGAACTCACTGGTTTTTACGGAGCGCAGCGGAGTAAAAATCCAGTGTAGTGATTTGTTATGTTTTTTTATTTTTCTTCAATCATTAATCTATAAAAACTTTCTGATAGCACCTCAGGCAATTCTCTAAAAAGCATATAGTCATCTTTTGAATCCATAAAAAATTCACGCATCATTGGATGACGAGTGGACATTTCAACTATTTCTTGGAACTCTGAAAATGCCCTTTTCTTTTCTGCTTTCGTTTTTCCTGTTTTAATCGTCCTAATGGTTTCCATGCCAATTTCATACAGCCAAGGCATCGGTTCTTTGAAAAGACTAAGCGCCATCATTATTCCAATATGTCTGTTTTTACTCATATGCATCATTTCTTCCATCATCATTGGATGAAAGCGACGTCTTTTTCTGCTACGTAATTCAGGATTCATATTACTTTCAATTCTTGACGGTAGATCTTGAAACATAACCTTAATTTCTTCAAAGAGTTTTGCCGATGAATTATCTCTACTTGATAATTCTGAAGATTCAGGTTTTGCGTCTTTGTTCTTGGCTTTTAATATTTTTGCAATAGATTCTTTGAATTTGCCAACCTGAAACTTTATCGTTTCTTCGTCTGGTTCTGAATTGGGGATACGATCTACCAATTGAAAGACTAATTTAGTTAAAGATTCTTCATCATCTCCACAATTCTGAAATTGAGCAAACGGACCAGATGATGCGTCTTTCAAAGATATGCCTAACGCTACACCTAAAATAGGAGTTTCAAGCTTCCCTTTTGCCATTCCTGCTTCAAATAGAATCCAAGGCCTATTTATACTTCTCTCTGTAAGAAGGCAAACAACGTCAGAAGCGTTTTGAATATTCTTTATGATTTCGGGATACCATTCGACTCCGTATTCAATTCCTTGATTCCCTTTTCTATCTGATGTTCTGAACGATTTCAAAACACCAGCACTAACACTTTTTAGAAGTCCGCTAAAGGCTTCGGCGAGTTTAGCATCTCTAGTGTCATGACTTATAAACACTAGCGGATTTCCGGTTTTTACAACTTCATCTTTCTTTTGATTTTTATCTTCAGCCATTTTTACTCCTTAATTTGATTAGTGATTCTTGAAACATAACATATAATGTACGGTTTTCCGTTAAATATTTTAGGACTCACTAAAAAGCCAGTCCCTCTTTTTATTTTATATCAAAATAATGCTGTTTTTGTCGTAGAGACATCGTTGATAGGTCGCTTTTGCTGGCTAACATCACATATCAGGGTTTTCCGTATATCACGGGATATTGATATCCAATGTTATCCCCCCCCCCAAAAAAAGACATAAAAACATTCTAGTCTCTCATCTAAATTATGTCAATGACTTGACTCGTCGCAGGGTGTCCCAAAAAGTCAGTTGATTGAATATCAAGCCATATTAGTTTATACGCACTGATGACAAGATTTACCACTAACCAAAACCTGGCTAACATTGTAATGGCGATCTATATTTTGACATTTGATGCTGATTTTAGGCGATAAGAAGAAATTGAAAAAAGAGGTGCCATTTTGGTGCCATTTGGAAGGGTAAAATGTAGCAAAATGTAGTCATTGATGGCACAGCAGAAAGTTTGAAAGTAATCCTAAATGAGAATTTAAAGGAGAGGGTTGTCGTCGACAAAAAGCCCGAGCTCGTCGTTAAACGAACTCGGGTTAAATGGCGGGGCAGTCAAAATAGGATATTTTGACACACCCGGGCAAGAATGGCTTTGCCATTTTGCTTGGGTTCCCCCTAAAAAAAAGCCCAAATGAATAATTTGGGCTTTTAAAAAAACGGGGATGGCTAGACAAGTTTAGAACCTGTTTATTAACATATTAGGGGGATTTTAATAATCCTGTCCCAAAATAAAATCTATATGAAACCTAGGATAGTTCCATCAACCATCGGTCTCTCACAAATTCTGGAGCAACTAGTTGGGGCAGGTCACAATATCATCCTTGCCTACCCCGTATCTTATGTGCACCTATATCTGCAACACAAATATAGGAACAGCGTCTACAACTTTTTCCGTAGTTTATATAAAGGGGCCTCTTAGCGGCTAAACGAGGGCAGAGGTGACTGTCACGAATTTTTCTTGAACAATTTTTTTGCCGCCGAGATGGTCCGCCAATACCACCGGACCAGTCCATACACTTTTGAATTATGGATCGTCTCGATGCGTTGCTCGAGTTCCTGGCACTTTTTTTCATGCTTTTCTTTCAGCTGGGCTTTCAGATCATCCATCTCAAACAGGGAGCGGTAAATAACTTCATTAAAAAGCTTATGGTCAAAAACCGGCACTCTTTTCATCTTCATTTCTTTCGGCTGCTCGTCGATAGAGGCATAGAGGATCGCGTCCGATCCCTTTCTTTTGGCATACCAGTTAAAATGGAAATGATACTCAGGCACCAGTTCTTTAATAATCCGGGGGATGGACACCGTGTCCTCCGGCAAATGGTAGATGCTGATTGCGAGCCGTGGTTTGAATTGCTTTATGGTCTGAACTGCCCCGCGTAAGGTCGCCATCTCAGCCCCCTCGATATCCATTTTAATGAAATCCACACGCTCTAATGTGTGCCGGGCAACATAATCGTCCAGGGTAACCGTCTCAACGGTACACATATCGCTGGTCCCGCCGACTTTCCTGTCGACCGAAGATTTACCCCGGTCATGCGTGAACACGAATTGTTCCCCGCTCTTATCGGATAATGCCAGGCGGTTGGGATGAATATTTTTTAGTCCGTTGATCGCCAGGTTATCCAATAAGGTTTGATAGTTCGGGGGAGAAATTTCAAAGGAATGCACCGTGCACTGCCCGCGCAATTGATGTGCAAAAAATAAAGCCGACTCCCCTAAATAAGCCCCGGCATCGATAATGACATCTTTTTCACGGACATGTGTCTTTTTAAAAGAATATTGATCATGCAGGAAATCACACAAAAGCCAGGCCCCATCAGCAACGGTTTTATAGTCCCGGTCAAGGGCGAAGTCAAAACCGTACTGTTCCTGAAGATCGACCACGATCGTTTCAATGCCATTGATTTTACGTTTGCCCCAGCGATAATGATCATAACTGGCGTATTTACGGTCATATTCATCAATCTCGCTCTGGGGCAAGATATTGATCTCCCCCCATTTAAGCAGAAACCATTTCAAGAACTCTTCTTTCTCTTCCTGCTCCAGGAACTCGTAAAGGGCTTGAGATATACCGGCAAACTGGTCTTGGAACTGCGCCAAGAGGATGCCAAAGCGCGCCCAGTCAATGGTATTGGTGAAATGCGTCGAGAGGCGCATCAAATCATGTAAAAAAAGGGATTCACAAACGTCATGCATCTTCATTGTCATCGATTCACTCATACTTCCCCCTGTAAATGGTATCTGACAGTATAGATATACACCGTCAACATCCGGCATGTTGAATAATGGAAGATATCAATATCCGATATTATCGCCAAAAAACATACAATCATTCTAATCTCCCCCCTAAATTATGTCAATGACTTGACTCATCGCAAGGTGCCCCAAAAAGTCAGTTAATTGAATATCAAGCCATATTAGTTTATACGCACTGATGACAAAATTTACCACCAACCAAAACCTAGCTAGCATTGTAATGGTGATCCATATTTTGATATTTGATGCTGATTTTGGACGATAAGAAGGGATTAAAAAAGCGGTGCCATTTTGGTTCCATTTGGAAGGGTAAAATGTAGCAAGATGTAGTAATTCAGGGCACAGCAGAAAGTTTGAAAGTAATCCTAAATGCGAAATTTAAGGAGAGGGTTATCGTCGACAAAAAACCCGAGCTCGTCGTTAAACGAACTCGGGTTAAATGGCGGGGATGGTTAGACAAGTTTAGAACCTGTTTATTAACATATTAGGGGGATTTTAATGATCCTGTCCTAAAATAAAATCTATATGAAACCTAGGATAGTTCCATCAACCATCGGTCTCCCACAATTAATGGAGCAACTAGTTGGGGCAGGTCACTACACAGACAGTGATTTAAAATGCCTTTAATTTGAGGCATGGTTTAATTTTTCATTAAAAATACTTTCAGCTAAGATATCTCCGTTGATAATTATCTAAAAGAGAACTTAGTTGTTTATCTGGAGCATCATGTTTCTGAGGATTTCTTAATTTTGAAAGACAACGCACTATAAAACTGTCTGTTAATTTAACAACAATACGTTTGTCATGCTTATCATAGATCTCTTTGGCCCACCTCAGTTCTTTGCCTTTCCTCAAAGTTTCATCACTTCCTCTCTTGACTATAAAACCTAGCTTTCCATAACCATTAGTAAGATATGATAGCATTTGCCTATACTCATCTCCGCTTAGGTCTTTCGAATAATTCTTAATTTCAAATATAACCTGCCTTACTTTAAAATCATTTAGAATCCTTCTCCACGCATTCGTTTCACCAGTATTTCGACCTACAACATCCCTTCTTTGCGTTAAATTTTTATTAGGATGAAGTTCAACATTAACAATACCTTTAGCAAAAATAATCCGTATGGCCTTTAAACACCAATCCTCAAACATTGAAGCGTGTTCTTTTCCTTCGTCTATTAAACTCAATTCTGAAATCAATTGACCTATTTTTTTACTACGTATCTCAGGAGTTTCAGAACATACTTCAATATCATATTCATCATGGATCTCATCACGAATTTCTTCTTCTAAATCGACATTATGCAAATTCAATGCTATCCAATAACAGGGATGTATTAATATATTTGCTTTTTCATCTATTGAGACATCCGGTTCTTTTCCGTCATGACAGTAGACGTAACAAGATGAATCCTTATTTAAAATTCCAATAAACCCGATACTAAAAAGCATCCTCAAGACTTCTGAAGGTGATTGCATAATTGCTAATGTTTGTCTAGCTAGAGAATTAACATCATCCAAATCAAACAAAGACTGCATTAACTTATTAGCTTCTAAAACTATAAATTTTGGACTTCCTCCGGAAAATATCTTAATAATTTCTTCCAAACCTGGTAATACAGATTTGTATTCTTTTTTGAGATCATCTAGTCGTGAACATGATATGTCTTTTGCTGATAATTCAATATCCTCGTCAACTATTTCATTCCTTTTATGAGACAATGCGGAGTTAAATGCATTATTTAATAGCACTAACAAATCACGAGGACGATATAATGTTTGTCGAAGACATTTTCTAAATCCTTCTTTACCAGTAACACCTTTTGCTGTAACCTTATTCCAGGTTACAAGATTCTGCTCACGAGATATCTTAAAAGACTTCCTTATACGGTTACATATCATATTAAACAAATGATATTCATCCCAATGTATTCGCAAAATGTCACCTTCGATATTTCTCGAATAATCCGGATCACAACGTTGCACGGCACGAAAAATATTATCTCTTAAAAATGTAACAGACGAGACACTCTCTATTGATGATGTTACTATATCTAAAGCACTTAGTAATCCGCTGATTATTGCAACACCCCTATCATCCGGTTCATATCCCTCATCTAAGCGATCTGATATTATACGATATTTATATCTTGAAAATTTAAAAGAGTCCGCAACTAAATTTCTTACCCTACTAATTTCTAAAGTTCGCGTTAAGTTGGCTATTTTTACTTCAGCTGGCTCTTTAATATTCAATTTATTTTGTAAAAGAAAATATAATCTTGATGCAATATTGCTTCCTCCTTTAACCCAGTTACTTCTGAAAGAGTTCAAATCATTTAATAATGTTTCACTTTTTATCTTATATTCCTGCACTAAATTTATAATAATTTCATTTAAAATTGCATACTCCCAAAGAATTTTACAAGCAGCTCTTAAATATGAAGGATTGTCGCCAAAACAATTAATAAAAAAACGAATTCCGATAATATAAGTTTCACCTGGAGATAAAATTATTATATTCGACTTTTTTTCATGACCCCAATGCTTCTGAAGCCTATAAAATAAAGCACTTTTTCCTGTCCCACGTCTACCGATGACTATGCGATGAGCAGAGTCTTCGATAAGGGAATTATATTCTTGAGTATCATAAAAAGCTGCATCTAGCATTATATGATCATTTTCTGCCTTTATATTGCCAAGAGGATTAATCGACATGTAAATGCCTTTTTATAAGGAAAAGTTTATATATTGCGCTCGTTGGTTCAATGCCTGTGCAAAAAATAAATCCCCAAAAACCTGTTCTATTTTTAGAACTTTTTCTATCCATAATATGACCTTTCCCCCAAAACTAGTCCATTTGGTGGGTTAGGATTCTGAGACAACGTCATTCTCCCACCACCAACATTGCTTCGAACGAAATATGGGAATTTCTTCACGCACCATTTTTCATTTATTTGAATATAACGCCTTGAGCTCATCGGCAGAACAAGCCGACGAAGGTGGCGCAGGACTGCCCGATGGAGCGAGTTGTTATCTTTTTATTGTGTTATAGATAATTTCAAAAAATCTGCAATATGCCTCGACGGAGGAGAAATTAAAAAGACGTTGAAAATAGAGAACGCTATTAAGAATCCGACGAGAAATATTTACAGGTTGCTTAGTTTAAGAAGCTTGCCATGCAGGATCTAAAGAAAATACCATTTAGTAATTCTGGATTTCGGGACTTCCTATTGGTTAAATTTTTAAGTTCTTTTTTTGTTCTGGATGCATTGCCTTTGAGTTCTTGATGTTTCAAATGATTCCAAACCTGTTCATCTGGATTCAAATCCGGAGAACGAGATGGCAAATAAAAAACATGCAATCTTTTCTGTTCTTTGATAAATGCTTGTGTTTTCTTTGATACATGTGGTCTAGCTTGATCCATGACCACTACTACATTTCGATATTTATGATGCTTAAGCATCTGTTTAAGAAAATCAATAACTTCTACAGAAGTAATGCGTTTTTGATGAAGTCGAAAAATTAATTTTCCAACTTGGCTAATTGCTGACATAGCCGCAAAACCACCGCGATTACCAGTAACTCGTTGCATTGGCGTTTGACCTTTTGGAGCCCATGTCTTTCCTAATACCGTCGTCAAAGAAATATGTGACTCATCCTGAAAATAGAGAATGGCTCGATATTTTTTTACAGAACGCTTAATCTTTGGGACTTCATAACGAAGCCATTTTTTTCGTAGTTTATCATTAGTTTCAAAATATCGGCGTTCAGGTTTTTGGTAAGTTAAACCTATATCGCGTAATATCCGCCACATTGTTGGCTTAGAAACCTTAATCTTTAATCGTTGTTCAGTAATTTGCATTAACCTGCGACATGTCCAGAAGTCAGTTTCATATCCAAATTCAGAGGCTGGCTGAGTAATAATTTTAAGAAAATTTTCTCGTGTTTGAATATCTAAAAGATTAGGACGTCCGCTACCAGGCTGACGTGCTAATGCTGAAAATTTTTTAGTGCCTTCATAACGTTGGCACCAACGAAACAGTGTAGAGTAGTCAACCTGATATGCTTTAGCGACAGCTACCTTTTGTTGCCCCAATAGCACAGCTTTAACGGCTCTCTCTCGAACCTCATATGTTGAATACGTCGAGCTTTTAATAGCGTTCATTGTATTCAGCTTATAGATTCGTTATGTTCTCGTCAAGCTATATTGCAAATTTCATGAAACTATCTATATAACTAAATTTCTTTAATTTTACTGTTGTTGGATCTAGTAACACCCTCGCAACAAATCCCCCATTCCGAATCAGGCTGCCTCCGCTACCAATATTTTCTCCCGTAACCAACGATGCTTCGAACAAAACATGGGAATTTCTTCACGCCTCATTCTTCATTTACTTGAAGATAACATTTAATATACGACTGTCCGGTTTACTGGATCAACCGGACATAGCTGGTTTAATTTCATTTCCATCGTTTAAAATTTACATTTTTTATGGCATAAACCGATAAAAAATGTCGCTTTTTATCGGTAATAGCTATTCGCAGGACAGTCGTTGAAGCAGTTCATCCTGCGGGGCTGGATATCATTCCCGACATAAATAGACATTTATAAAATAGGTTCCCCCCTAAAAAATATACAACCATTCTATCCTTCAGTCATATTATTGTCAATGACTTGACTCGTCGCAAGGTATCCCAAAAAGTCAGTTTATTGAATATCTAGCCATATTAGTTTATCTGCATAGATGACAAGATTTAGCACCAACCAAAACCTAGCTAGCATTATAATGGGGATCTATATTTTGACATTTGATGCTTATTTTAGGCGCTAAGAAGGGATTGAAAAAAGTGGTGCCATTTTGGTGCCATTTGGAAGGGTAAAATGTAGCAAAATGTGGTAATTGAGGGCACAGCAGAAAGCTTGAAAGTAATCCTAAGTGCAAAAATTAAGGAGCGGGTTATCGTCGACAAAAAAGCCCAAATTATTAATTTGGGCTTTTAAAAAAACGGGGTTGACGAGATTCGAACTCGCGACCTCCTGCGTGACAGGCAGGCGTTCTAACCAGGCTGAACTACAACCCCAAATTTATTTCTTACCAATATTTTTTCTGACAATGTCCTGAAGCGATCACAGGCACGCTACTATCGCTCAAGGTTGTATAATACCAAATCCATTAATAAATTGTTCTATCTTAATTCTGAAAAGCAGAATTGATTTTGGTCATTATTTAATGGAATTGGTATTATTATACATAAAAAACACTCCAAGTAAACCCTTTTTTCCCTGCCGTCAAAAAAATTTTCCCTGTCCGTGTATCCGTTCCCGACCAGAGGATAGAACTTAGCAACAATACATGTATAAACACAAAAATGAACGCTATAACGGAAGGCTAATCCCTGCTTTGCGAAAGCTCCAGCGATCCAGACACATTGTCCGACCCCAGGCCGAGCAGCGGCAGGATATTCTGAATGGGCGTGACATTGATAATGACAGGCGTAAGCCCGTTGATGCCCTGACCCCCGTTTTGCCGGAATGATGCCGGATCAAATTGAATCTCAAACCCCTCGCCCTGACGGTTCACGTCAATGCCCTGCAGGTCTATCCCTCCGACCTCTTCCTCGCCCGGAAGCATCGCCCTGTCCTGGTCCAATGCCCTATCAACGCCCTCGCCGTCCAGAATCTTTATTCTATCCTTATCGGCGTCACTGCTCGCCGGGGCATCAAAAAAACGCTGATAAAACTCATTGTGTTTGACCCGGGCGAAACCATGCCGCTCGAAAAACGCGGTCTTAACCCAGATGGAGACCGTCTCTTCCAGAGACCGCTCCCGCACCAGAGGATCCCGGATCATCGCGATACCGATCCTTAACAGCGTCTGCCAATGTAGACTGATCCCGAGTTCCTCCAGGCGTTCTATCAAAATTTTCAGCTGGGCCCGCGCGCCCTCATGGCTCTCTACCGTAAAATAATCATTCCCTTTAACGGCCTTGAAAAAATTATCGATTTTGGCCGCGTCAATGCGGTAACTATCTTCGATGCCCATCCGGTCGGCGAACATATAACTGTGGATGTCAGACAACATTTCCTCCAACGTGAAATCTTTGAGCGTCTGGCCGCGGTAACCGTGTTCCTCTTGCAAAATGGCGTGCAATATTTCGTGGCTCAGAATTTCATAAAACAATGCCGCCGGTTCTGTTGTTCCGGCTAAAATCTTCCCCCCGAACGTGAAATAAGCGTTCGCGTTGTTTAAATACGCGAAGGCCTCGGCCGAACGGATCCGTCGGGAGATGGAGATAAAAGCCTTCATCGACATCGGGGTTAAATGCCGCCGCGTGTCAATCAGCATGCCTAACATGTAAACCTTGATTTCTTCATCCTGTAAAAGCTCATTATCAAATAAAGACCGGACCCGGTTATTATCTCTGATCGTCCGGCGGATGAACGCTTCTGTTTCATCCGCGAGGCTCTCAACCAATCGCGCGGCCCGCCCGGTTGTCATCGACGGAAAAAGCCAGGAAGCGGCATACAGCCGGGTTTCGATCCGGATATTCTCATTAAAAACGATTCTTTCGAGCAATTGCTCGTCCATACTATGACGCATTAAAATAAAAAAAGTCACATTATCATTGAGGACATTTTGCTCCAGAATAGAAACAATGGCGTCCGAAAATTCTTCCGCCCGGCCGTAAACAACGCGTTCCACCGTGTTCACCAGCCCCGGGTCGATCCGGGATTTCAATTCCGCGAACGCAGAATCAACAGCGGGATTTGACCGGTCTAAGGCCTCTTGAAATACCTGATAAATGCTCTCTTTCAAATCCCGGTATTTTTCGGGCAGGTCCATTTCCGCTGAACTTTTTAAGCGCACAAATTGATTCGTGATCATCCCATTCCAATTCAGATACCCGGCACGCTTTAACTCAGAAAAAAATTCATCCGACGGACGAACCACGGACGCGAAGCTTCGATCGGAAACAAATCCGCCTTGAACAATAAACGGCTCCAAATGTGTCATCATCATCGATTTGATATTCTTGTCCCATGGCCTGTTATTAACGCTCTCCCATAAATTTTGTATGATGCCATGACCGATTGAGGACGTGTCCGGGCTCTTCATGCCCTCTAACGCCAGTTTTGTCAATATCCACATCCGCAGATGAATGTCAACCATCAAATTGTGCTGCTCATAAACCTTATCATCCAGCCCTTTATCTTTTAAAGGATCATAACCATCCGGATAACGTTCGTCCAGGTCCTGAAAATCCTGGTCAATGTCGACGCCCAATTCCGTCACCTTAGAAAACAATCCGGCCAGTTCCCCGGACACAAAGTCGACAAAGCGCTGCCGCAAGGACCGTTCCATCGTCATCACCGGCAACCCTAAGGCCTGCTGCAAGAGAGATCTTTTCTGCATGACTGTTTTTGTTTGAGGCAATAATTTCATCAGGTCTTCCAGATAGGTCCCGGCATTACCTTTGTTCCAAAATTCATGCCCTGAACCCGACCACGAGAATAAAAGCTCTGCCAAAAACACCTTTTTCCCCGCGTCTTTCGTCTCCTGAAATTGACGCAACAATCCATCCATGTGCAGACCCGCGTTTTCCCTGAGCGTAAATTTGCGCCGCCGGGTGCCGACCCGCTCACGCGCGACCAGACTGTTGCTCAAAGACCGAATAGCGTTTCTAAACAAATGCGCCTGTTTATGCGCCCGGATCAAGTGTTTTTTTATAGCCACATCTCTTTGCTCCCTGACTTTTTTAAAAAAATCTTCACGGAAATACAACCTCGGTTGCGGCACGCTCAATACAGACGGCTGTCGTCCCAGCAATCTAAAGGCCGCCTTTTGAACGACTGTCCGAAACGACTCTTTTCCGGGCACAATTTTAAAATACCGTTCTAAATGATCAATACCCTTAACTTGATGGGGCGCGACAAAAACCTCATCGGAAACAAACCGCCGGATATCCCGCAAGAGAAGCACTTCAAACCCAGACACGATGGACTGGTCCAGTTCAAATATACCCGCCATAATATTTGACATCAACGATATTAATAGGACTCTCTGGTCGACATAGACGCTGTCATACATGATCATCCCATATAATTCCTTAACAACAGGCACCAGCACTTCCCGTTTCCGCCCTTGAAACGTCGTCGAGATAAAGGCATTAAAAGGTTCATAGCGCTCAACCGGCTCTTGAGGATCTGTGGCCTTGAGATAAAAACTGAGGATCTCATCAACGACCCGCGAGGAGGAAATGTCTCTTGCCGCGAGAACCCGTTCTTTAGCATCCCGCAGCCTTAAAAACCACGAGGATTGTCTTTGATTCTCTCCCCATTTGGCCGCGCTGATTCGATTGTATTTATCCGTTAATTCCTGTAAAAGTTTTTCCTGGTCCACATCTTCGCCATCCGCGCGCAACTTCTCATCAGCAAATTCAAAAGCCACTTTGATCCGGTGCGTCAGGTCCATATCGTCCAGAAAAAACTGTTCACGGAACAATGCCCGCAAAGCATAGTGCAGTTTCACGCCCTGCTTGTCTGTCACCTGCACATGCCGGTCGTACCACGCTTTATCCTCGAGATAGTCCTGAACAATTTTATCGGGTGATAATTTGAGCGGATGTGTTGTGGTTTTATCATCAACGACCTCCAGGACCGTGTTTAAATCCGCGGTTTGTCCCATGGCCAGGCCGATTTCATGCAGAAAAACAAGACCTTCGTCTTCAAAATTTTCTGAAACAGCCAGCACGCGCACGTCAAAAACCGTGTGAACACCCAGGGCGTTCGGTTGAAGAATAACAATATCGTTCATGGTCGACTCATCCATAAACCAGGCGATCATCGCGTCAATCATTTCATGCCCGGCGTAACGGCTGATTTTGTCCAGCACGTCTCTTTTTGTCAAGCGTTTTTGAATGAGCAGTTCGACCCTTTCAGAAACAGACTTCTCATCGCGCAGTCCCTCAAACGAAAGCATTTGTTTTTGCTCATCCAGTTCTATGGCCCCTGAGACTTTATACCCCCCTGTCAAGCCCGCCTGCCTGACGGTAATCAAGGGCACCTGGTCCAAAGACACAGACAACATGGCATAATCACCGACGGGTTTGATATCTTCTCTGGCAATCCGCGGCCGGTTGAAGGCGATGGCCCGGTCCTGAAAACCGCCGGAAAAATATTTGCGGGGGATCAATTCCTGGCTTAAGCGGTCATAATCTTCTTTGATATAATTAAAAACACCTTTTTGATACGCCCGCATATATCGGGCATAGATCCGGTCCTTAAACGCCGGGTCGTTCCATTCAATGCCGTTCACTTTATGCTGGTCCACGTAAGACAGAGACAGGATGCTTTCCTTGATCGTTTCTTTATACCACTTCGCTAAAATCAAGGAATGGTAAATCTGCCGTAAGGGCGCGAAATTCTTGCCTTCATTCACTTCTCTTTCAATCTCGGGAAGAATAACCTCACGGATCATCGTTTCCCCTAATTCCATCATCGCGTCATTTTTAATTGTCTCATGGCCTGTCATCATGGCCTGGTAATCGCTGTCCAGCATGACCTTCAGTCGGCTGTCCACAATATAAACCGTCCGGCCATGCTCATAGACATCCGCGCTCTGCGGCAAAATCCAAACCTTGTTAAACGTGTTCACCGGCAGGTCGGTTGTTCCGAATTTCTCCTTTGCCTGGCGGTAAATCCTTTCCCAAAATTCCTGGCCCAATCCTTCTTCCGGGTACATCAGCGTCGCGGTTAATTGTTTCAGGAGATAATCCTGAGCCAGCAGGTCACGGCCCAGCATGGTCCGGCCCAAAGAGGGTGGAATGATTTTATCGCCTTCATAAGGCGAAAGGTTGACCCATAAATGGTTTTGCGGGATTGTCATTGAGGCGAGAAAATATTTGATCAGTTTTTGTGACTCTTCTTTCATCGCGTCATTTTCTAGGCCGGTATTCCCGCTATCCATAATAAAATCCAGGCGGAACGGGTCTTTGGGATGGAGGGTCATGCCCCGGATTAAGACCGGCACAAACGCCGGACTGGTCGAAACCATCACCCCGGGTTCAGGTAAGCTGAGCGGTGTTCGCGCGTAGGCATACGGCATGAGGCCATTGACCCCGAAAGCCAGGATCATTAAAAAAGCAAAACAACGGTTCGGTTTCTTTGCGCGCACAAAAAATCCTCACAATTTATACTAATACCAATTCCATCAAATAATGACCAAACCCAATTCTGCTTTTCTCGACGATTTAGCGAGAATATCATTATGACTTTGGTCATTATTTGATGGAATTGGTATAATTTTTGAGTTGAGTGAGTTGCTGCTTTTCTTCTTGATCTGATACACCCAACAATAATGAAGGGAAATTTGAAATCGGAGAGATTTGAAAAATAACGGGTATAAATCCATTTACGGGCATTGTCTCAAAATTTGCCGGATCAAAGGCAAAGTCGATATCCATCCCTTTCCCTTCAGATTGAATATCAAAATTTTTAGGATTAAAATCAATACCACCGGGACTGGCCACGGAAGTTAAAACCGCGCGGTCACCTCCATCTGTTTCTCCAACGCCTTGTTGCTTTCTCGATTCAGCTAAACGACTTATCGCCGGAAGTTCTTTTCCCGATTTAAATTTTAAAAAAGCGCCACCCGCGAGTGTGCGATGGCTTGGTTGAAGCTTTAAATCAGAAATTAATTGATCAGTGTCACCACCACCTGTCATCCAGAAAGCCCCCGAATCCGCGAGTGCTCCAAAAGTAATCTCTGAACTTTTTTTGAAATTATCATTCTTGTAATTGCCCTGAGGACCTTTCACAAATCCTGTCTTCGCTTCTCTTAAAATATCCGCGTATCGGTTAGCAGTTTCTGTCCCATTGTCACCAATGACAAATGGTGCGCCATCCTCACCTAAATCAGTAATCGCGATTTCCTGTCTCTCACCGTCAGCATCTTCATAAGCGAGATCAGAGGGTGACTCAAATTTGTCCCGGTGTCTTTCATAAATATCTCTAATTCGTGGAATTAAACTTAAAAGACCTTCCGGTCGGGATTCATCCACATCCTGCTCACGCAAAACCTTCATAGTAGGCTCACCTAATTGGTAACCATCAATAAGCAATAACAACTGACCTAACATGCCTCCGGTAAGCACACGATCAATAAGTCCCTGCTCTAAACCATAATCTAACGCGTCTACGTGATCACTAATCTTAGCCCCCCCCAATAACTCCACGTAAGGATGCTCAAGGGCAGTCAAAAACCGTTGATTTCCGTCTAACTCTCTTTCCATTAATCGTCCGGCAACGTTTGGAATATTTTTAAATCCTGTAACACTATTTGTATCCCTGTGAGCGACAGAAAAACCATCAAATATAAAAAAGTCAAATAAAGGTTCAAGATTTGCCACAAATTCTGGATCTTTTTCTTTTGGCCTAACATTGCCCAGAATGATTACTTCACCACTTTGTAATGATCGGATCGCTTCCTGTGCTTCTTCTCCGTATAAATCATTTATTGCTCTAACGGGGCGACCTATCTTTTCTGAAAGTAATTGTGCGTGCTGATCCAACGATTCCATGTAATCATCATCTCCCGGCCGTCCTTGATGAGCGATAATAGCGACTTTAGCTCCACTTTCAGCCGCCTCTCTAATCGTTTCTGATGAAGCTGTAATCCTTTCCGTTGGTTTGATTTTTCCATCACTAACAGGCGCGTTTATATCAAGTCTAATTAGAACCCGTTTGTCCCTGATTTTTACATCATCCAGTGTTAAAAATTGGCGGCTTTTATTACCTGCCGCTACATTACGATCGACTTGATCTAATTGGGTTGGTGTGAACCTTAATCCCGTTGGAAGCTTTCCCGCCTGAGCGGCTATTTCGTATTCCTCAGCAAGTGAGGGAGATAGATCATGTGAACGATCAGCAAATTCTTTTCCTTCTGAAGTAGCCCAGATCCACCAACGCATCATCCATGGCTCGAATGATTTTCCGGGAGTATTTTTAAGATGAGCTTCAAATTTCTGTATAGCGTCCTGACCATTGCGGCCAATGCTCTCTAACTCTGTAGCATACTCTCCCACAAATTCTCTGAGCTGTGTAATAAATTCACTGGACACATAAAGGTCCCTTCTACCTGATTCGAAATTAAAGGCCTCAGCAATTTCATGGGCTAATCTCGTTATATTTTCAAAAGATTCCGAATCCAGATAAATCACTATTTCACCATACATCTCCCCCAGACCAACATGTCCAAATTCACCGTACTTTGATAAATATCCAGGTCTTGAAATTATGGGAATATTACGCATAAACTTCTCGTCTACTTCTAATCCTTTCTCACTACGCAAAAATCGTCTTACGCCATCCATTACTTCCTGTGGTAAATTGTTCCTATAATCGTCTAAATTAGAAACATCCGGAAGCTCACCTGTCTCTCTAACCGCTCTATTAGCATAACTATGAGGGGCGGCAACCAACTGGACACCTGCAACAATACTGTCTTCACTTACAGCAACCCCTTCCGACGTGTCCCTTTTCCTATAGGCATTTTTTAAAGCTAAAAGAGCTCCTCCTGAAAAATATTTTCGAGGAATAACTTCTTGTGTTGTTGTGTCATAATCTTCCTTAATAAAATCATATACACCAACTTTGAAAGCCTCTAAATATTGCTGATAAATTTTTTCGTTAACCTGACGATCTTCTGTGTTAACACCCTCGACCTTGTTTTGATCCATGTAAACTTTGCCTAACAAACTTTCTTTAAGATTCCGTTTGAACCAGGTAGCCAAAATCACAGAATTAAAAATCTGTCTTAAATTCGCGAAATTCTTTCCTGTATTCACTTCTTTTTCTAATTCGGGAATAATAATTTCTCTTATGATAGAGGAGGAAACATCATCCGGTTGCTCCACGTCATTTTTATTAATCTGGTCAGTACCATTTTCACTATTCAATGAATTATACTCAAGCGCGAGATAATCCTCCTCGAGCATTACCTTTAAATGACTTTCTGAGACAAAGACAGTATCGCCATTTTCATAAACAATAGCTTTTTCTGGAATAATCCACACCTTATTAAATGTATTAACCGGGATCTCTGACGTGCCATATAAATCAACCGCCTTTTGATAGACCTTATCCCAGAATTCATTTCCAATTTCTTCTTCAGGAAACATAAGGGATGCTGTGATTTGTTTTAAGATATAGTCCTGCGCGAGTAGATCTCGCCCCATCTCAGTCTTCCCAAAACCTTCCGCAATTATTCTGTCTTTCTCGTATGGGGAAAGATTAACCCACATATCATCTTCGGGAACAGTTATTGCCGCGAGAAAATATTTAATGAGTTTGTTGGCTTCACTTTTTAAACCAGTCCCTTTTAACCCGGAGTCTCCCGGGTCAACGATAAAATCAAATCTTAGAGGTTGATTAGGAAAAATTTTTACGCCTTTAATAACGGCGGGTATAAATCCAGGGCTTAATGTTACCATTGTCCCAGGGGTTGGAAGATCCAGACCAACCGTTGCAGGCACACTCTGAGCTTGAGCTAAAGGAACCGGGAATATTGTTGATCCAAAAAAGGATACAGCAATGCATAACGCAGTGATTTGCTTATAAACATAATATTTCTTATTTTGAATAAAATTCCACATATTAAAAGTATTTATATATTAATAAGAAAACGCTTTTTTAGTATAAAACATTTATTTAATATTAACAAATTTAATTATTAACCCGGAACCCTGCTGAGCTATTAAAAAATAGATTAGTATGTCTATTAATATTAAAGGTGGCCTTGAAAATAGCCAACACATCCGAAAAATTGACCGGAGCAGATTAAAAGTCCGGGGACGGACTATTTTTTATTATTGTCCAACCCTTTGGTCAGACTCTCCATTTCTTTGCGCACTCTGCGCACATAAATTGATTCGTAAAAATCAGGGGGCTTATCGACAGGAGAACGAAACAGCTTAAATTTCAATATTACAAAAATTTTGCAAACAATGAGCGTCAACAGGAAGGCCAAAATGGCGCTCCAAAACTGTATGCCGGACACTTCAATAAATTCTACCGCAGGCACAAACGATGGTTTATACACCAGGGTCATCAAGCTGGTCGTTACAATCAATGATAAAAAATAAATAAGAAACAATGTCAGTATCAGCATTCGCGTCATATCTCAGTTGAATGATTTATAGGGCTTTTTTTAATTATAGCATATCCTGACAATGATCGCCGACCGGAAAGCTAAACCCTCCGCTTATACCAATTCCATTAAATAATGACCAAACCCCATTCTGCTTTTCAGAATTAAGATAAAACAATTCATAAGTGGATTTGATATGGAACGCGTCCTCATCGACGTCTACTCCGTTCCCGCAACTTGTTCACCCGCTCAAAAACTGACTTTCTAAATGTAATGGCGAACAAAATCGGCCTGTTCGCTCTACGGCATGAACCAATTCTACTGCCTTCAAGTTATACGGGGTTGAAATGTTCACCGCCCTCCCCTGTATCACTATTTCACCGTTGAGATAATTGATTTCGGTAGGCCGGCCTCTGCGCATACTCTGCAGAGTGGATGTAATTGTGTCTGTGGAGCTCATCCTCAGTCTCAACGCCAGTGAGGCTATGACCAACGGTGATTTGATGATAAGTTTGAAAACGGTTAGAGGCAAGCCGGGTAGCGGCTCTAGTTTGACACCTGCCTTTTCGACGACCTCAAATGCCTCCCTCAGGATAAACATACCAATCCGCCTCATTCCGGGATATCTCATACACTCTTTGAAGCTCAATCCCGTCATTGCTTCCAGGCTATTTACCATAACCCTTACAAGCAATTTTGTCCAACGTACCCCGTAAATATTGTCACTGACTTCTGTCTTGATGGCTCGCCTGAGAATACCCGCAATATCAGCAACACGTCTTCCATTCTGTCGAAACGCCTCCCCCAATAGCAAAGAACCCTTCTCGCCATATGTCACGCACCCGGATTTTAGGAACTGCGCGTTGAAGAGAACAACACCACGGATGATATTCTTTTCCCCCAGCAAAGAAGCCGCCATTTCTTCACTTCTGATCCCGTTCTGCAGGGTTACAACCGGCACATCAGTGATATATGGCTTTATTTGCCTACACACAGATTCCACATCCTGCGCCTTTACTGTGAGAAGCACCAGGTCCGGTCTGAATGTGAGCTCTTCTTTTGCCTGGACATGAACAGAGAACGAACCCAATATTCCATCAATAAATAATCCATTTTTATTAATAGTCTCGACGTGTGCTTTACGGGCAATGAGAGTCGCGTTTTCTCCCTCCCGTGCCAGCAAACCACCGATAACACTCCCCACTGCCCCGGACCCTACAATCGCAATTTTGGGTTTAAAAACTTGACTCATCCTGTTTTCCTCTTAACCGGACACAACACAGTCAGCATGACAGCATAGAAAATCTACCCGACGTCATTTGGACCCGCTAAAGCGACCTGACATCGTTTCCATACTTCATTAAATTGTTCGTTTATTTCAACAAAATTTATATAACAATTAGCCTCGTTAATTGAATTTCATCTATGCCTATTGCTTTGACGTTATCCAGATCTCAATGTTTTAAGCCGTATTGAACAACGTGTTGAACAGATTCAAATACATTGTGCCAAGAAACTTTGAACTGAACAGCGACTTCTTTCCAGGATAACAGTTTTGCCCAGTGTGCCAGAAATAATTTAAATGGCTGGCATACTGGACTTTTACCATCGGTTCAAGGAATGAATTCAATTTTTATTCCGTCTTTGAGACAATCAACTCATCTCGGCCGATAAATGAATGTAACATTAATTCCCCAAAGGGGAACAAATTTAAATCGACGTTCTTTCATATGATCATACGTGGGCATGTGTTGATGACAACATGAACACTTTGCTTTTGAGTTTTTTCGTTCATGAATTTCAATACAAATTGTTTCATTTTCAAGGCTGACTTTGCCATAAACGAATCCTTTGACAGGATATGTTTTGTTTAGTATTATTTTTGCGAGCATTGTTGGTCATCTCCAGTTCTGAATGCTAGGTTTTCGCAAACCGCATTCTATCAAACTGAAGCAACAATGCTTATTTTTTTATTATTTTACCCACAGATTCTGAGAAAGAGCCTAAAATAATATTATACTTTTTTAACAGGTTACGCCCACTATCCGGCCAAAAAGTCATGGCGTGGAATCTTTTTCAATACAACACCCAGTTGAAACATATTCCCAGAAGGGACATCTCAAAATTTTTACCCGATGGAATCTTCTTCAACAACATCATCCGGCTTGATTGGAGAGGCACAAACATTCCTCCCGCCCCGGAAGACCAGGCCTGTCACTTTCTAACTTCTAACATATTAATGGATGATAAATAGTCATAAATATGACGGGCCATATGTTGATAGCCTTTGACTGTGCAATGGGCGTCATCTTCTAAATAATCGTTCTCAAAACCCTGACCTATCAACTCTTCAAAATAAGACAACTGATCGATCACAGGCAATGAATATTTTCTGGCAACATCCTCAATCGCGGTATTAGCGACAGCATAGGGAAAAGGATAATTTTGCAGAATGAGCGTTACCCCGCTCTGACGACATATCCTCACAATTTCGTCCAGATCGTCGCGCAGCCAGGACTCCAGCCTTTTCTCCCAAACTTTTTCATCAGAAAAATACCGGTAATTATTTAAGAACAATTTGAAATCCCGCAGCTCCGGTTTTTTTCGAAACAACTCGTCATAAAAACCGACCATATCGGCTGCCGAGTACTTGCTTTGCAGGGAATACGAACGGATCAAATATTGAAGCAGCGTTCCATTCGGTTCAATCAATAATGTTTTAAAAATATAATCAATCGCGTCGGCATGCCGGCGGAAAACCAAAAGAAAATTCGCGCGTGAGACGGCGGCAAACGCGAGATGAGAGCGAACCCGCTCAGAGGTCTGATTGTTGGCTATCCGGGTCTCACAAATTTTAATTATTCTCTGAAGGACCACATCACACTGCGCATACTCATATTTTTTATAATGAAAAAAGCCTGCGGCCATAAGCGCCTCAAGGGATTCCGGATGACTCTTGAGAAAAACATGAATAAGCTCCCACGCTTTATCATGATCTCCCTTATTAAAATAATAAAAAGCTTTTTGGTCCAGGGTCAAATCCTCGGAGTATTGATCGATGGACTGAAAATGACGTAATTGTCGCACTCTTTTTTTGTATAAATCCGCGTTCAGACCGAAATGCCGCGCGTCATGGGCCAGACGGTTCGCCTTTAAATTCACCGCGATAATACGCGCCATCTTGTAAACGCGTAAATTCGTTAAAAAATAAAATAATTGATTCCGGGAGAAATCATAATCATCCAGGTTGTAACGGTTGGCCGCGCCGATCAAAAGGACAATCACATCCGGTTGATGCGTGGACAATATTTTTTTTAAACGCGGAAGAAGGTCACGGGTCGTTTGTTCACACCACCCACCGTTGACAACCCGAATATCCTGGGCCAGCCGCTTTGTTTTCAATATCTCTTCAAACTGACTGGGAAAATTTTGATGAACAGAGACATTGCCTCCGAAGGTATACGAATCACCTAAAAACAGGATCGTCTGCGCGTTCCTGTTTTTCCGCACCTGAGCTATTTTCCGCACCTGTGATCTCTGATGCAGAACAATATATCCTACGACACGCAGGCCGGCCTCGAGCAGACAGAGTCCCACAAAAAGGCCGATCAAAAAAACACAAAATTTTTTTAACAATGTTACACTGACTTTTTTCATCTGATTTTTGAACCGTACAAATAGTTTAAACTGATAACCATGCGAGTGAAGAATGAATGTTCGTGCGTCTGAGACCCGATCAAAAAAATATCCTATTGACTCTTTCCGCGCCGCTCCCCGTCTGGAGCATCCAAGAATAAATCAGCAACAAACGCCCATTCCCTTTTCCTGACATCCCGGGACAATCATCGCATTAACACGTAATTATAGAGGATATGGCTAATTTCGGCAATCATGTTCTGCTGTGATCAACTCCAATAAAAATGACAAATTAAAAAATTTCGCATGTCTTCCCGCTCAACAAACGATCCGGTCGATAAACGCGATATGATACCAAATCCATTAATGAATTGTTTTATTCCGTCGTTTTTTGCGAACGCTTTTACGCAAATAGCGATGAGAAATCAGAAGAATTATTTAATGTGATTGGCATTATTGCCAGGCGCTCACACTCATGAAAGTTTTATAGACAGCAGTCATCACAAATAAAATGATAAAGAAATACAACCATGAATGGCGCTCCTTTATCTGAGCGATCTTATGGGCTGTCAGCAAAAGCGCCGGGATCAGGGTAATCGCGCACCAAACCCATTCAACTTTAACCAAACCTGCTTCCCAAACAGGATCATCCGGAACCCATGTTAAAAACAGCAGAATACCGAACACAAGAAAAAAAATGATCAGCAAAATCTTTTCCAGCGGTTGTTTCTTAACAAATAACGCGAAAATTGTCCCCGCGAAGCAAAGAAAACCCCAAAAGCCATTGGGCGCCGGATATTCCGGAGACATGTTTTCCCATAGCCCCCTGGGGGTTAAAAGGCCATTATAGAAATCGCTAAAATAAAAGGCAAAGGGATGAATGCTGAAACCAATCCGCCCGATGCGTTTGAAGTGATCCAAATAATTCACCAAACCATCATGGTCCGGCGTTTGATTGGTAATGTTAAAGCAAATGTCCGGCGATATCACGACGAAAAAAATCAACGCGGCAAAATAAATCTCTTTGCGCTTAAACCAGAACCGGTATTTCGAACACAACAAGAACAGAGCAAAGGCCACGATCAATAAAGCGGATATTTCACTGCTCAAAAAGGCCAGCCCGACAAAAAAACCGCTCCCATAGATTTTTTGTTTACTCTTCTCTTCTAATCCCCGATAAAACAAATAGATTCCCGCCGAAGCGAATAAAAAATAATAACTTTTTGCCGTGGCAATCGCTGAAATACCGATCAGGTATTCATTAAAGGTCGCTAAAATAAGCGTCCACACCGCCGCGCCGAAACCAAACCACCGCATGGATATGAGATACAACATCCAAACCGTTAAAACACCCGCGTACAGGTTCATCAAGCGATGGCCGAGCACGCTTTCTCCAAAAATGACCGTGCTGAGTTTGATCAGATAAACGGCTAAGGCCGGATGGCCTGAGCCATGCCAGACAAAATTGATCTTCCCATCTTCGACGGAACAATGCTTAACATAACCGATCCAGTAATTTTCATCAAAGGTCAACTCAGCTTCAGAGGCAACGGCAAACCTCAAACAAAAAGAAAGCACCAGAAAAAACAAAACGATTTCTTTTCGATATTTATTCATGACAATTCAAATGACGCCTATTTTCCGGTTCAAAATACCCGGTCTCAAACAGCTCTTATCTTCCGTTAACGTGTTTCCATTTTAACGCTATTGATATTCAGCAAAAAATGAATCTGGTTGCCCCTGTCACACAAAATGAAAATTATCTTTGCAATTTTACCTTTAATTTAAATTTCAAAAACATAAAGTACACATATCTGGACATTGTCTGCTCCGTATTTATATCATACCGAGACCTTTTCACAAGCCTTTTCAATATATAAAGCGCTAAAATAGACACCCCTGCCGGGAGAAACCGGTAGAAAGATTTTTTAGCCAAATACATCCGGAGTTTCTCTGGCAATAACGGCCATAAATACAACAGAACAAAAATTTTCTTTTCCAGCTTTGTGGCCTTGTTTTTCCCGCGCACAATCCCGGTCGACACCACACCTTCATTGATGGCCTGATAATCCGCCGCTGTAAGATAGCCATTCTTTCTGGCCCATTCCGTCAGGCTGGTCTTCGGATAATAACGCAGCCAAAAAATTTCAATATGGTCAGGCGTCGTCTGACAAAAAAAGTCAACGGCCTGGAACAGATCCGCTTCGGTTGTGTCCGGCAGCCCCCAGATGACATCACAGGCCACAAAAATACCGGTCTGCTTGCACAACGCGATGGCCGTCTGAATCTTCGCGTTCGAGGACCTGCGGTTTAACAAACGGTTGCGTTTTTCTTCATCGATCAACTGCACACCCATCTGAACCTTGATGCAACCGCTTTTCTTTAATTCCAGAATAATTTCCTCATCCAAATAATCAGGAAAAACAAAACAGGAAAAAGGCAAATCAATTTTAGCCCGGTACTCTTTAAAAAAATCTAACAGCCATTCCTTTTCCATGTTAAAGACTTCGTCCAAAAAAGCGATCGACTTTGGAACGTACCTTCTTTTGGCGTCTGACAACTCATCGATCACGTTGGCAACCGAACGGCGGCGCAACAGACTTTTCCGGGCGCGATAGATGGATTTCCAGACATTATTGCAACAATAACTGCATGTGAAGGGACAACCACGAGACGTGCTGATGGAATAAATACGTTTCAAGGCCGGCAGTTGGGAATAAAACAGGGCTTTGTCCGGATAGGGAAGGGTGTTGATATCCGATATCAACGGACGCACCTCATTGCGGTGAACCTGACCCGCCTGGACGGTCCAAATATTTTTTATCCGGGAAGGGTTCTGTTTTGCCTCTAAACACCGGACCAGATCAACCAGGGCCTCCTCCCCCTCGCCCACGCAAAGATAATCAATCCATTGATTTTGAATGACATGATCAGGAACAGAACTGGGATGAATACCTCCGATGACAATAGGAACGGAATAAACCGAATTAATCGTTTCCGCCCACGAGCAGGCCCATTGATAATTATCCGAGAGCACAGACAGGCACAACAGGTCGGGCTGATATTCTTGAATGGAACGGATGATGTGTTTTTCAAAGGAAAACCATTTGGCCAGTAAGGGGCGCTGGATAAATCCGCTTTCATTGAATAAGATCGGGTCTAAAAACAACTGTGTGGTATGGCCTGCCCGGCGCAATGACGCCGACAAATATTCCAGGCCTAAATGTTCATACCCCGGGTTTAGAAATCCTACACGCATGATAATCCGATATCAAAGAAGTTAAACCAAATTTAACACATCCCTTATCGATAAAAACTTAAAATTCTGTAGCAGGCACTCGACTTTAGGCCTCACACATCGCACATTCCCCCACTGGACGGCGTATTTCCACGCGGGAATCTTCTTCTGCGGTATATCTTTATAAAATTCCCAGGGATAAAAATATATCATGGCCGCCTGCCGGGCATGATTCATCTTCTCAATGTTACGGCGAACAAAAGAAACGGGCCAATAGCGCAAGAACGTGCCTCCAGACAAAGGAAAACTGCCCCCCCCGAATTGAAACGTTGCAGGAGGAAACTCCTTGAAATCTTTAATAATATCATGCGCAAACCGTTGTTTTTTATGCCCGGTAAAAATATTTTTACTGATCGGGTAAATACTGGAGTCATATTTCAGCCCGATGGATTTCAGGGTCCGCATGGTCCAATCGACATCCTTTGCGATCGACCAGGTTGGTGCCCGATACCCCCATATCTTTTTTCCTGTCATGTTCCGTAAAATACCTAAGGACGGTGTGACATCCGAAATAAATTCTTTTTGAGTCATTTTAGACACCAACTGATGTCCATGCCGTAGCTGGCAATTTCATGCCCCCGTTTCATCACTGATTGGACGAGACCAGGATATTTTTCAGATGAATTTGTATTTATATTAAATTGATCCATACGCATCCATTCTCTTCCGTCTTAAACGTAAAAAAGGGCCCTTTTACTCATTCATCAATATTGTGTCATCACAGGGATAACTGACACAACCATCCAAATATCGCTTGCGAAAAGACGCGTTCAGGACAAAGCAGTCTGTTCCATCGTCTTGAAAAATGGCGTGCGACCACATTTTCTCCAATAAAGAACGCAAGGATCCGTCCTTGATATGACCGAAAGAAATGGACAGGTAGGGGCAGAGCTGAATGTCCCCATAAGGAGAGATGTAAAACGTTGCTTTAGAAAAAGTTCCGCACATACGTGGCGCCGGCATGCCATTAAAATAAAACATAAAGAGATCCGTGTTTTCCCGGATGAGCGTTTCATTTTCCTTGCTCAGCAACGCATCCACATGACAGGAAAAATTTCCGGCAGGGCGCGGGGGCAAAATCCTTACGGCCATAACGTTCATCTTTTTCGCTAAATCCATGAACCCTTGAATATAATCAACACGCGCGTTCTCAGCACGGATATATGTCGCCATGAAGGGGATCCTCGCCTTATTCAGATGCTCTATCCCCTTGATGGCGTTATCAACGCAGCCTTGGACGCCTCTGAAGGAATCATGCCCCGGCCCGTCAACGCTATCGATACTGACGGCCACGCAAGATACCTTCGCTTTTTTGAGTTTTAAGGCCACCTCGTCAGAAATCAACAGGCCGTTGCTTTCCAGAATCACGACAATTTTTTTTGCCGCATAGGCAATAATATCAAAAATGTCTTCTCTTAATAGGGCTTCACCCCCGGTCAGATTAATCCGGGGAACACCTAACTGATGGATAGCATCCAGTAAACCCATCCATTCTGTTGTTGACAGATCTTGACTCACTTCATACCGATAGGAACCAGCCGAACAATGCACGCAATGGCACTGGCAGCGATAAGTCAGGCCTAAGACAGCAGACGATGGTTTATAAATTATTAAACAGCGGGATACTGTGTTACTGATGACTTTCCCATACAAATGAGGTAAAACGAGTTTAGAAAATATTTTAGCCGTCAAATACGTTCTTCCACAAAAACCCTGCAAACTCTTCAACTTCAATCGGTTAACTCTCCTTCTTATCTATCGAAAATATGACTTTTTTTAAAAGTCTGCCATTCATTAACCCGGAAAACGCAATTGGAATCGTAACGAGAAGGCAAAACTCGTCGCAATTACATTTTCCGGGTTAAACAAAGAGCAACGAAACATTATACATTTCTTATCTCATTGATGTCAAATATATTGTATGAATCCCGAAAGGGCGGTTGGGGGACCGGACCGTCTTACTCTTATTCTGAAATGTCTGATATTGCGGCGGGAGGAATGAGCTTTAGCCGGTCAGGACGACGCGCACGCGGATATCCCATCCCGGCTTACCATTTTCTCACTTAGCGACCGTGCGTTTATGATGCATTCCTCAATATCATAATAGGCATGTGTGCCGTTGCGCCCGCTCATGTGGAGATTACGAACCGATGATACGGCATCTGTCAGGCGTTTTAATTCCGTCTCATAATGAAGATACAACAATGGATAGGCGTAACGTTCCCGCAGGATATACGCGTCCTGACATTCGGCCTGATCACGAATGATTCCAATCTTTATCAACTGCGCGCCGGTCCGCCGCGTCAAATCTTCTTCACGCATATTCCAGATATCATCATTGTATTGACAAAAAATCTCAACACACAACAGAGTACTCTGCTTGCCCGAGCCCATATGGCCATGCCAATATTTAGGCTCATAACAGCGCGAAAAAATCAGATCTTCATCCGGGAAATAACACCAATGCCAATCAGAGACATGCTCCCGGTTTAAAACAATATTCACTTGAAGCAGACTGCGGTACCGAATATCTTTTCCGTACGATTGCAATTGATGGTCCGCCGCAAACGGGGCGATCTTTAATAATTCTTTCAACGGAATCGTCGACATTAAATGCTCGCATTGAATATCATAAGAGCCCTCCGGGGCCGAACACGTCACCCCCTTAACCGATGAGTCTTCTATTTGTATGTTTTGAACATGGACGTTCTTTAGCACGGTTGTTTGCGGTACCAATTCCTGATATAGATTTTGCGCCAAAACCCCGATACCACGCCCCGGGTAATAAAATTGTTTCATGTTCTCTTTGGCTTTAATGTTATGGAACAGGTTCGAAAAGGAATAATACCCAATCCGTCTCTTCGCCCATTCGGCGCTCAAATTTTTACAATCCTGCCCCCAAACTTTGCGGGAATAGTGTTCAAAAACAATTTCATAAATCGTTTGCCCGTAGTAACGCCTGATCCATTCTTCAAAATTACCGGGTTTTACAAAACGATTGCTAAAGGCCATCTCAAAAACAATTTTCAATAATTTTTTTTTGCTAAACGACATAAACGACGATAAGGTGATGGGATAATCAATAAACCGGTCACTATAATAGATCTTACTCCTGCGTGTTAATGTTGATAAATCAGGAATGAGCGATTGAACGAGTTGAATATTCTCATGCTCATGGAAAGAAATCCGATGGCCACCGACATCAAAAGAATGCCCCTGAAAAGAATACGTTCGGGCTAAACCTCCAACATCATCAGATTTTTCGAGGATAACCGGTTCATATCCCTGACGTTTAAGAAATAAAGCGATAAATAATCCGCTTAATCCGCCACCTAATATTAGAAATTTTGTTTTTATTTTCTTAGACATCTCGTGGTTCGCTTTAATAAAGTGTTATCACGTGCCAGGATTCAAATGATCCTTCTGAAAAATTACCGTTTACAGGTGGGAATGCGCCATGGAAAAAAATACATCCATAGTATTCACTAATTGATTCAAAAAATCAACATATTTTTCACTTTAACATGGCAGACGCGGCTAAAAAATATTTCTAAACTGTCACAAAAAAAATCCACCTGCAATATGCGTCAAATTGCTCTACGCACAATTCCGCTTTTATAATTTCGGGTTCACCCGGCGCATGCCAAAAGAACACCGGAATCGCCAGACAGGGCCGTAAGATATCCGGAAGGTTAAATATAGATTATTTTCTCAGGGACCTGATACCCGGCCCCTTCATGTTTAATCATCCCAAGCACATCTTTATACCAAATCCATTAATAAATTGTTCTATTTTAATTCTGAAAAGCAGAATTGGTTTTGGTCATTATTTAATGGAATTGGTATTAATATAAACATCGAACACATCGAAAACACTCTTTTCCGGCGTTATTGAAGGTGGTTGTGCCATCGCCTTCAAAACATTGTGGACATTGGCAATGGCAAGTCACAACGTGAATCGTCAATAAAAACTGACTTACGTCTAATATAAAATTTGGCCCTGAAGACTAAAATTTATCTTATTATTTTTCATTGATAAAAGAGGCGGGCTTCTTTCTTATCCTTCAGCAGTCAGCATTGAAACAATACGATCAAATAAATGAAACACAAAGGTATACACGTTTCTATAGCTCGAAATCTAACGATATCATTTCACAAAACAACGATTTTACACCTCCCGAAAATAAATGGTCTTTCAGATAGCTTAAACTTATTCTTTTGACGGACGTCCCAGCAGATCAATATGAGATAGACTAAAAGGCATTTTAATTTTTTGGATATCAGCATACGTCTTTATTAATATTCGCCCTCTTAACGGATACCGACCCTTGAGCCGGCAAGCGATCAACACTTCTTCGTCCTGGAAAAAAAGGACCTCTGTCTGAACATTCATCTCCCGATCCTGTTCGTCGAATAAACGCAAATCTAAAACAGCCTCACGGGGCAAATGAATCCGCATTGTTAATATCTCACACGATATATCTTCCGGGTCCCTTTTTAATGATTCAATGCGGACTTCTATCTTTTCACTTTTTAATCCGGGCTCAAAGCCGGGAATCCCCAGATCAATCTCTTTAATCTCCCGCCCGGAAAAACCAGTTAAATAACCTGAAATCTTATCAATTCTGGAACTCCAGACATTTGGTTCTAACAAGTTGATCTGAAAGCGGAGATAAAACCCCGATCCAGATAAAAGCACATCGTCAACCATCCTTTGAGCATCTTCAATCAACATCAAAGATTGTTCTCTGTCTGTTATCGCTTCAAGCAGTTTTCCTCCCGAAATAAAGAAAATTGAATCCGGAACAGTGGCCACCACTGTCAGAGTATACCCGTGCTTGTCTGTGATCGGATAAATATCCACCGGCAAGTTGAAGTCGTATGTTACCGATTGCCTGATAATATTAATATCCCGTAAAGGGATGTCTTCCTCTGTGATCTCCATAACCTGACCACCTGACTCAAAAGATGACCAGTAAACATTTTTCCCCATGAGTTCCTTTTGACAATCAAGAAGCGGACCGGAGATATTTTCGATACTTGCGCTGATGTCTGATTTACTGCCGAGAATGACATTGGTTAAATCCTCATCACCAAGCGGGCCTTCCTCATAAACATCAATCCCTACTTTTATATGGCGTAGCCACCAATCATCATCTTGAAGAACCGTTTGAGCAGATTGAAAAAAATCATGCCCGTCGAACTGGACAAAGACTTGATTATCTTCTTTCTTTATCATGTTCGAAACACCAACAACATCGCCTGGCAAAGAAAATAATATTGTCATCTTTACTTTTCCTATGGTTGATTCAATAAGAGATTTTATGCCTTCAAATTGTTGTTTATCCTCCATTAAAAGTTCCTGCGTCCGTTCTTCGGGCAGGGTTAACTTTTTTAGTGTTTTCACGCGTGGATCTAAAATCTCCAAAATACCTTGCCCCTTCTCTATTCTAAATTGAATCTTATAAGGATCCAAAGAAAGCCCATCAATCGGTAATGACACATTGTTAATATTGTCAAAATAAGCTGTTCCTGATAAAAGAGACGGCCCCTCCCCTTTATCCTCAAAAAAAATGTCATGCCAGTGTGTAATCCCCAAGGATTTATCTTTAAGCTTCAGAATAATTCCTTCTAAATCAATAGAGCTGGTATGGACATAGTCCTTTTTATTATATGAAACTTCAAACTGAAGTTTCCCTGACCCATCAGGATTAATTGTATAATGTTGATTAGATTCAAAACAACCTGATAACATAAACGCGGCAAGAACAAGTCCTGATAAATATTTATTGTTCATTCTTTTCTGCTCCCCAAACACAAAAAACATTATAAAAAATTTTTATCATCCATCTTGGACTTCAGGGCCGATCAATCATCGACACGCCCTGAAGTCCAAAAAAATGCCAGGCAACTTCAGGCATTTAACACTAAAATCTATATTGACTTTCACCTGACAATAAGTTGCATTCAAATAAAACCTGATAAGTTATGATTCCTGTCAGCCCAAAGGGGTGACGCATAATCTTTTTTAATTATAACACCAATATAAACGGGCGTCAGCCATTGCATCTCAAAAAACACACCCGTTTATCTCCGCAATAAACGATCTTCTGGTTTGATTTGTTGAAAATAAACACCGTTCTTGCAGCGATGCCTTAAGACGAACAAACAGCGCGAGGAGGGTCCATCAGCGTAAAAGATAACAATATCATGATCTAACGGAGCAAATATCCACAGGCTGTTGGCCGTAAGGCTGAAACTTTTCCTATAACGCTAGAATCTCAGCGCAAGCAAAAACAAAAATACCATCGCCTTTTTGTTTACCCAATTTATACGCGAGTGAAAGAACAACAAAATCATCCCGGTTGACTTTAGTCACCTCCGTATAATTGACAATATCCAGCTTGAATGTTTCATGCCATTCTTTTTCCGATAACAAATAGTTATTAGAATAATAATACTCATTAACAAAGAAGTGCGTAATACCTTCCTGCCTTATGTACGTCTTTAATTCTTCGAGCGAACGGCTGTACATAATGCGAACCATGCGTTCTCTACGCCGGCGGTATTCCTCCTTCGTCTTCTGGTTCGCTATACATGTCGAGGTGCTCCACGCAGGATTAAAATACACACTCCGCTGCGCATAAAATGGGATGAATTTGACATCCTCAGGGTGTCCGCATATCAAGCTATCTTTCGGAGACTGCAAAAAATAATCGTAGACATTTTTGTATCCAGTCAAATCCTGCACATCAGACGCATACGCATAAAAAAACACAGACACTGCCGCCATTGTGATGAGAATGGAGCGAAAAACAAACTTTTTACAGGGAAGATACCATAACACATGTTTCCACAAAAACAGCATTAAACACAGGGGTATAGAAAAAATAAGTTGTCGCGACCCAAGAGCTAAATGGATCGGAACAAGTATAAAAAACGTGCTGATAGATGCAGCCACAAAACACTGCTCGCCAGGACAACCATGTTTATTTTTGAAAAATATTATCAATAACAATAAATTAATGATAATCAACCCTATTGTTACGGCAATATATAATGGCGCATGCTCATTGCCGTTTAGAACAAAAGCGTAAATGTACTTGTAATACTCCAAGTCGATCACGTCTGGGGAGCTCAACTTCAGGCCATATTTCCAATCCATATACGATAATTGAAAAAACCCATGCCCGGATGGGCTGAAAACCTTGATCATAAAAAAAACAGACCATGCGATTGCGATGCTGTAACAACTTATCGCGAATATTTTTCTGAAGGTGGGCCTATCACACCTATTCAACAAAAAAACCATTAGCGCGAGTAAAAATGCCGCGGGAAAAATCGCTGTATACAAAAAGACAGAAAGAAAGGTACAACACATAATTTTAAAGACATCGCGTTTACACGCATAAAAATAAAGAGCGCACGTAAGCACAAAACCTATGCCTCTTTCCATGCCCGCATAAAATGAGTCCATGGTTGCCGTATATATCAAAAAGATCATGACCAAAAAATAGGCATATTCTTTGTTTTCTTTAGAAGCAGTAAAAAAACGGGCTATTTTATAGACAAACACCGATGCAATAATGTTAAAACATATTGATGCCATTGTTAACACATGCGCGAGTGGAAACAGTTTGGTGAAAAAATAAAATAATCTTGTGTATAAAAAAAACCAGACCGTATAAATATTTCGCAACAGCACGAGCGGTATCGTCTCGATACTTACAATATTGAACGAGAAAGGACATCTCACGATTTGAACAAACGGATCGTTTTTGAATAGCGATAAATCCGAAGAAAAAACAATATACTTGAAAAAAGCATCAGGATATATGATGTATTGATTGAATATCTCTCTGAAGTGAATAATAACGTTCGCACAGAGGGCAATTAGAACAGTTACCAAAATGCCATTGGTAAACCAGGCATGCTTTGTTAAATTATTTTTTATCACGGGAACGACCCCTCCGACAGCGTTTAATGTCCGCTACAACGACAATAACGCCCGATCCATGATCTATTTTGCTTAATCGAAATGCGCAACAAAACACATCCTGGACCAAAAACGCAATGCTTGTCTAATTGCAATAATTTAGCCTTTCCCTCTCCCCGGGCAACGATATCAACATTTTCTTTTAAGGCGTTCCGACCAGACACATTAAGTTCAACGGAGGCATATCGTCCCCTAACACTCTTCCAGTCTTACTTGCTCTGGCGAGAATAGCGTAACATTTAATATTTATTTCATTATTTACATATGCTGTTATTTGAATCAATACTTCCTGGATGAGACGAATTTAAAATTTTAGCATCAGGCTCAATAATATTCTAATCATAAGGATTCCAAACATGTTTTTAAAATTCCTCTTAGTATACCGCTCTATTATCTCAAGAATCATTTAAATTTATGACATCCCGAACGCAAGAAAACTTAAATTCCTGCAAAAGACACCGTAGTTTACGTCTTACGCTTGGCAAGTTCCCCCACTGAATAACATTCTTCCAGAGGGGCACCCTTGCCTCAGGAATAACCGCATAAAATTCCCAGGGATGAAAGTATATCATCGCAGTCTGTCCGATTTTATTAATACTTCTTATTCTATTGCGAATAAATGAAATCGGAAGGAATCGTAAAAAGGTCCCCCCCGCGAAAGGGCAATTGCAACCTAAAAACCGAAATGTCGACGGAGAAAACTCAATAAAGCCTTTTATGATTTCGTACGGGCAACATTGTTGTTGAGAACAACGAAAAATATTCCTGCTGACAGGGTACAAACTTGAATCATACTTCAACCCTAAAGACCGCAATGTCTGCATTGCCCGGGTGATATTCTTTGTAATCGACCAGGTGGATGCTCGATAACCTAAAATATCACAACCCGTGATACTTTTTAAAATGTCTAACGATACGGACACGTCATGAATAAATTCCTGTTGAGTCATTCTATTGACCAACTGATGACTGTAACCATGGCTGGCTACCTCATGCCCCCGTCTAACCATATCCCGAATGAGCTCCGGGTATTTTTCTGCGACAGAACCTAAGACAAAAAATGTTGCCTGAGCCTGATATTCTTCAAAAAGGTCAAGGATTTCATTCATATACCGAGGTAAGGAGGAAAAATGTTGATCATTATAAACTGTATTATAAAAAAGAAATGTTTGATACCATTCCTCAACATCAACCGTTAAAACATTCGTGATGGGCTGCTTATCTTTAAGGTCCCCTTCATTGGTTTTATCGATTTGATTCATATTGTTTTTATTTCTTCAGTTTAAATAATGCTAAAAATAAAGCCATTTGATGCCTAAAAATTAAAACCAGGCCATAAATCATACGTTTTAACTCCGCCCAGGAAGTTATCCCGATCATCCGTTTTAAAATATATTTGGGCCGCAAATAGAAACTTATTGTACACTTTTCCATTAATTTAAACAAATCTTCTCTTTTAACTGAGCTCATTTCAACCAATGGCAAGCGCTGGGAATACACGCTGATATAATCTGCGCCTTTGACATTCCTTACATCAATAATCTTTTCTTTCACCGCCTGCTCGAACAAAGCAGACCCGACACTGGGAACCAGCACTGAAAACATGATGTAATCAGGATCAAGTTCTTTCGAGAAAACACAACTCCGCATAGCACTCTCATATGTCTCACCGGGAAGGCCAACAACAAAAGCACAATTGATTCTCATCTTATATTTTTTAGCAAGCCGTACAGTTTTACGAACCTGTTCCAGGGTTATCCCTTTATTCATCGAATCCAACATTTTTTGTGAACCAGATTCAACCCCTAGCAATATCCGACGGCAACCTGCATCTCGCATCGCAGCAAACAATTCTTCTGAAGCGGTATTAGCGCGCACATTGCAATTCCATATAATTTTCATATGACTTTCTTCGATCAGCTGACAAAGTTTGATAACGCGTTTAGGGTCGGCCGTCAAAGAGCTATCTTCGATCTGAAATTCACGGATATCATATTTGTCATACAAATAAAGCATTTCATCAACGACGTTATGGACATCACGGTTTCGCACTCTTCGATTATATCCATAAGATTGGCTGCAAAAGGAACACCCATATGGACAACCCCTTGCGGTTAGCACAGAAGCAACTCGACCACTTGTAACGGCCCGGGTGACAGCTAAAAAATAATTATCAAAATTGACAAGATCGTATGCTGGCCATGGCAAGGCATCAATGTCTTCAATTAATTTCCTGTCAGGATTGTGAACAATTCCACTCTTGCTTTTATAGGACATCCCTTCTATCTGCGATAAATCAGACCGATCCTCTATTGCGGACAGGAGTTCTAACAGTGTTCGCTCTCCTTCACCACGCACAATAAAATCAACGGATGGGTTATCCAGACAGACGCCAGCCAGATAACTCGCATGGATCCCACCTAAAACAATTTTGATATCCGGAAAATTTAATTTGATGATTGCTGACAACTTATAGACCAAATCAATATTTGCAGAATAAGTCGAAAATCCAATCACGACAGGATGTTCTTTTTGAATATATTGGAATAGCTTTTTATTAGATAAACCCCGGGAATAGAGATCGAGCATGTTGACATCATGGTTGTACTGACGCACATAAGCGGCAAGATACATCAGGTCCAATGGAGGCATACACCCTCTGGCCTTCGCCTGCAGTTCATCACCATGGGTGATAGGTGGGGAAATCAATAATATTCGCATTGTTAAAATAATCCCACTGGTTTAAAAAAAATTGACACGTATCGAAACAATTCAACTTTTTGATACGTCATTTTTAATCTTTGGAATCAACAGGCCACAAGCCTTCTGAAAAATCAATTGCTGAACAAACAAATGATATCTTATTTTCGCGTTAAAAGCAGAAACATCATTCGTCATGCCGGATGC
The DNA here is from genome assembly GCA_021108075.1 of Candidatus Omnitrophota bacterium. Lineage (GTDB taxonomy): Bacteria > Omnitrophota > Gorgyraeia > Zapsychrales > Zapsychraceae > JAIORP01. The sequence continues at coordinate 28,933 of JAIORP010000068.1, read as the reverse complement.
CTTAGTTCCGGCGCGAACAGAGAACGTCGATGGCACATAAAAATGGAAGCGACGGGCCGAACGCAAACTCAAACTAAAATCTTTCCAGGTTTCAGATGGAAATCCAACAATAAAATGGGACCAAATCATTGTGTGTGGCGAAATCTTCTTAACCTGATCAACAAATCCCAAGACATCAGCTACCGCATAATCACGATCCATTAATTGAATAATCCGGTCAGAGCCTGACTGTAAAGGAATGTTGATACTGTTGATACGGACATTTTGAAACATTTCTAAATAAGCGTTAGTATTCTCAACAATGAAAGACGGGTTCACATAACAAAACTCAAGGGGTACATGCGTGAAGCGCGCATGAATGGCTGCAACAAGGCTAAAAAGAGATTCGCCTGTATCCATCCCATAACACGCACAATCGTCAGCGACGAGATTTAGCGCCGTGTTATCTTTGATCATCCCTTCTTGATGCATCTCATCGATATCATCTAAAATGTCATCTATTTTACGCGAATGCAAATCACCCTTTGCCTTTTTGATAATACAATAGCTGCAATGACCTTTGCATCCTGAACTAATTTGCACACAGGCTTTATTGGTTTGATAAATTTCATCGAGAATCTGAGGCAGATGAGTTGACTCAGCGCTTGGATAACGTGTTGTTTTAAAGGCTCGACATAAAATCTCTGCGGCTATGATCACGCCCCGATCCATCACAGAGAAATGCTTATCACATGAAGCATAATCCATCAAATGTTTATCGTAATAACAAGTCTTACTGTTATTGAATAATACCAATGTATCCGTTATCGAATTGAGTTCGGACAAATTCTGGAGAATATGAAGGTCAGAAAAACGATCTTCCAGCGCCTTGCGATTAATCGCGTTCAAGCATCCGACAGATATGACCTTTGCCTGTTCATTTTTCTCTTTATAAATATCTCTAAAAAGATTGATCGTCTTATCTTCGAGCATTTGGGTGCAGGCGCAGGTATTGACAAAAACCAAATTCGCGTCCCTCACATCTCTGGCAAGCTGATATTCATTGCTTTCAAAAAATTTGAGTATCCGGGCACTGATAACCGAATTCGGCTTGCATTTAGCTGATGAGGACACTAAGAATACTTTTTTTAAATTATTTTGGTTCGGAACGACATTCTTATCATTATATTCCATCACCACTTAACCCTTTATGTTTTCACTTCTCTGTTTATCAACACTTATGATGATAATTTTCCTTGTATTCATCACAGCCCTTGCACACAACCTCCTGATCAGAGTAAAAAGATAATTTTGGGGTCCTTGCATATATTTGCTGCAAGGATTCATGCTTGAGATCCCCAAAAACATGTTTTCTCAAAAAGAAGCAAGGCAGCACATTGCCCTCAACATCAATAAACATATGATCATCGGTCATCAAACAATATTTATCAAAATGAGAAGCAATTCGCATAAAAATATTAAAGGAATTATTATGTGTAACCGTGATGTCCCTTTGCTTTCCATATCGGCGAACCCACCGCATTAACTGAATTTCCTGTGCTCGTCCGATACGAGACAAGTCCGTTTCACCTTTGAAAGCATGCAAATCCATACGGATAAAATGGACAAAAGAAACCCCTTTGGCTTTTGCAAAATCTAATATCCTCTGAACCTGCTCCGTCGAGAGGAGGACGCCTTGAAATCGGACAATCATTTTAGAATGACTGACGTGAATCATCTCAAGGAGACGATCAATATTATTTAATGTCTCATTTGTGCATGGATGAAAATCTTCAGAACAAGGTTGCGCATCGTCCAAAGAAATATTCATTTGATCAACAAGGCCATGCTCGATAATCTGCTTTAATACCTCTTCTTTGAACGGAACAAGACTCGTTGATAAATTGATGCTGATATCAGGGAACAACTCTCTAGTATATTTTAGAACATCCAGCAGCCTGTCATGACAGAACACTTCTCCGAGTCCAACAAAATTTAAATAGGAAATATTCTGGCGAGGCTCTGACTTAATTTTGTTCAATATAGTCTTAAACAACTCCCACTTCATCGTTTTTTCATTAATAGACAATGGAAACCGAAAGCAAATACGACACTTTAGTGCACACTTTGTGGATATCTCTATCGTGATATCCTTGGGCGGATAAGCAAATCGACATAAAACTAACCGAAAAAACTTAAAGATTTTTTCCCGCAATTTCATCTTAAAATACATAATAGTTCCTCAATTTCATTTCCTCGCTCAATGCCGAATAAAGCAGAAAACTAAAATATAAAATTTTAAATATCGATGTATTCATCTTTTAACCTATTTCTTTTTAATCCCTTTAAGTTCAATTTTTTTTATACCTACAACAGAGACATAATTCCCTAACTGCAACATCAGATCCAACCTGGTTAACGACAAGACATTGCTCATGCACTGGATAAACGCAGAGGGATTTTTTCTTATCGTCATCTTCATTCGCATCCTATCAGACGCTAATGATATCTGGAACAAGCGACTGATCGAGCATCCTGCCTGATCAAAAAGTTCTTTTAATGATGTCCTTGTAAAAAAATTAATATGACCAGGATGGATCGGGGCTGACGAATATAAGCCCATAAATTTTCTGACATAAGCCCTGAGCTTAAACGCAGACTCATTAGAAACCTCAATATACAACTGCCCATCAGGTTTCAAGCGTGTTATTATTTGATTCAAAAATTTCAAGGGATACGGTACAAATTGCAAAACATCATTAGCGACAATGAGATCGAATGTCTCCTGATGAAAATGTCCTTCAGGATAGAACGCATTAACAACATGACCTTTTAATGTCGGGAAAAACCGCAAGCATTGCTGATAAAAAAATGGCGAACCTTCCAGTCCCCGATAATCAGCCCCATCATCAAGCATTAAAGATGCTAATGCCCCAACCCCTGTTCCCAATTCCATAATTTTTGACTTCTTAACAAAAATATTTGTATTCGCCTTTATCCTATTCCATCTGGTCTGTTCTAATTGGGTTTTCGATGACAAAAACTGCTCTTGATAACTATCATCAAAACAGCTGTCCTGGTGCAAACACTTATCCTCGCACTCTTCACACTTATCAAAAACTTTCGTTTGATAGGGATCACGGTACATCCCATGGCAGCGCAAACACTTCAGAACACGATAGAACCCGACCGATAAAAAAACATTGAATTCATTGTGCGCACAAAACGGACAGACGATGTTTGTCATCCTTTAACCTTAGATTTAAATTGCCATATTTGATGGCTGAGAACAGCCATGAATCCTCGTGCAAGTTCATAAACCTGAGTAAAGGAGCTGATGCGTTTGATACTCTTAATAACGTATCTCGGATTAAAATACAATTCGCGAAACGCTTTTTTAGACCACGCGATCAATTCCTCATTCGACAAGACGGACATATTAACGGGTGGCGGATCCGTTGACATTAAATTCATATACTGATCCCATTCAACATTCCTTAAATCAATAAAACCCCGTTTAACAGCTTCTTGAAAAAGGGCTGTTCCTGGAAACGGGATAAGCATACAAAAAACGACAAAGTCAGGGTTTAATTTCCTGGCAAAGGCTAGAGTTTCAGCCAATGTTTCTTTTGTTTCTTCTGGCGAGCCATAAACAAAACTGCAATAAACGAGCATCTTGTGTTTTTTGCACAACTGCACAGCCTTTTCTGTTTGCGCAAGACTTATCCCCTTCTTAAGGGAATCAAGAATATGTTGTGAACCAGACTCGGCACCATAGAACAGTTCACGACACCCTGCGGAATAAAGTTCGGAATACAATTCATCTGAGGCATGTTCAACACGGCTGTTACAATTCCAAATAATATCAAGGTTGTTCCTTCTAATGAGTCGGCAAATAGCGATCGCTCGATCCTTATCGAACGTAAATGTGTCATCTAAAAAATGGATTTCACCAACGCCATATTCTTTGATCAAAAACTTTATTTCTTTGATCACATTTTCAGGGGATCGCAAGCGCACATTTGTCTTAAACAACCGACTACAAAACGTACAACGATACGGGCATCCCCGTCCGGTTAAAATAACACCAATCTTGCGGTTCGTCAGGCGGCGGGTTGAGTTTAAATAATATCTATTCATCGGCAACAAATCATAAGCGGGAAAAGGGATGCGGTCGATATCTTTAATATATTCACGGTCAGGATTCTTACAAGCTTGACCGTGATCTTTGTATGTAATGCCTACAATCTGAGTTAACGGTCGATGATGGATAAGGGCATCCAGCAACTCCAGCATCGTCTCTTCTCCTTCTCCTCTAACGACAACATCTACGGCCTGATCTAAGAGGCTTTGTTCCGGCAACGATGTTGCATGCGCGCCACCAAAAACAACAGGGATGTCGGGATCTACGGTTTTGACAACCGCCGCCAGTAAAAACGCATTGTTAATGGAATTGGTCAAAGAGCTGATGGCTACACATCGAGGTTTATTTGAGTTGATATAATGCTTGAACTGATTTCCATCAAATTGTTCAATATCATTGTCCAAAATCTTGACATTAAAACCATGCTTTCGCAGATAACTTGCGATATATGTGATCCCAAGTGGGGCCGTCATCCCCGTTGTTAAAGCAATCAGTTTAGACGTTCTGGCCTGATGGGCATTCACCAAAATGATATCTAGATAAGACATACGCGCATTCAACCTGGTTTGATGATCATACGAGACAACAAACTTTACCGGATGGGCTCCGTATCAGCTCCCCATCACTCTCGAGGAGAACTCTCCGGGGATCAATCTTGAAACTGTCACAAAAATCGACAAGAATCTGATCTTTATCCCCCTTTGATTGCCCCCCCCCGATGTTCATTGATAATTGTTGATCCGGCCTTCTTACTATTTGATAATTAATGATGTCCTTAAATTGCTCAAAAAATTCAATGACATCATATTCATAAATTTTATTTTCCGTATCAGAAAGAATAAATCTGCGCGTCCGGCCCCGGAGACATAACACCTGACCGGACCGTCCACAGAAACATTTTCGGGGTGCATACTCGCCGACATCTGATGATTTATACCTTATTAAGGGTAGCATATAATTATTAAAATCGGTAACCACAATTTCATTTTGATCATTATCTGCCACTTCAACGATGTAATTCTCATCATCGACATGAACAGAAACCCCCGACCCAGGACAACTGACACCGATATAGCCTAATTCCGTTGAAGCATACATATTATAGACTGTTGCCGAAAAAACCTCCTCGATCAATGACCGTGTGGATTCTGTTAACATGTTTCCGACCGTCACAATGCTCTTTATCGGACGAAAATCAACCCCCTTTATTTTGCCTTGTTTTATCAAGACAGTTATGACATCCGGACGAGCAATCAACAAGACCGGTTTCTTATTCCATACAGGCCTCAAATACCGGTCCGCATTGTTTTGCACAAACAGTTCTGATCCAAAATAAATATTTTTCCGATTATGAAAAAAACCGTAAATCACATATTGCTGGATAAAATCAAAAATCAACTTGTTCAACTGGCCCCGTCGCAACAAGGGGAAGAAATTTGTGCTATAACGATATTCATTCGAATAGAAGGCCGCGCTGGGCATAGATATTTGCCACCCAACCCGATAGAGTATCTGTAAAAGCATCTCGTACCGTTTGACTGCTATGCTTTTATTTAATTGCGTATGCACACGCGCACCGGTTGTTCCTCCACTCTCCAGGAACGTGACACCCTGACGACGGTGCAGCAGCTCTTGTTGTTCAATCAATTCTTGCCTTGATAAACAGGGAACTCTCTTGATATCCGCATAACAGCTTAAAGACGAAAGGGATAACCCTGCACGCTCATACTTTTTTTTATAAAACGGTATATGCCCAAAGGCATATCGATATAATTTAATAAATTTCTTAAACTGAAGACATTCTATTTCTTGTTTAGAATAACGGCTCTCCCCCTGTTGAATGCGATCTTCAAAACCGCGCGAGCACAAATTCGCCATCATATAAAACAATTTTTCTCGCATATTTATTTCCCTGCTTCTCGTCGGATCCATGGTCCGATCCGCTTAAGGCCGCCTAACGGCATATGCTGTAAAATCCGTTTGGGCAAAACAAACCGCGACTGTTCAGGATCCAACAAGAGCTCGCGTTGCTGTTTCGTCGTCAGATAATAATAATAAATCGGCTTTTCCGTTCCGCCCCACTTCTTTTTATGTTCATAAACGCCACTCCCTGTCCTGGTCCGCATGAAATCATATGTCCGGATACCATTCATACAGGCCCATTTTATGCTTTCATCAAACAAAAAGACTTTCGGAAAACAGGAATTATAGGATAAAAGACTCGCGTTGATATCAGCATACATACGGTTATTATAGATAAATACCAGTAAAAAACCAACGATCCCTGATCCTGTTTTCTTTGCTAAAAAAATTTTAGCAACTAGAGATTCGAGCAGACAACTAAAATAATCAATCGATAATGGTGGTGAACCAAATTGCCTCATCTGAAGCAAATAAATGTTATAGATCTCAGGAATAGCGGCAACTGAGACACACTCATCAACGGCAATGTGCTGTTGAGCTTTTTTCAAATTCTTATGAATATTAGTCTGATAATTTGCCTGAAGCGAATTATAATCACGCCCTGTATCTAAAACAAATCGGACATATACCTTCTTTTTCAAAAAAAGTTTATCCGCATCATATTCGTGCACAAGTGGATTGTATCCGCGTATTTCTATGATTGCTACATTCTGTAATCGGGCTTCTTGTTTCAAGAGGCGACTCACTTGCCCCACAATCTCCTGTTTAAACTCAAGTGATATCGATGACGGGTCAAATAATACGACCCCCCCCTCATCGGATAAAGGCATTGAGACAATCCGGTTGCCAAAAAGCATCGATTTGATGCACACAAAAGAAAAAACACCTATCACGCTACGGTCATTCATAATATGGTAATATTTGGGGCGATAACAAAACACATTTGCATATACATCCAGCCAGACCGGGGAATAACAATAAGGAACGTCCTTCGGACATGAGGTCTCAAAATCTGATCGGTTGATTTCAATGATGTTAATCATTTTGAACGTCAGCATCTAAAAATATGGGTGACATATCCCTGGACACTCCTTTTTTATAATATCGTTGACGAAAATCTCTATCCCGAGGAAGACAATAATAATTTTTTGAAAACATATCAAAACGGTTAATGAGCTCAGGAAGCCGTTCAAGAGACATACCGTTTGAATCCTTAAAAATATACGGCAAATGTTCGCACGGAGCGATCTGACCGTCAGGTAAAATGAACAATTTATAGGCAGTCCGTAACGGACAGCGGATCAACTTTGTTCGATTAAGGGCCATAAAAAAAATCGGCATCATCGCCTCAACTGCAGCATTATCTTCCCGGCTTAAAATCACATCATCACACAGGATCCAATTCCCTGCCGGTTGAGGCGCAATCACCCGAATCCCATAACATTTCATACGTTTTGATAACTGAATTAAAGCATTCAGATCACCATTATAGATATTCTCTTTTGTCGCATAGGTCGACACGATACAATTCACCTTGTGTTTCACACAAAGCGTAATCACCTGACAGACATGTTCAAAGACTCCCGCGCGTGTCCTTAAACGGTTATGTTTAAACGCATCCGCACTATCCAGGCTCACATTAACACTGGAAATCCCGGAGGACTTCAGGCGGAGGATCATTTCTTCTGTGAGCAGCAAACCGTTTGTTTCCAGAAAAACAATCAGCCCACAGTCCGAGCTGACCTTAACGATATCTACAATATCTTTTCTTAGCAACGGTTCCCCGCCCGCAAGATGGAGCCGTGGAATACCGATCTTAGCTATCTCTCGAATTTTATCTTCCGTTTCTTTCAAGGACATTTCTTCAACTCCTTGATAATATCGCCTGAAAATCCCGGCTGAACAGCATTCACAATCCAGCTGACAATGAAAAGTTGAAGCCAGTATCGCTGTTCCCGGTATCTTCTTGCGCAAAATAAAACGAAAAATAAAATACCGGCATGATTGAACCCATACCTTCCTGTTTAACATTTTATACAAATAAAACATATTCATAAATCGACGCACCAGGGCCTTAAAACCGGTTAATCTATGAAATTTCTTGCGAGTATTTTTTTTACGAACCCTGGAGACAAGGCAATGCCAGTAATACTTCAAATTTCCGAATAAAGAAAGATTTGGATACGGATATTTCCTGCCCTTAACCCATTTCATAAACAATAATCGTGGAATAACAATCATGTTTCGCATATTAAATGTTGGTAAGAAACGATACCGTTGACGCTCCAGCAGCCAGCGGATCAAACCCTTCGGGAGAATATGGGTCAAAAATATCAAATTTCTTAACTGCGATCTTTGCTTTGTGCGGGCATGTCCGCCATGGGCATATGGCTGATAATCCCGAGACGCATTAATCCTTTCGACGTCCTGTTCAGTCAAAAGGCCTTCCCTTTGAGCAATAGAAACAATATCAGTGCCCGGATAATACCGCAGCCAATTCACATCATGAAATCCGGCCGGATGCGAACAACAAAATTCAACAATGCGTATTAATTCTTCCTCGTCCTGACGGGGCAATCCGACAATAAAATTAGTGAACAAAAAAATTTTAGTTTCATAAAAATCATTAAGGTGCTGAACAATCTCCCGATTGGATCCCTGGCGATGCAAATAGCGTTTGCGTAAATTTTCATCAATAGTCTGGATACCATAATTGACCACCGTACACCCTCCGTCGGCTAACAACTGTATCCTGGTTTTATCAACAAAAGATGGGTGAACCTGGCAATAAAAAGGAAGACCGATTTCTTTTTTGTATAAAGAGACAAAACTCTCCAACCATGAAAGATCGGTGGTAAAAACATCATCACAAAAAGTTACCCGCTTAAAATGATATACACGGTGAGCGTGCTTCAATTCAGCAATAACATTCTCCACGCTCCGACGCCTTAAATAACGACCCCGACCCTCATAACGTTTTTGTAGCATGCTATTGTAACAATAACTGCACGCGTTACAACACCCCCTCCCGGTGATGATTGTATAGACATCATTGATAAAACCAGGGTATTCCCGGTAAAACAATTCTTTATCCGGGAAAGGGAAATCGTCAAGATTTTCATTTAATGGGCGCAAAGGATTGCGGATAATACGGTCTTGCCGACAATACCATATATTTAAAATATCCATTCGGCCATCTTTTCTTTCAAGACTGGCAACCAATTCGACCAGGGCATCCTCACCCTCACCAAGACAGATATAATCAACCGATGTTTCTGAAATAACGTTTTCCGGAACAGACGTTGGATGAATTCCTCCCAGAAGAATGGGGATATCTTTTAATTGTTTAAGTTCCCTTACAACCTGACATGCCCAACCGAAATAATCAGATTCAATGGAAAAACAGATCAGGTCCGGTTCAGCGGCCAACGCTCGCTGTGCGATCGTTTGTGGTGGATGACGGTCCAAAGAAGGGAAATAAAACCGAAATGAGCGAAAAATGAGAGGCTCATAGACCAATGACACTTTGTGTCCATGAATTTTCAAAACGGCAGATAAATATTCCAGACCGAGACTTTCCTGTCCGGTATGAACAAATACAATATGCATCTATTTTCCTGTTGATACCAATTCCATTAAATAATTACCAAAATCAATTCTGCTTTTCTCGACGCTTTAGCAAGAATATCAGAATTGAAATAGAACATTAAACAATGAATTTGGTATGATTAATTTGTTTGCGCTTCTGCTTCTTTTGACTTAATTCAATATATTTTCTACAAATATCATCAATTTTTTTTTGATAATATTGCTGTGAAAATTTTGATACACGACTTACTTGTTGTGTCCGGCTAAGACGGCTCTTCTTTTGTTCCCGGGCGATATAAATATCAACAGCCGCGATCCAAAAACAAAATCCCTGAGTATTATCAATAACATTCTTTATAGGGACATATAAATCTGATAACTTATTCCAGCTTGCTTTATGTTTTTTTTTTAGATGCCGGGGCTCGAGAAGACCCTTTTCAATAGCCTCAACATCAACGTTCTTCTTCCGGTAGACGGGACTCATCAATTGCATGCCATATTCAGCATAGTACTTCTCAAGATGGCTCAGCCCTCCCTCGGTTTGCGCCGGAAACATACTCATTTCGTGGGAAGCCCCACTGGAGGCAAAAGTGATATCATGGGCCAAATTATAACAAATCAAATCCGTATGCATGGCTAGCTTACAGGCTCCACAAATATATAACGGAAAATAGGGCAACATTGCGCGATCGTTAAAAAATCCTTTCTGAATATTATAAAACAACCCGGAAGTGTTCAAAAAAACATGTATGAATCGGACCTGTTTGTTTTCAACCCTTAACTTCTGAACATTTATTCTGGACCTTCCGACATTCCAGGTCGCATAATGCTTGAAAGTTACCAGATGAATTTCTTCGAAGTCTTTAGCCAGGATGGACGCAGACAAAGTTGAATCGCATCCGCCAGAATACAACAGACTGATTTTTTTTGAGGCTGATCTGCTTTTATCGTAAACCATAACTTTCTCAGCAAAGAACTATTGATCGTGAAACGTTTGACAATTTAATTTAATCCGGTTCTCAGGGGAAGAATATTCATTCCTGTTCAGTATTTCGGATAAAGACTCTGATCGAATATTTCCCAAAACATTATTTGAAACATGACAATATTTAAGGTCTCCATAGGCTGTCAAATAAACAGACAATTTCTTTAGAGCGGAACATTCTAACTGTCCCGTCTGAAAATCGAACATCGGACTCTCCGAATAAACAAAAGAACCATCCGCGTAAGTGTCAAAAAACTTCTGTTTATTCACGGGCGACAGCAATGACCTTTTTTTCTGACTGAATTTCCCTGAATGAATAGGAAAAAGGCAGCGCACGGCCGTCGATTTTAACTCTTTTGCCAGAGCAATCATTTTATCCAACTCATTGTTTTCAAAAGACCGATCCGTAATATACGTTGACACAACACAGGGAATTCTCTGCTGAACACAATGATCGATGCCCTCCAGCGCATGTTTAAAACAGTTCTTGTATCTGCGCAGACGATTGTGATATTTCTCGTCCGGATGGTCTAAACTGACATTGATATTCGTAATCCCGGCATCTTTTAATTCACGGACCATCTGTTCCGTCAAAAGGATTCCGTTCGTATCAATAGAGACACTCATCCCTGTTCGGTACGCGAAATGTACAATCTCAACAATATCATCGCGTAATAAAGGCTCTCCACCCGTGATGCCGACTTTAATAAATCCGCGCTCACTCGCTTCACGAATCACATCCCGACATTCTGCGGTTGTCAATTCCTCTCCCGCTTGATCAGAAAGGTCCGAAGCCGAGCAATGCACGCATCGGCACTGGCAGCGATAAGTTAACGCGATCATGATCGTCATGGGGATTTCCTGTCTTAAAAAAAGACGTTTAAACGCATACTTCAACATTTGAGTATGCCCCTTTAAGCGCACCCTGCGAATAAAAATATTGTACAACAAAATAAATCGACGAATATTTAAAAAATACTTATCCATATTGACCTGTTATAAATAGAAATATTATTATAAGACATAAATATTAATATATCACTAAAATGTCTGATTCAAAAAAAAAAAATTTCACATTGATTCCAATTCATCTGCGGGGAATTCAAGCACCATCATACTGGGTGGGGAAAGGTATTGATCCGAATTTATTTAAAAAAATCTATCTCCACATCATAAATAACCACGTTCACGATACCATTGCACCGTTTTCTCAACTCCTTCCTTCAATGAAATCTGTGATTGATATTCCAGTTCTTTGATCGACTTTTCATTAGAAAATGTCCAATTATTCGTGGCAATCTTGATCGTTTCACTGCTGATATCCATCCTCAACGGGCAAATGCGAACCCGAATGACTTTCTCAATCAGTTCCTTCAGGGTTATACCAAGCACCGCCAAATATTTAGGGATATAAAAGCGCGACAATTGAACACCCAGCGCTTCAGCAATCAGAAGAGAAAAGCCGCGCAGGGTCAGGTGTTCATCAAAAATGTAGTACTGTGTCCCAATCGACCCCTTACTTTCGGCTGATAAAGTCGCATGGATTAAATTATCAACAAAACAAAATGGTATGCGGTTTGTTCCAGGGCCAAAAGATGGTAGGACCCCTCTTCTAACAAAACGAAACAGTGTTAACATAGGCATGTTCGCAGGGCCGAAAACCTGCCCTGGACGAAGAATAACCACGGGAAAATTCTTGGATTCATAAAGCGCCATCAAATATTTTTCAGCCTTTAACTTGCTCTGGCCGTATGTCGTGATCGGTTCACAAACCGAGGCTTCCGTATGCCCTTCACCTAACCCGGCGACAGCAATGCTGCTATAAAAAATAAAACGTTGGACATGACTTTCACAGCACACATCCGCCAAATTTTGTGTTCCTAACACATTCACGTCATCGAAACTATCAGAAAACTTATGCAACTGGTAAAAATTCCTGTACGGACGCACATACGCTGCAAGGTGATAGACGATCTCGACCCCCTCAACAGCTTTTTGTAATGAACGGAGGTCTAAAACATCGCCGTAAACAATCTCAACGCTCATTTTTTTTAAAACGGTTATATCGCTATTAGGCAGGACAAGGCATCGGATCCTTTTACCCGCGTTAACCAGGGCTTGGACTAAATGCCGTCCGATAAAACCCGTTCCACCTGTGACTAAAATTAATTTTCTCATAAAAAGTTATATTTTTTACTGATTTATACCAATTTTGTTAAATAATCATCAAAGTCATTCTGACTGTTCTGGCATCTATGCCTGCCATAAATTCCACGCGGCCCTGACTTTTTTTATAAATTCATTGGGGCTCTCTATTTTTTTCATTTCGCGCAGGATGAGACCCGGCCGTATAAAAAATCTTTTGTGGATATTCTTTGATATTTCTTCGAGTTCCTCTCTGGAAAAATTTTCATTCCATATCGGCGCGATGAACGCCCTGGTTGGATTTTTAGCGAAATCCAGCCAAACATCTCCCGGCACAAGGCCTGACGCCATGGCTTGCCGGTATAAATCTGTGTCCGGGTACAGGCTGAGGATAAAAAACAAGGCATAGTCCGTTCCTAATCTTTCAGCAAACAACAATGTCTTATGAATTTCTTTTTTGGTTTCACCCGGACACCCGATAATATAATTCGCTAAGGTCTGGATGCCCAGTTGACGGCACCATTGAACAACATTTCGCGCCAGTTCAAAATCAAGTTCTTTTCGCAGCATTTTTAAAATATGAGGATCTCCACTTTCAATCCCAAAGCTGATCCTGCTGCAACCGGCTTTTTTCATCAAGGAAAGCAATTCAAAATCAAAACAGTCAGCCCTTGTGCGGACCTGCCAGGTAAACGCGTAATTACGGTCAATAATGCCTTTGCAAATCAATTTGACGCGGTCTTGATCGATAGTAAACGTGTCATCTTTAAAAAATATTTCATTGATCCCCAGCTTAAGCAGGGTTTCTATCTCAGATAACACCTTACCCGGCGACAAAGAACGCACTTTTCGTCCCATACGATTACAAAAGACGCAATGATACGGGCACCCCCGGGTGGTAAACATGGTTGTCATATACCGGTTGGGAGAAAGAATATTATGATACTTCTTATACGGAACAAGTGTCCGGTCAGGCGAGGGAAGGCTGTCTAAATCATCAATAAAAAGCCGCTGGATATCTCCGTTTTTCAGGCCGCGTTTGGCCAAATATTTAGTGGCGATCCCGGGAATGGCTGAAATCTCAGCTAAACTTTTATTTTGCTCAATGGCCCGCACCAATTCCGTGAAAACGATCTCTCCTTCTCCGCGGATCGCATAATCAATGTTCGAATTTTCAACCGTGGTTATAGGATAAATGCTGGCGTGCGCTCCTCCGAAAACAGTGATGATGTCCGTTGATATCTTTTTAATGACGGCCGCTGCCGCGTAAGCGTCAATGAGATGATGCGTGATCGTCGAAACACCGACGATATCCGGTTGAAATTCGAGTAAGACCGTTTCTAAACGGGGCACGTCAATATGTTCCGTGTTGCAATCAAGGACCCGCACCTCATGCGCCGTGTGTTTTTTCAAATATGTTGCGATATAAAGTAAACCCAGAGGAGGGAAGAAGCCTTTCTCCTTATCAATGGATTTTATGCACATGTGTGAAATTTCATGCTGAACATATGGTTGTAAGAGAAGAATTTTCATGTCTTTTATTCGTTAAGCTCTTGTATGGCTGTGTTGATCCTTTCTAAAATATTAATAACATCTTCTTTTGATAGCGTCAAAATCATCCCGCTTTAAATCAAGTCTTTGTTGGCATAAAAATTTTTTCCGTTACTGTTCATTTTTCTTCAGGACGGCGATGATGACACCCTTTTGAATAAGAAGATCTATTTTTGTTACCCGAAACAGAAAACAGATAATCATTAACCACCACTTCTTTACATATTCTTGCGTATCGGTCAGCGGATGAGAGTGTCGTCGTTGTTGCCGTGAAGCCAATTATATCAGGATTAACGACATGAAGGTATTCCGCAAACTCATCTGTAGATAATTGATCGACACAATTGCCCAGAATCATAACGGAATAACCCTTCTGTCGAATAAAATTAGCAACATAGGCCATTCCCAGCGGTTGGGTAATGCCTGCGGCTAAAGAATTCAGACATGAACTGGCCGGCACATTAGGAATGACCAGCAGAAGATTTGGTTTTGTCTTTCCTGGACTCATAAAATTAATTGTCAAGCGTTATAAAAAGTTCTATTACGTGCCCCATGAACAACACAACCCCGTCGCTACCTAAAAAAGCTTACTAAGTGGTTCACATAACACTGCCTCGGGTAATGGCATTTTCCCATCTGATTTTACTGTCATTGATATTCATTAACGAGTTTCGCAAAAAAATTCTTATCGACTGACATTGCCCCTGTCGGACAGATTTCGCAGCAACAAAAACAACGCACACATTTATCCAGATCCAATTGCGGGTAGGATTCAGTTCGAGATAACGCTCCAGTGGGGCAGATGACGACACATTTGTGGCATTTCGTGCAAGCACTTGTATTGATCTTCGGCTTGTATTTAAATAGGGCGAAAAGGCAACAAAAAACTTGAACCGGAAGGTTCGTCCGCAATTTGTATATTTTGTGCAACTGAAACGATTTGAACGCGTCATCATGGTCGCTGTATTCTTTCTGGACAGGGATATTATGGATGTCTCCTATTCCACGTTCATGAACAGCCCGGGTAATCGGAACCTGCAACGGATCAACACCACACATGCGACAGACAACCGCGTCCAGGGCGTTTGTCTGTTCACTTATAAATATCCGCCCTAAAGGAATGGGGTCGCCATTGGCCGGACCATTTCGATGCATTCCAATGATACCATCTAAAACCGTTACGTTAGGCTGAACAACAGAAAAAAGGTCGCATATGGCCTGCGCGAAGCGTTTCGGGTCTTGACCTTTTTCATGAAAAAGTTTCTTGTGTAAACCAGGCACAACACCGAGCATATTCTTAACACCCAGAGTAAAAACCGTTAACGAATGCGTTTTGAGTTTGGGCACATTGATCACATAATCACAGTCAAAATAATTCTCAGCGACAAATATCTCTTTAAACACAACGCCCGTCTTAATGATCATTTTCCGCATTTCAGTGGCATCAAAATAACTGAACGCGATGTTATATTTATCGCAGATGTTCGTCATGCCCGTGACATCCGCAACGTGTTTCACATGCGCGATCCCCCACCCGGCGGGGCTGTCACCGATCACACATTTGCCCCCCATATCCAGAATATACTGAACCAGGGCTTCTATGAGAATGGGATGTGTTGTGACATGCGCCTCAGGAGCAGCGGCTTTCAGCAAATTCGGCTTAAGTAAAACCTTCTTATTATTAAAATGAAATTTGCGGTCAAAATAGTGATAAAGGGACTTCTTAATGTCCACAATATCATATCCTTTATTTTGATAAATATGAACTGTTTTATCCATCAGGATTTCTCATTTTTCAACAAAACGCCGATCCGCGCACCATATCGCTTTGCTATGGATGTTAATCATCACATATTGCCACAATCAAAAAACCACTCACGAAAAGATGCTCGACGTGGGACTTAAATATTTTTTAAAATGATATTTCTTTCTTCGCTTTGGGTATACACGGACAGACACTGGTTATTTCGTCTTTTCTCCGGCTATGGTCATCCACAGACTTAAACAACGAATCTTCTCCTGAGCTTTCTGTTTCACACCGCAATTAATCCTCGCTTTTCCTTATTTTGCTATATTCTAAGCGAGATCCGCGAAAAGAAAAATAGGCAGTAAAAAAAAACAACAAACTGACGATAAGCTCAGAAATTTCCTCTATGTTAATTTTACCAAGCATATAATCAATCCATAATAAAGAAAAAAATACACCCATAAAAGGGGAATAATAAATAGACGGGACAATCAAACCAATTTTCTTAAAAAAAGTCTTCATCCTGCTTCTATTCATCAAAGGAATAAACACAAAATATACCAATAGAGAAAAATGAAAAATTATCTCAGAATTAAAAAATATTGTATTGTGTATATTCACTTCATCCTGGACATTGATCTTAGACATAAATAAAGGCGTCTCATATCCAAAAAACCTCTGGCCATAACTTATCTCTTCAAGACAAAAAATAAATAATATTAAAGAAAAAATTATATGTATTTTTCTGCGCGACTTCAGGAACAGCAAAAGGAAAAAACATGAACTAAGAAGATAAAGGATTGAAGTCATAGACTCAACAATATGATCCTCACTTAAAATCAAGAAAAAAAGATCGTTAAAAAATAAGCATAGCATTCCCAACAATAAAATGGTTATTAATAAAAAAATGACAACTTTTTTTTCGTTCTGATCTATCATTAAATTCACCTTTAAGTAGGACGGTTAAAACCGTTTTCTCGTTGATCATTATATCACAAATATTTTTGACGGAACGATCCCCCCGTTCCTCTTTTTTTTAAATACCGTCAATGACTTAATATGGCATAAGTATATACACACCATATATTTAAGAATAAACCGCTGGCATTTATACCAAATCCATTAATAAATTGTTCTATTTTAATTCTGAAAAACAGAATCGGTTTTGGTCATTATTTAATGCAGTGAATCGGTATTATTACACACATAACATACACTAACAAGCGGACTTGCGCAGACGGCGAAGCTGCCGAAGCATGAAGGAAAATTGGTGCTCTCAAGGCTTTACCGACCTTTTAACCAACTTTTTGAAACAAAGCCAAAACAAAAACGATAAAATAATTTCTTTATGACCCTAAAAAATTATTGAAAATCTTCGAAGGATAAGTCTTTTCTCCTGACAACGAGGACATTACAGGTGTTGCACGCTCTTTATTTTACTGGATCAACAATCCTTCCAATAAATAAAATACTCCCCGTCATATTATCACGTATCAAGAACACAAAAGGGTGATCGGCCCGAAACGTCAGGGGGCGGCTAATGCATCTTGTCATAACAACCGCTGTCGCCGCGGCAGCTTCTGTGCCCTCTTCATTGACATCCACGAAAGCTTTGTGAATAACCTTACTGATGAAAAGGTCTTTTTGGCCGGTCATTCCTGAAAAATCCGCGCCGGCAAACGCATGCGGCATGCCCATTTCAGCAAGTACATCTGCTAATTCAAACTCACATGTGGTTTTAAATTTAGGTAAACTTACGAATATTTCTGACCCGGGTGAATGAGAGAGTTTGTCTATCCAATTTTCCACATTGTCATTTATTAAGATGCTTTCAAACTCTACTAAGCCGCCAATTTCTTTAGGCAAAAAGACAATCATAGACAAATCATTGCCTTCATACGGCAACTCTATAGCGCTAAAGCCATCGAAATCTTTAAATTTAAATTTTGATTTCTGACTCATCATGGGAACCTTGATGACTTCATCAGGAGAAACATAAAAATCAGCATCCATTGTTCTTTTTTTATCGAATCGGCTTAACCAGTCGCCCTTGAAATAAATCGCGTTACAGAGGACCAATGATGTAAGTGAATCAATCATGGGTGGTTTGATTAATTCTTTAATTTTCTGCTGTGTTTTATTCTCCACCCAGATATTTATGGTTTTCCGTGCGTCTTCGGTTTTTGTCGCGAAATCAACAAAATTCAAACCAGCACCATAGTACTTTTTATTCAGATCAAAAAAGGTATCCAGAAAATGATACCCTTCCTGGGCCCATAATGAATTGGCTACGCTTAATTTAATGCGCCCTTTATTTTGAACGGCATTCAGATGTGACTGAAGTTTTGAAAATGAAGGATGTAACAGCTCCTGTTCTAAAGAGAAATGTAAAACTTCAGCCATTTCTTTTTCAGTTTGACCTCGAGCACCCGCATATGTCATGGCAAGGGCTGTGGAAATACTATAGGGTGAAAAAAATAAATTTCCTTCTTCATCTTTGAGTTCTTGATATAAATCAAAACCGAAAGCACTATTACCTTTTACCGCCACTGTTTGCGAATCGTTAGCAAAAGTAACCAACGAAAACAAGGAAATACCTATCGTGATAATCGGAATACAAATAAATTTAATTTTCATTTTTCTCCTTTTTTCCCGTTCAACGCGAGGACCTCAGCGGCTGAAAACGACAGGCCACCGATTATCCGCTTTCAACGTATTTCTTGAAGCTCTATCCACAAGTGTAAAAAGGCTATCAATGCCATCTTTTCGATTTGATGCCTGATGCCCGCGCACTTTAACAAATTCACAGGACAACTGACCGGTCATTCTATAAAATTCCTGATACAACTCATAATTGTTGAGGCGCTTATTTTTTTGAACGATAATCATTTTACTCAAACCGATCACATCTTCCCGGTAAAAACACACGCCGCAAATCACCGGCGGCAAAAATCAAAGCGACAAAGGAGCAGCGCTTTTTGTTGCCGGAGCGCGTTCTTCCAGTCAGGCTTATATCAAGCGCGGTTTTCCCGTAAAAAATTTTTCAGTATTGCCTGCTTCACACAAAAGCATTGATTAATTCCTGCTTTCATACATTTTTTAATTCTTGTGCTATTTTCTTTTTTATTTTCTTATAGGATGGAGGCGGTCCTGTATTAACTTTTTTTCTATTAATGAATAAAGCGTCAGAAATGCCCCATTCGTCAAACACTTCCGTATTAAAGGTATTTATCTCATGAAAAACAACCTGGTCTCCAAGTTCTAAAGAAGCACGCTTCGCCCGTTCAAATACCATATTGTAAGCAGGGCACCACCCATTAATAAATCCCGTTACGGTTACCTTGTTATGATCTAATTTGGACTCTTTTTTGGCTTCAATCCATTTTGGTGGAATAGCATCATCCGAAAATGGTTTCCACAATAGGACCCGCCCTAAAAAGCCTTCTTTGTCTACTTGAACATATCCTTGTTTTTTAAACCAGGACGCTTTCATAAATACTGGCAGAGGAATTCCCCAGGCAACTAACCCTTTCGCGCTTCTCTTTTTCACGTCCTCCTCCGCAGCCATTATTAACGCCTTGCCTATCCCCTGTTTCTGATAATTCCCGACCCCCTTGTTTTTATATCCGTGGACCCAGATGCACAGAATAAAATACAATTCACTTCCTTCAACAAAGGAGGATTCGATTGGGATATATTGAATCATGCCAACCGGTTTTTCCTTATCATTCAAGGCTAATTTAACACATAGGCCCTTATCTTTCATTTTTCGATGCCAGTGTTCTTTATGATTTCCAGCTTCCCTTATTTCATCTGACCAATCTTCGAGACAAACAAAATAATTGCCCTCATACTCTTCTGTTAAATTAACAACTTTCATGATCTGCTCTTATTCAACATCCGGTTTCTAATATGACTTCCGCACATACTCGGCATAGGTAGGTTCTCACGGGCTTTCCCTGCCACACCACCGGGCAAGCGGACCTCGCGCACGGCGGTTCAAGGTGGTTTAGTTTTGCAGCCGTCTTTAATTGAATTAACTCTAGTATATCAAAACGGAATTTCCACTTAAACCAATGTTTCCAAAAAATCTCTTTTCGCGCGGCTTCTTCAAATTATTGAAAATTTCGTCACCGAGCTTCCCTTTCATGTCTCACAAGAAAACTTTCAGATCCCCCTCCGGGGCTATTTGAACCGCATCCTTATCTTCCATGGGCAAAGGGAGTAACACTTTTAGCTCCATTCGCTTCTTCTGCTGCGTTCATTTATCAGGTTCATAACTTACTCACTCTGACACACTGTTCAGCCCTTCCCATTCTTCTTGCTGGTGATCGAAGTCAAGCTCTCTTCTCCCTGGAGTAGTTCTAGAAAAACTTTCTTTGTTTTCGGCAACTCAAAACGGAATGCCCCATGCGTTAGAGCATAACCAAAGACACACATCACAACAGGGATGAGGACGAGTGGCATCTTCCGGGCGTCAAAGGAGGTAATGGCTGCAAAGAGGACACTAAGGCCAACGATAAAAAGAAAGCCAAACCAAAAACGCATGAAAGCCTTGACGAACGGCAACAGCTCCATTGTGACATGAACCCTAGATCCGGAACCGTCGGGCATGACCTCACCCGTGACTTCAGGAACAAATGAATTCCGGTAATCAGTAATCACTCTAGAGATCGAGAAAGAGGTTTCGGCAACCTTGCCTTGAAATATTTTACTTGGCCTCCGGAATCGCAACCACCCACCGGTATGAGTGTTTTCTCGAAGCGTCATCAAGACGTCGGCAGGTGGCATCTGAGACATAATCACGGTTGTTTGTCTTGGAAACAGTTTCATTCTCTCTTCCTTTACGAACGAATTAATCCGCGACCCGGCTCTTTGGGTCCGCTAAATTTACCGGTTTGATCCTCTTTTTTGTGAATAGAGGAATGGAACCTCCAGATCATGATATCGATTAGAGTCATGTCTAATTGAATATCTAACCTTCTTTGGTTTTGATCCGAAGTAATCGTAAAATAGCTGTCTGAAGTCTGGCTGCTTTTTCATATTATTCTTGAGGCCGGATAAAAAAATCAGCGGTCGGGCACGACGTTTCTAGGCGGCGAGAACAGTCCAATAAACCGGCTTGTTATACCAATTCCAGTGAATAATGACCAAAACCAATTCTGCTTTTCAGAATTAAGATAGAACAATTTATTAATGAATTTGGTATTATATTTTTTGTTAATAATTCAATAATCATATCGAAATAGTCCTATCTTACACTCTTCACATCTTACTGCTTCTAAAGTAGGAGCATTCCACCAATCTATCTTTTTTCTGAGCCATTTAGCCCTAAATAATGTCTTTGTTTTTTCTTTTTGTGACCACCAGAACATACCTTTTCCTGTAATGTAGCCATGTGACATATCCTTGCCGCATTTCGGACATTTCATTTTCTTAAATTCATCTGAAGGCATAGGAATACTCATTTAGTACCTTTCGTTTAGTATTTAAAAAAAGTAACGTGGCCTTCACTGACGGGAACGAAACGCGACGGAGTTCCCGTCCGGATGAAAGGCATGGTTCGGCAACGTCATGGATTCGCGAGAATGGCCCTATACCGCGAAGCTTCCTCTTCCGATAGCGTCTTCAGAAGTGGTCGCATGGTGTAGTTGCCGTGCATCTTGCCTTCACGCATAAACATCCAATCAGAAATCTCAGACTTTTTGATTATCCACGTTTGTCCAAATTTCACGTTGCCGACTATCCCGGGGTCATTTCCGATCACGCCCTCAAACTCACCTTTGCGGTAAACGACTCCGGTCAACCAAAAATGCTCAATTTCACCTTTGTCTTCAATGGGAGCCTTTACGGCGAAGTCTGTTCCGTTGCCCCTGGCCAGCGCCTCTATAAAAAACTCGACTTCGTTACGAGCACAGGCGATCGCGGCATCCATTTCCTTTTCGTCGTACCCGCCTTCAATCAGAGTTTCGGATGGATTGCTGCAAGAGCATTGGGTTACGACCAGGAACACGAGCAACAGCTTCCAGCATCTATTCATTGTTAACTCCTCGAGCAAAACGCACGCATAACCGACGTTTTTTCCAAAACGAAGCGGCGCGGAAAACGTCCGAGTTGACGCACCTGTCATGTGATACCAATTCCATCAAATAATGACCAAAATCAATTCCGCTTTTCAGAATTAAGATAGAACAATTTATTAATGGAGTTGGTATAACAATAAAGATACTGCAAATATAATTTTCATTTATTTTTTTCCTGTAACGAGCGCCTCACCTCGTGCCGCGCAAGGTGAGGTTGGAGGATTCCTCTCTCATAAATGTAATCCCGGGTCGAAATCTCTTCCGACGAAAACTCGGATCCCACTCAGCGATTCGGAGGGAATCCTCTTTCGGAAAATCAAAAATGGTCAAGGGCGTGAACTTCCCGCCCTTGATCTCGAAAATGAAATCCATTTGAAACGGTTCTTTCGATATGTCGATCCGATAGGTTCCGGTGATTGTTTCTTTATCGATTGTCACCTTGACCTCGTGATTCGCCATAAATGTAAACCTATATAATTCAGCATGATTCTCCGTTCCCCAATGACCGGAAACGCCGAGCCATGTTCCCGTCAACCTTGTTTCAATTTCCGATTGAGCTGTAGCCGGAGCCCCGTGGAGCAAAGTGGCAACGGCCACGAAACCTATCGCACAGCAAATGAACACCGTTTCTCTCATTCTTCTTGACTCCTCCAATCGGTTGACCTCTCGTCCTTCAGTGACTCAGGGGCAAGCCTCGACTCTGTTTCTTTTTTTCCTTCCCGTCACATCCCTAAAAAATCTCCCGCGGTAAGTTTCAATTTTGCTAGCCCCTTCCTCCAGGCCCAGCCTCACGGTTGCGCCCCCGGGGTTTCGCTAACCTTCTTCTCTATCCACATGGTCAGGGACTTTCACCCAAACACGCCCGGCGCACACGACGGAAATCATCAACTTTTTCCCGGAACGAAGCGGCGGGAAAAAATCGGTAGATTGATTTGTTAGATGATTTTTATTTCAGGCAATCTAAAATTATCTTGTTCCAGCCTGAAGATAAATTTCTTCATACGGTTGTATAACAACAAATCCTTCCCCTTCAAACTTCATCTGGATTGATTCACCACTTCCTCGTCCGATAAAAGTTTTAAACGAAATATCTGTTTTGAATTTAGGTGATAACGATCCTGACCAGGCCACGGTTGCGTTTGGATCTGTTATCACGGGATTTCCCGGACTGACTGTCAGCGTGAGGGGATCATAATGTGTCGTTATCGCAATCATCCCATTACCTTCTAATCTCACATTAAATAAGCCTCCGGCAAGTATCGCAGAAACTTTTCTCATTAGCTTGATATCCCATTGAATGCTGTCTTCAAACGCGAGAATATCGTTACCGTTAACAAAAATTGAATCACCCTGAAGATTAAGTATGGATATCTTTTTTCCTGAATCAGCAAGATAGAGAGAACCTTGTCCTTCAGCTTTCGTTAATCTTGTGCCTTCGCCTGTTAGAGATCTTTTCAGGAGTTTTCCTATCCCGTCTTCAAGGATGCCTTCTCTGACAAATTTAATATTTCCACGGTAGGCAACCATTGATCCTGATTTTGTCCACACTTTTCCATCCAAATTAATCTCAAGTAGCCGGTTGCCCTCCAGCTCGAAAAGGCCTTCACCCCTATCTTTTTGTTGCGTGGTGTTCACAAAATCTGAAATTGTGTATCTCGCCATCTCTACCTCCTTTTTTTAAGGAATACTATTTTACATTCCGCCTCTAACATTAGAACTCAGCTTCCGGAAGACGTGGCCAAGAAAGTCGGGCGCGGGTTTCGGTCAACTGTAGTGACCGGTTACAGGGTTTTATTATTATGGGCCATGATGCTGGACGATAATGGTTCCATCCATATAATGGAATATACTTATTTCTCCTCCCATTCTGGGTTTTTTGTAGTTCCATGCGTAATGCCAACAAAAACCTTTTTTCGGATGTCCTTTTATATATTGAAATGTGACACCGTGAAGATACATTCCTTCAAATTTTAAATTATTTTTTTCTATATATTCTTTCACCTTTTCGATGGATTCAAAAAGTGTTATTTCAAGATCGATCCCTTGAATAACTGAAGTGTCTATTTTTTCATCTTTTCTGTCTTCAGCTATTGCTTTTACTGAAATTACCAGTAGTGTCAAAATAAAAAGGATTATTAATTTTCTCATTTTTTTCCTATAATACCAAGTCCATTAAATAATATTTTTTATCTTTAGCTATTATAATGAAGCCAAAACAAAAACGATGAAATAATTTTATTCTTACAACTCTAAAAGATTACTGGAAATCTTCGAAGGGGAAGTCTTCTCCCTTGACATGCGGGGCCTTATAGGTGTTATATTTTCGTTTATAGCTATCATTATAAACGCAACAGGAGTCTTTTTATTTGACATCCTTTGCTGAAAAGAAGCTATACGTAAATAGTGTTGTCAGCAATATTTGTATAATCCAAGTGGGTACCATTTTCTCTATCGAAACAAAATTCTGGGCAACTGCATAAATACCAGCAACTACTAACCCTAAAATAACCGGAAATACTGTAATAAAAAGAACACCTTTTCGTTCTATCGACTTTCTATCTTCCCATATTAGTAATATTGGCAGCCAGCCATTAAGGAAGCACCCACTCCCATTGCATACTTGTATTCTACACTCGGATTAAAGTCCGGTATGCCAAATAATACTCCACCGACCTTGGAAAAAAGCATTGGAATTACCATTAACCCGTCAAGAATTGCACCAGCCCAATAACTGATTCTTAATAAATATGTTCTGCTTTTCGTTTTGTTTTCCTTCAATTCAAAATATCACATTGGTATCAGCGGCGTTTTCGCGCAGCGAAAATGTCCGTTGGATAAAATTATTCGGAGCTTTTATTTTATAGTTTTATCATTTTCCATTTTCTCAGGCATTTCTAATATCTTTTGCTTGTTATCTTCGACCTTATTTGACTTTGTCGGAAGCCTCTTGCTCCAATTCATCATTTTTTGTATTGCCTTAAGTGAACTGGCTTTATCCTTTGCCTTTTGAATCTTTAAACCCCCCTCATCTTTAAATAACTGAATTTCTTTATCCATCTTGAGAGTTTCGTATTGAATCTGATAAATTAAAGAAAGATAGGGAGGTTCTTTTCTCTCTTCCGGCTTATCTACAAATGGTACCTTATCAGGAGGCCAGTGTTTAGAAAACAAGGGTTTATGCCACTGATTACTCTTATATTCACAGTCGATTATATTCCCAAATTCCTCATAGAATAATTTGATAGCTTTAAGATTTGTTTCTTTATCCGATTCGTCATGATCAACAGGGTGCTGAACCATATCGAAAGCCTCTTCATACCTTTTTTCTTTTAATAAGTTAATATACTCTTCGGCAACCTTTTGAGCTTCATTTAAATCAATATTAATGCTTTGGCCTTGAGTATCGATATTTCGCTGTTGGCTAAAAACTTTTGAAGTCAAAACACAAACTGCTATCATTCCAATAAAAATAAGATAAATCTGTTTTTTCATATCAATTATCTCCTAACGGTCAAAATGAGCGATTTTTGGAGCAGCGAAGCTGCGGGAAAAATCCGCTCGATTGTTAGGCAAAATTATTTATCATTTTTTACTATCTAGAAGTTGAAATTGATCGTTGAATAAAATGTTCGCTAGAAACCAATTTGATGTAGGTTTGTAAAA
Organism: Candidatus Omnitrophota bacterium; assembly: GCA_021108075.1. Taxonomy (GTDB): domain Bacteria; phylum Omnitrophota; class Gorgyraeia; order Zapsychrales; family Zapsychraceae; genus JAIORP01. The sequence continues at coordinate 3,125 of JAIORP010000068.1, read as the reverse complement.
GTAGAATTCCCAAATCAGTGGTGCTTTTTCGCTTTTCAGGATGTAAACGAATCTGATAATTGATGTTCCAAATTTTTCTTCTCTTACCTTTTCAAATTCTATGATTTTTCCATACATCGGTAAACCGCTTGCTGTTTGCATTTTGATCATCTCTACAGCCTGTGGCTTCATCTTTGGAATTCCAGAGCCTGCGAAAAGATTATCATAGGCTTCGTCTATTTCTCCTGCTTTGATCTGGATAAAAAACTTCTCAATAAATTCACCAGGTTCTTTCGCAAACGAGATATTCGTGGCAGCACACGTAATAATTACAACTAATACGAAAGTTACTATCCTTTTCATAGCCCCTCCTTTTTTATTTTGGCCTAACGCGCTCTTCAGCGGGCACGAATTTTTTGCGATCCGCTGAAAGAGCTTGATAATAATTAAGACCCCCTCGCGGGCTAACTCTTGATAGACTTTCCTAAAAGGGTTGGAATGAACCAACACCTCAACTAAAGGAGGCCTTATGGGCTTACACCAAACAGCATTCATTTTACTGTGGAATCGATCTCCATGCAAAACAAATGTATCTGTGTATTTTAAATCAAACAGGCACTTTAGCCTGTTAATAGCCTGCAATCTGAAATAAAATCAAAACAAAAACGATGAAATAATTTTATTCTTACAACTCTAAAAGATTACTGGAAATCTTCGACGGGGAAGTCTTTTCGCTTGACATGCGGGGCCTTATAGGTGTTATAAGTCATTATTTTTTTAAAGATTCGTTTCATAATACTATAGTTCAACTTCCCAATTAGGCGTGAATGTTTTATTTGAAATAGATGCTGAGTCAATTTCATGGGTTTTATAAGCAGTTGGGTGATACATTTTGTTGGATAGCATGCCATCTTTTTCAATTTCACAAACATACAAGAGCTCATTGCCTGTCGTTGGGTATCTTAGAGAATATGGTTCCACTAATCTATTGTGGCCATGATACGATATCAGCACACATTGTCTGTTGTGTGCTGCTCGCCGTATTGTATCCAGTGCCAATCCTGTCCCAGTTTGAATACCTGTAGTTGGGAAAAATCTGCGTGGAACTCTTTGTCCAATTGCCTTAGGTATGGGTTTAAGTGCTGGTTTTGCGGTTTCTGGCTTTAACCACCATGCGATAGCGTCTTCTAACTCATCAATAAATTTTTCAACTGGTGGCAAATTGCTTATTTGATGAGCTAACTGATGCTCCCAATTAGCCCTTAAAGTCTCTTTATCAATTGAACCTAATATTTGGTGTACAGTCGGTAAAGCAAGTTCTTTAAATTTAAATTTAGCTATAGCAATATTTTTTGCATTTTCTGGATTAATCTTTTCTCTAAAATTTCGACTAATATTTATTACATCGTAAACATCACGTGCTCGCCCATTTCTTTCGAATAAAGCTCGTGATTTTTCCGCAAGAATTTCATCTATAGAATAAGATAGTATTTGAGGAACAGGGCTAAACTCATCTGAAAAGCTGTGGTGTATCTTTCGAAGTTGGGGTGTATCCACTAGCCGCTCATCTTGAGTAATATCAAATTTGATCCTAGGAAGTGATTTTGGTGCACCTCTAAGAGGTCCACTGTACGAGATTTTCACTTGGAATGAAATCTTCTTTCGAGGATTTTCATATTCATCAACTTTCCAATCTTGTCTCGGGAAAGTTAAACCTGAATTTTCCTCAATCCAACTTATGGCATCTTCAAGATATTCATTTATTCGTTTACTGCTAATAGTATGGTCCGAGGGTACTGTGAAATCAAGATCTTCAGAAAATCGATAGGTTTCGAAATAACATTTTTTTAAACAAGTGCCTCCTTTGAATACCCATTTCGAAAGATATGAATTATTTGATATTGCTCTAAGCACCCAACCTAGTACGTAATCTTTTTGAACGGTTGTGGGCTGGAGTGAGCAATTGCCTGCTAATCCAAGTATTTCAGCTTTTGTTATCATCGCAACTTATACCTGGTAGATTAATTTTTAAATTCCACTTGCTGATTATTTTACCTTTTTGGGAGCCATCAGGATCAAGATAAGATATACCTTTTGATATATTGATATGGCATGTGTTAAGCCATTCTTCAGATATTGGGGCTTTTAAACTTTCTGCAAGAAATCCAAGTCGTTTAAAGACAACTCCACGTTTATAGCGTAAAGCATACTCCAAAAGTAAATCTGGATTACGTACATCTGCTTGCCAATATTGCCTGACAATATCGACCATATGTCTACCACCACCACCGAAACGTGGTAAATCTAAAATATCTATCAACATTCGACTTGGGTCAGCAATTTCAACAGCTTTGCTACCAAACCATATTTTCTTTATACCGAAAAATTGTTCTTTTTCAAGTATTTTAGTTCGAAATTTAATATTGCCCAGTAGCTGAACACTTTCCCTTTGAGGTGACAATGTTGAAACAGAAATGCTATTAAATATTTGCTCAGTTAAATTCCAGTGTTCCGCGGCTGACCATCCAGATATATATGCAGGCTTAAAAAGATCCATAGCTAATGACCATGCATTTTCAATTGCAGGTGTTGCTGTTGTTGATGTTAACGGAACAATTACATACGTCCCGTATTTTAGTCGTTGTAGCCAGCCTTTTAGAGCCAATCTCCTTAAAATTTGATTAGCTGTTGCGCGCTTACAAGGATGAAATTCAATCAATTTTTCTGCATTAATAATGTCTTGTTCTAATGCAGAAAAATGACTGATTATTTTTCGTTCTTGCGTGCTTAAGCCAGATAATCCTTGTTTTTCCATATATTATCTCCATGATAAATGACAAATACTGTATTTATTTACACTTATAATATACTACATATTTATTAAAAATACAATATAAATGCTAATAATTACTAAATATGTAGTTATTTGCACTTATAGTATAAATTTATAGAAACTAGTCTTTTTTGAGCACAGATTTGGAGCACTAAAAAAGTCCCTTAAAAATGATTTGATAATAATTAAGACCCCCTCGCGGGCTAACTCTTGATAGACTTTCCTAAAAGGGTTGGAATGGATCAACACCTTAACTAAAGACATCCTATAAAGAGTAAAGAGAAAAAATAGATTATCAAAGAACAAATTGATC
>JAIORP010000090.1 GCA_021108075.1 Candidatus Omnitrophota bacterium | reverse complement strand
ACAAAAAATATTTAATAAAAAGACTTGATTTAACTTAGATATTATTTCGGTTTAATGGAATGGGTATTATTACTCAGAAACATTCTTCAATCGTTGAAAAGGATTAAACTTCTGTCCAGCCCATTCGATATTTAAGTGTCCGGAAAACTCAAGAACATTCAACCGCAAACCATGAACAAGAATCGACATCGCGCCCAGGACAATATTAAAACCATGCCCGACAACCAGAATAAGCGCGGAGCCCAGGCCAATAAAGAAAGAACCAAAGCCGATCTCCAGGGCCATACTGTTAAAAGCGTCCGCGACAGCAACGGAAGCGAGTCCAACAGCAAATAAACGAATATACGAAACAATATCCGTGAAGCTGTTAATACCGTTCAGAGCAATCTCACCCATCCCCGGCCCGATAGCTTTTAAGGGGTTTATATTGGGCTTTGTAAAAAAGACAATTAAGACCGCGCCGCCAATCCCCAGAACATTGCTGGCTGATGGAAACGGATGCCCTAACACCAATGTTTTTGAAAGAAAAAACATAAACCACAGCATACTGATCCAACCAATCTCACCGATAAAAGACGCGGAAGGAAACTTTAATATCATCCGCCAGATATGCGCGATACTCAAATGAATGCCTCCGATAAAAAAACAAAGCAGTTGAACATTTTCCTGTTTGGTCAACCACGGGACCATCGGGTTCAATTTATGTTCCAGCCATTGCTGTCCAAAAAATGTTCCCGTTAACACACCCCAGGCAACAGCGCAAAGGCTCAGCACATACATCAATATGAACGGATTATGATCTTTAACTTTATTCTTCAATTTCAGATGAACAATCAAAGTCCCCAGCATAAAGAGCAGGCCATACCCGGCGTCACCGATTAAAATGCCAAAAAAGACAGAGAAAAAAACAAGAAAAAACGCGCTGATATCAACCTCCGCGTAACCGGGCATAATTTCAATCATGCCGAATACAGGTTTAATCATCTCCACCCACTTCGGATTCTTGAGCAGGGTCGGGACCTGGTCCCTATCGTCGGGGTCCTCGACAACAAGGCCCCATTGTTCAGCCGCCGCCTTTTTTTCTAATTGATCGACGCTTGCGACGGGCACAAATCCTTTTAACACGGACAGTGTCTCCGCTTTTCGCGTACCAGCCGACACCTCTTCAAAACGCAACGCGTCCTGTATTGCTTTTAACGTCGATTTAAAGGCGTCTAAATATTGCACGGCGTCCGCGATCTTCCCTTTGATTTCACCTATGTCATAACACGCCTGGTCCTGTTGGCCCCGCATACGCACAATGCCCTCCGGCGGCAACGGGATCTGTTCAAAAGGCCAGGGGGTATCCGGGTCCGAACAAACGGCCAAACAGCGCGAATTCTTCCCCACCCGGTAGACAGACCGCATCATAAACTCATGCGGCAATTCATGCATGTCTTCCGTGGGCAATTCACACAAACACACGCGCACGCCCTTTTGATTTAATTCAACCAAATCCCGCGGATTAAAATCGCCCCAGGGTTCCCAATGTGAAATAATGACCTGCTGTTTGATCAAGCCTTCCTTTAACTGACCGATCTGCGCCAGCCAATCGATAATCTTTTCCGCTTCAAGTTCCCATTCTGTCAAACTTGATTGTTTCACCTTTTTCGAATGATATTCCTTTGAGGATAAAACAGCAATGACCCGTGACAATAAGGCCGCCTGGTCCTTTAACTCGCCCAGGCGTTCTCCGCCCAGGGATGCCAGGTGCTCGACGTGCACGAGCCCGAGGTCCCGCAATTTTTCCAGGGCGGAAACCATATCTTTCTTTTGCGTCACCATAAAAATTTTCTTCATCGGGACAATCATGTCATCTTCCTTAACAGCATCACGCCGGCTGCATCAATTTCGCTTCAATTTTTTTCTTGGCGACCTTGCCGATACCGACGGCATTAGCCTGCTGATCGCCGAGATAGATCCGAACGCGGCGGATGTTCTCCTGGCATTCGGGGATTTTAATTTTTTCAAACAAATTCACCCTTTGGGTCGTCACCCGCAGTTCCCTGGCCAACAACTCTTTCTGTTTTTTTAACAGCTGAACTTCGACCAGAAGCGACACCATCTCACGTAAATCCCGCAGACCTTTATCAAACCAGAAAGGCGTATGCCAGAGGTCATATTCGGGTTGGGCAAAAATAACGTCTTCAAACAAGGGCACATTCGCCCCGGCGATGTTGATATTTCGCGTGCGCACGTCTTGCGGCTGAATCCATTGCCGCAGGGCAGCCCAGGTGTCGTCATATTTTTCAGGGTCCACCCCTTTGGTGGACAACAACTGCGGATCAGCCAATAATCCGGCCCAGGGTTCAATGTCCTTCAGCTTACCGGCTAAAACAACCTGGCGTTGCTGCAGCGCTTTATTGACTTCGAGAATTTTGACCTGCAGCTGCTGCTTCTTTAACTGCAAAGTCGGCAAATAGTGCTCAAATTGCTTGAGCGCGTCCCGCTGCTTTTTTAATTCCCCTTTTGTCAGTTTAATTTTTGCCATAATAACAACCTCAATGATATTCGTATCCCAAAGGCTCACACCCGACGAGATACCGACGACGAAACAAAAAAAAATTTTACCGCGCCCGGTCCTGAACATCTATTTCAAGACACTCTTCAAAAATCTCTATTCCGCGCTCCCGACTTTCGCCGGCCAATATTCCTTGACTAATGATTCTTTCATCCCGATCTCCGTCGAGTCAAAAATATCCGACAGGATCTGCCACCCGCGGTCCAGGGCCTTTTCCAGAGGGATATTGACGGATAAGGCCATCAGCTCGGTTTCAAAACGGCGGCCGTATTCCAGCAGTTTGTTATCCCAACTGCTCATCTCAAAACCCATCGACCGTTTTTCCAGGGCTTCCCGGTAATCGGCAAACAGCTGGATCATACGGTCCATAATGGCCCGGTGGTCGGAACGGGTCTTTCCATTGACCTGCTGTTTTAAGCGGCTTAAACTCCCGAACGGCTCGATGTGTCCACCGCGTAAATAAAACTGCCCCTCGGTGATATAGCCTGTGTTGTCAGGGACCGGATGTGTGACATCATCCCCGGGCATGGTCGTTACCGCTAAAATTGTAATTGATCCCGCGCCCCTGAAATCAACAGCTTTCTCATAACGCGCCGCTAACTGGCTGTACAAATCGCCGGGATAGCCACGGTTCGAGGGGATCTGCTCCATGGTGATCGCGATCTCTTTGAGGGAATCGGCAAAGTTGGTCATGTCCGTCAGCAAAACCAGCACCTTCTTGCCCTGCAGGGCGAATTTTTCAGCCACCGCCAGGCACATATCCGGCACGAACAGACATTCAACCGTCGGGTCAGACGCCGTGTGAATAAAAAGGATCGAATGCGATAAGGCCCCGTGTTCCTCTAATGTGTCGCGGAAAAACAAATAGTCGTCGTATTTCAGCCCCATTCCGCCGAGGATGATCATATCCACTTCGGCCTGCATGGCGATGCGGGCCAATAGCTCGTTATAAGGCTCACCGGCAACGGAAAAAATCGGCAATTTTTGCGACTCGACTAAAGAATTAAAGATATCGATCATCGGGATACCGGTCCGGATCATGTTTTTAGGAATAACACGTTTGGCCGGATTGACCGACGGGCCGCCCAGATCAATCATATTGTCCGTTAAGTCCGGACCATTGTCACGGGGCTGCCCGCTTCCGGTAAACACGCGGCCCAACAAATTATCCGAGCAGGACACCTGCAGAGGACGCCTGAGAAAACGGATCTTATCGTTGGTCGAAACGCCCCGGCTGCCGGACAGGACCTGCAGAGAAACGCGCTTGCCCTCAAGCCGGATAACCTGCGCGAGAGACGTGCCGTGCGCCGTGCGCACCTCGGCAATTTCCCGGTAACCGACATCCTCGGCTTCAACGGTAATAACATCACCGGCAATCTGAATAATATCACTATATACTTTTTTCATCGTATCGTCCTTTTTGCGCCCGCGGTCCTGTTTGAAACAGCCGGCTCGTTTCGAGTTATCCTATCCTTTGTTTAATGTCCTGTTCTTTGGCCTTAAATTCTTCTGAATCAATGGCCATCGCGTTCCAGGTTATAAAATCCTGTCTTAACCGTTGAAAAAATCCCCGGGCCTCATCTTTTTTTTCAAAATCAAATTTTTTATCCAGCACAGATTCTATCCGTTCAAGAACATATTTTTGCCGCTCGACCGTCGTGGCCTCGTCGATCTTATCAAACGCGTTTTGCTGAAGATAAACATCATCAAAAAATTCACCTTTCAAATAGTCCACAAATTCATCCATCGACGTGCCCTCTTCTCCGATAACCTTCATCATGCGCTCAACATCTGAACTGCGCCGTAAAATATCGCGGCCCAGATTCACCTTGTCATCTTCAATAAAACTGGTATATTTGCTCCAACTCTCCAACGGATCGATCGACGGGTACTTGCGGGCATTGGCCCGGTCACGCGATAAGCCGTGAAAAGCCCCGACAACCTTCAACGTTGCCTGCGTTACCGGTTCCTCAAAATTTCCGCCCGCCGGGCTGACCGTTCCGCCGATGGTGACCGACCCGATGGTCCCGTCGCGCAACTGAACCAATCCGGCGCGTTCATAAAAAGACGCGATGCGGGATTCCAAATAAGCGGGAAAGGCTTCTTCGCCGGGAATTTCTTCTAAACGGCCGGACATCTCACGCATGGCCTGCGCCCAACGGGAAGTTGAATCAGCGAGCAATAAGACATTAAGCCCCATCTGGCGGTAATATTCGGCTAATGTCACCGCCGTATAAACGCTGGATTCACGGGCCGCGACCGGCATGGAACTTGTGTTACAAATAATAATGGTGCGCTCCATCAAACTGCGTTGCGTGCGAGGGTCAATCAATTCAGGAAACTCTTCTAACAATTCGACGACCTCACCGGCGCGTTCCCCGCAGGCCGCGATAACGACCACATCCACTTCAGCGTGCCGGCTGAGCAAGTGCTGCAAAACGGTCTTTCCCGCCCCGAAAGGGCCGGGGGTACAAAACGTTCCGCCCACACAAACGGGTACGAGCGTGTCGATAATACGAATCTTTGTGATCAGCGGGTCAACCGGTTTTAATTTTTGGGCATAGGCTTTGATCGGGACTTTGATCGGCCACATTTGGACCATGGTGACCCTGTGCTCTTTTCCAGCCGCGTCCTTGATCACCGCGATCTCATCCTTTATTTTATATTTTCCTTTCGCCGCGACAGAAGCCACCGTGTACTCGTCTGACAAATTAAACGGCACCATAATACGGTGTTTGAACATATTCTCAGGGACCGTTCCGAGCATATCCCCGGAACGCACTTTTATACCGGCTTTGACACCCGGTGTAAATTCCCATTCATTTTCATAATTCAAAACGTCCATATAAGCCCCGCGTTTAAGAAAAAACCCGAACTTTTCCGCTAAAGGGTACAGCGGGTTCTGTAAACCATCGACCACGCTCCCCAGAAGTCCCGGGCCCAGATCCACGCTTAACAAATTCGCCGTAAACTCAACGGGCATACCAATTTTTACGCCGACAGAATCCTCAAACAGCTGCAACTCCGCGTTCTTTCCGCGCACACGGATCACTTCCGCTTTCAGCCTTTCGTTGCCAACAATGATATAGGCCACTTCATTTTGCATGACATGTTCATCAAAATTAACAGTAACCATGTTACCGTTAACTCCAAAGACACTTCCTTTACGTATTTTCTCTGACACTGGGATCTCCTTTTATCTGACATCTAATACCAATTCCAGTGAATCTCCTCGCAGCAGATCTACGAGGCAGCTCAGAGGAATTCACTCCATTAAACAATTGCACAAATAGCGAGGCCAAATCCAATAAATAATTCTTCTGATTTCTGCTTTTCAGAATTGAAATAGAACAATGAATGAATGGACTTGGTATAACCTTTAACGCTCAAGGTTTAAAAAACCTAAATGATTGCACTATTTATTTTTGATCTAATTCTTTTCGATGATGGCTGTCGGTTCACCATCCAACACAGTCATTTCAGAATCATGTCTGACAACACGATATCCCGCAAATCCCGCAAGCGTTGGGGGCCTCGCTCAGAATAAATCGCCTGATAGCGCTCCACAATTTTTAACTTGAGCCCGAAAATAATAATATTTTCAAAAGTGAATTGATACCGGCTGTCTTCCTGATCTAAAAAATGCCATTTAGCTTGATCGATAATCTTCTCCGCTTCCAATAAATTCTCTGCCTCATCGGCCTGCTCAATGATTCCGACAATCGTCATATCGCAAGGCGGCTCTCCTCTTAAAACATCCAAATTTTTATGATATTTTTCCGAACGGTACCAGGCGATTTCATTACGAAAACACCCCTCAAAATTCATCCATTTCCGGACAAAGGCATTGCCCTTGAAGGCCGCTTCAAAATCCCCGGATACAAGCCCGTTGGCCACCCGGAAATCTCCGGGCGTCAACAAACGCTGGCAATCCAGCAAATAATCCTCGACGGACATCGGCATTTTGTCGTCAAACCGGATCATTGGTAATGTGGCTACAAAATAATAATAAGATCGTCCCATAATGTAATAAAATTATTTCTCCATCGATTCTTTAATGATCAGGGCCAGTTGGTTGTTTAAAAACGCGCCTAAATATTCCGCCAAACTTTCATCAGAAAAATCAAAACTGGACCGCCCCTGATCAAAACTGATGTTAAACCCTTTATGAATATCATCGGCTGACTTGATCACGATATTGTTCTTGATCTCTTTCTGCAACCTGGCCAGGAAACCGTCTTTTAAGGCCTTCACATCGGATTCATTTAATACCAATTCAATCTCACCCTGGGCTTGGGCGCTTTCGCTTTCGACAAGAGATTGAATCACCCGCATCATGTTTTCAACCGACAGCGTATCCCGCACATCCCTGGCCACAATATGCTGCAGGACGGCTTGCAGTTCTTTTTTCAGCGTGAGCAGCATATCCCGCGCAGACTGCTGCAGGGCCATATGGCTGGCCTGCTGCAATTTTTCGATATCTTCCCGGGCATCGGCAATCATTTTTTCAGCCTGGTTGCGGGCATCTTCGATGATTTGACGCGCCTGTTGCTGTGATTCCTTTTCTAATTGGACGGCCTTTTGTTCGGCGGCATGCACGCCTTCTTCCTTGATCCGGTCAATCAATTGCTGTATTTGTTGGGCCATAATGATCCTCCTTGAAATTGTTCCTCGGAACAAATATTGGATTCAAAACGTTTTGACGTAATAAAAAAAGTCTAAAGACTGTTAGGGCATATTTGATTACCCGGTAAATGCAATTGGAATCGTAACGAGAAGGCAGCACCAACAAAAAGACATGACATCAATGTCAGACCAAATCCATTAATGAATTGTTCTCTTTCAATTCTGATATTCTTACCTTAGCGTCGAGAAAAACAGAATCGGTTTTGGTAATTATTTAATGGAATTGGTATTACGGCCTTGAGTCTTTAGCCTGTTTGATTTCTTGCAAAATCGATTCTGCCGCTAACGAGGGATTTTCCGCTTTCACAACCGGCCGGCCAACGACCAAAAAATCACTTCCATTTTGAACGGCTTCAGATGGTGTTGTCACCCGCGTCTGGTCTCCAACAGCACTGCCAGGAGGCCGGATTCCGGGAGTAATAATAATAAAATCTTCACCTAATTTTTGGCGAATAAATGACGCTTCCTGACCGGAAGCAACGATTCCATCCAAGCCGGAGGCTTGAGCCTCTTGAGCTCTCTGGAAAACAATATCACGTATATTAGCTTTGTTTGCCTCACTTGTCAAGACCGTTACGCCTACAAGCTTCGGTTTCATAACTTGAGCGGCCTCAGCTTCTTTGGTAGCTATTTGAGCAGCCAGGCTTAACATCTCCTGACCGCCGGAAGTGTGCAATGTGCACAAAATGACCGCGCCGAAAGATGCGCCGGGGCGTTTGTCCTGTTCATTTTTTTCAAAAACAGGAATATTGAGGCGGACAACATTCTTAACAGCCTGGGCAACCGTATTGGGAATATCATGAAATTTCAAGTCTAAAAAAACGTTCTTTCCCAGGGCCTGAAGATGCCGCACAATCGCCGGACCGCAGGCTGTAAACAATTGGCTCCCGACCTTATAAATATGGACCTTATCTGTTAAAGTCGCGACGATTTGACGCGCTTCCTCAAACGTGTCCACATCCAGGGCAACAATTAATTGACCACGATTTTTTTCTGTCATCCTGTTTCGTCCTTATACAATGTATCCATATATTATTCCCCCGGATTGTTCCCGACTGCGGCAGGCACGGTCCGGGTCCGATCACGCTCGATGAGCCGCGCCGATCAAATCCTTCACATCCGCTATTTTCCGGTCCTTCATATATTGCCTGATACCGTTTAAAACATCCAGCGGAACTTGCGGCTGGATGAAATTTGCTGTTCCGACAGCGACCATTGTCGCTCCTGCGAGAATAAATTCAATGGCATCCCCGGCCGTCATAATCCCACCCATACCAATGATGGGAATATTCACTTTTTTATATGTTTGATACACCATGCAAACCGCAATCGGCCTGATCGCTGGCCCGCTCAGACCTCCGGTTATATTGCCCAGGACAGGTTTTTGCTTATGAATGTCGATCGCCATGGCGCTGAAGGTATTCACCAGGCTGATGGCATCCGCGCCGGCGGCCTCAACAGCTTGAGCAATTTCCGTAATATCGGTCACATTCGGCGACAACTTCGCGATCATCGGTTTCGAGCTGATCCGCTTGACCGCTGCAACAATCTGCTGAGCGGCTTGCGGGTCCTGAGCGACAAGTTTCTTTTGTTTTAAGTTCGGACAGGACAAATTTAATTCAATGGCGACGATCTCAGGCGAACCCGCCAATAATTCCACAATGGATTGAAACTCTTCAACAGAGTACCCCAGAACACTGATGATCAAGGGACGGCCGATGCTCGCCAGGCCCGGCAATTTATCCGTGATAAATGCTTTTGTGCCGGCATTTTCAAGACCGATCGCGTTGATCATACCCGCCGGAGTTTCCCAGATCCGTGGAGGAGGATTACCTTCCCGCGCGTGCAATGTGATCGTCTTTGGAACAATGGCCCCGAGCCTTTTCCAACCTTTTAACCCGTAAAATTTTTCAGCGGCGGAAAACGTCCCGGAGGCAACCGTTACAGGATTGTCAAAGACGATCGATCCGATGGATACATTTAAATTCATTTATTTGATTGTCCTATTTAATTAATAACATTTTTATGGCAACAAGAATCAAGACAACAGCAAAGATACGCCGCAAGACAACGGGTTGAACTCCCTGGACAGTGTTCGCGCCCAACAAAGCCCCAAAAACAAGTCCGATCGCGACAAAGATCGCCATAGACACATCCACATTTCCCTCCGAATAATAACGCCATGCCGCCAGCCAGAATATAGGTAAAGCCATAACCGCTAAGGATGTTCCCTGGGCCTGGTGCTGTGAGAGCCCGAATAAAAGGACAAATATCGGGACCATGACCGCCCCTCCGCCAATGCCAACACATCCACTGATAAAACCCGTAAACAAACCGATCAGAATATAAACAAAATAAATATGCATGGCTCAACTCCTTTGTGTTCAAAAAACCAATTCGTTCAAATCAAAAACCGGACCGTCATAACAAACTGTTTTATATCCCTCTTTTGTTTTGGTCGCGCAACCAAGGCACGCCCCGAGGCCACAGGCCATCACTTCCTCACAGGACGCTTCTCCATTGATTTGATGTTCCTGCGCAAATTGTTGAGCCGACGCCATCATCGGTTTTGGCCCGCACGTGTAAATCCATGTTCCTCGGGAATCTTTGGGAACATGAAAAAACAATTCAGACACGCGCCCCCGCACCCCGACCGAACCGTCATCTGTCGCTGTATAAATTTTGCAGCCGTTCTTTTTAAACGGAGCTAAAGAAAAAATGTGCTCTTTTGTCCGTCCGCCATAAAGTAAAATCAAATGAACCGGGCGCGTCTTTAATTGGTCCGTCAAAAACAGAAACGGCGCGACACCGATTCCGCCCGCGATCATCACAACGGTTTGCACACCCTCAGGCGGCATGGAAAACGTGTTCCCCAACGGCCCTAAAATATCCAGCTGATCATTTTTCTTTTTTGCGGACAGCAAGGCTGTGCCTTTACCGACGACTTCATATAAAATATCGATCGAATCCTGCGCCCGGTAGACACAAAAGGGCCGGCGGAAAAAAGGCTCAACCGAGTCCCGAACGCGGATATGAATAAATTGACCCGGACGAACATTCTTAACAAGTTTCGGAGCCTCGATTTTAAGATGGTAAAAACGAGGACAAACTTTTTTATTAGAAATAATTTTATAGATATTACGCAGTTCAGACATTATTTTGTGTTGTAATAGAAATAAATAAACAAAAACCAGATAATAAAAAAGATTAAACCGCTCAACCACACATCCAGGGTTGCGCCGATATCAATGGTCCCAAAGACCGATTGTTCCTGAGCGGTCTCAAGCAGGACCGCGAACAAAGGCAAAAAAAACAAACCTCTTTTCTCCTTTGTGCTAAAAGCGACTTTCCAATCGACAACTTCCTGCAAATTCACCTTTTTCAGGCCTTGAATGTCCGGAAAAATACGCGGTGTTGTTTCGCAGTACTCTTTGTAGGCCTGGCCAAAACGCTTGCTTAAATAAGACTCCTCTTTTTCAACCTGAATCTTAAACCGGATATAAAACAGGTAGACAAACAAAGGGAACGACCACCACGGCCAGACCATAAAAACAAAACCGGCCCCGATGTAAAAACTTCCCAAATACATCGGATTGCGCGTCACTTGATACAAGCCACTCGTCACTAAGTCCGCGCTTTTTTTTGATAATTTCTTTTTATACCCCCGTCCCATCATCCTGAGCAAAACGCCCTTCAACAGGCACAAAACGCCCAAAAAATCTAAGGCATTATCAACAGGAGGAATGATAAAATAGATCCGCTTATTCACGCAGAAAATCCCGGTCGCAATCACGCATAAAAAAACAATCACGCTGTCGATTTTGATTCTTTTTTTCATTTTTCCCCTGTTTTTAACCATTTTCTAAACTAAAGAATTGCCCCATTTTACATGAGTTCCGCTCAGGGGTCAACTCTGAAAATGTCATTTTGCCGGCCTTTGCCTATTCGGGCTGAAGTGAGCGGATTTGGTATTAAGTCATTCATCTGTTATCCTCGCAATCTTTTTTCACTTTTTTTCCAGGACGGACTAATCCCAGGGAATGCTCGACAACAATTTTTTTATTTCCTCAACCTTCCGGCTGTCCTTGTTCCGCTCATATAATTTTAACGCCTTCTTCAAGGGCCGCATCGCGTCCGGATAAGCATGAACAGCGACCAAACTTTTACCGTAATATTCATACGCCCGGGGATTATAATCCTTGACATTGAGATACTGGCGGTAATACACGATCGCTTTTTCATATTCCCGCTGGTTATAATAAATAAACGCGATATTGTTATATGGATTCATAAACGTCGGACTTATTTCAATAATCTGATGAAAAACTTTCACCGCGTGGTCTTCCTTGCCCCGCTTAGCCAGAACGACTCCCAGATTATTTAAGATCACTTTTGAGCGCGGATGAAATTGCAGGGCTTCCTGGTAGACCTTTTCGGCCTGACGCAATTGATCCTTGTGCTGATAGGACTGCCCCAGTCCGATAAAAGACGCGATGTGCCGGGGAGACTTCTTATAAACATCCAGCCAAAAAGCAATTTCTGTCTGCCAGACATAGTTCCGCTGATAAGATAAAAAACATAAAATGACGATGGCGCCCGTCATGACCACCCGGTAAACCCGCATGGTTTTTATGCCACGGGCGAGAAGATATGCCGGCAAAAAAGACACCCCGACCATCGGCAAGTACAGCCAATGCTCTTCCATCATTTTACGTTGAACAAAACTAACCGTCATCAGCTCAACAGATGTTGTAATAAAAAACCAGCCGATGCAGAAAGTCACCAGCTTGTGTTTCTTGAAACAGGCCACGGCAAGCCAGACAAGACCACCTAGCAGCAAAACCGAAAAGAGCGTCCGCCATTCAAACACTTTCATGACGAGCGGGTAATCATGATGATGGTTTTGACCGGCGGGGAAAACGATCAATCTAAGATATGTTCTTAAGACATTGATCTCTGTCAAAAAATACTGCCAGCTGAATGTCTTATGGCTCACGTCGCTGTTCAGCTGTAAAACAGAACCGGGCTGGTCTAACTTAAACAATATTACTAACAACGCCAAACCGGCCATATAGGGCAAAAGATAACGGATAAGTCTTTTGATTGAATCCTGCTTTTTTCGAAAGAAGCAGACCTCATACAATAAAATCACTACGGGCAAGGTTGCCACGATCTCTTTGCAAATGATGCCCATCAGCATCATCAAAAAGGAGAGGGCCATAAACAGGATATTCCCGGACCGTCGGTAACAAATATAACTGACCAGGGTTGCCAGGTAGAAAAACGTACCGAGCAATACAGCCCGCTGTGTGATATAGGACACTCCCTGCGTCTGGATGGGGTGCGTTAAAAAAATTAAGGCGGAAAAGTAGGCCACAGAGGGGACAAGCGGGTCCGGCAATAACCGGTCTTTTTTTACAAGCCCTAATGTCCAACAGGCAAAAACAAAAACAAGCAATGTATTGAAGATGTGGATCCAGACATTGATCAGATGATATCCCCATACATCTAATTGATGAAAATGATAGTTCCAGGCAAACGACCACCCTACGAGGAAACGAGTATTAAACGCACACCAGATATCCTTAATCGCGGTGACATCTTTAATGGCCGGGTTATGAACGATCGTAATAAAGTCATCCGAGACAAATTCACCCCGCAGAACATGAGAATATAATCCGAAGCCAACAACAAAAAAAGATAAAACCAAAATGCTGTTTCGAAAAATTATTAACGTTTTTCCTTGAAAAACCATCAGACCTTCGCCTTTTCTCAATACGCGTTAATCCGGCTGAACGCTGCCGGAAAAGCCGGCTCTCGGCTTTAAAACAACCAAACAAGCACCACGGCGGGCCTCTTGATTCCAGTCATCTTCAAGAAACCCTTTCTGCCTGAAAAACAAAAATGACGGAACTAATACCAAATCCATTAATTAATGGAATTGGTATAACATACCGGCCATTTCATTTATACCAATTCTTCAAGTTTATCCCCCAGATCCTCAATTGAATCAATCGCGATCATGCCCGTCCTGTTCCAGTTTCCCAAATCAATGACCGGCCGTTTATACACCAGACCATAGGATATTTCGCAAAGTGTTCCATGGCTGCCCGGTAAGGCCACAATGATATCCGCAGAACAGGCCACCATAACATTCCGCGCAAAACCAATCGACGTTGGTAAAGCGATATCAATATACGGATTGGCCTCTTGTTTGTCTTTACCGGGTAAAAGACCGATGGTCAGTCCGCCAGCGGACCGGGCCCCACGGGATGCGGCCTCCATCACTCCACCAAGACCGCCACAAACAAGCACACAACCCGCTTCGGCTATTATTTTACCAACTTTTTCCGCCAAACCGCCCACATCCTCATTGCAATTATGCCCTCCAATGACAGACACGGTTTTTTTCTGATCAGACATGCCGTTCTCCTTTCAAAACCGACCGCTCAAAGTCGTTTGATTTCCTTGTAGCGAAAACAATTCGTAACGTGGTCATTGACCATGCCAACCGCCAGCATAAAGACATCTATTTTTGTTTGCACGCATGTCGTTATTTCCCGCTCCATCGATCTTTTTAGCAGTGAACAACTCAAACAAAAATGTGGATAAACCCATTAATTACACTTTGTTTATAATATTCAATTTTATGTATATTATTATATACCAACAATTTTTAACTCAGTATCCCCGGAATTCACGCGATGTGAACATCCTGTGAATAGGTGTTAATAACTATTAATACCAACTCCATTAAATGATTACCAAAACCAATTCTGCTTTTCTCGACGTTTTAGCGAGAATATCAAAATTGAAATAGAACAATTAATTAATGGACTTGGTATAACATTGATAAACAACCTTGCCGCCGTAAATCGTATACTTCACTTTTGATTTCAATGTTCGACCAATAAATGGAGAATTGGACGACTTTGAAACAAAATCCTCCGCCCGGACTTCCCACTCAGCTTCTGGATCGATAATCGTGATGTCCGCGTCAAAACCTTCTTTAATTTTTCCTTTATTGTCTAACTGCAGCAATTCAGCCGGTTTAAGAGACATACGCTGGACAAGTTGCGGCCATGTTAAGTAATCCTGCAAAACAAGTTCGGAAACAGTCACCCCTAATGCGGTTTCTAAACCAATCATACCGAATGGCGCATGATCAAAATCCTGCTCTTTATCCTCTCTGGTATGCGGCGCGTGATCTGTTGAGATGCAATCAATAACGCCGTCTTTAATCGCCTTTTTGATGGCGCTAACATCTTCCTTTGACCTGAGCGGTGGATTGACTTTAAATGATGTATTAAAAGATGCGACCATGTCATCGCTCAAAGAAAAATGATGCGGACAGGCCTCTGCTGTTACCTGGATCCCCTGCTTTTTAGCTTGCTGGATCAATTCCATCGAGCGCTTTAAACTCATATGAACGAGATGAATCGGGGCGTTCAAATAACGCGACAACTCGATATCTCTCGCGACCACAACTGTTTCAGAAATCCCCGGATCACCTTTCATGCCCAAAACAGTGGAATGATACCCTTCGTTCATGACGCCCCCCTGGCTTAAAAAACCGTCCTGACAATGGTCCATTACAAACAAACCTGTCATTTTACAATAATCCATCGCCAGCCTCATCAGGTTGGAATTCTGAACCGTCGCGCCATCTTCTGAAACCGCCAGGCAACCCGCTTCTTTTAATTCAAAAAGATCAGAAAGTTCTTCACCTTTTTGTCCTTTTGTAATGGCACCAACGGGAATAACGTTCAGCAGGCCCACTCTCCTGGCCTCTTTCATAATCCCTTCAACGATCAATTTATTATCAATAACCGGTGTGGTGTTTGGCATACATAAAACCGTGGTAAAGCCCCCTTTGACAGCCGCTTTGCTGCCCGTCTCAATGGTTTCTTTGTCTTCCCGCCCCGGCTCCCTGAAATGAACATGCAGGTCAATAAATCCGGGAACGACATAACACCCTCTGGCGTCTATTGTTTTAATATTGGACGGACACTCTTCCCCGGTTATTTCCTTTATCATTCCCTTTTCGATTAAAATGTTTTGTGCCTTCAAAGCAATTTTGTCCGGACCAACAATTTTTGCGTTTTTTATCAATAATGACATATCGTTCTCCTGTCTGATTTATTCTGACATGTCTCTTCTCTAAATTATATATGATCCGTCACAAGAAACAGACATGGGTTCATAACTATTTTTTTGTTCCCAGGAGCAGGTATAAAATGGCCATACGGATCGCGACACCATTTGTCACCTGCTCCAAAATGACCGAATGCTCGCCATCGGCGATATCGGCTGTAAGCTCGACGCCCCTGTTGGTCGGCCCGGGATGCATGATAAGGACACGTTTCTTTGCTTTTTGTAATCGCTGCTGACGAATACCAAAGACTTTTGCGTATTCACGGATAGACGGCAGATACTTTTCCTGTTGTCTTTCTTTTTGAATGCGTAACAGCATAATAACATCACTTTCTTGAATCACATCATCCAGATTATAATTCACGTTCACTCCGAGCTTTTCAATGCCAATGGGCATCAATGTCGATGGGCCGCAGACCGTCACGGACGCCCCCATCCTGGTGAGCCCATGAATATTCGAGCGGGCAACGCGTGAATGCAGGATGTCTCCGACAATCCCGACTTTCAATCCTTCAATCCGGCCGAATCTTTCCTGAATCGTAAACATATCCAACAAGGCTTGTGTCGGATGCGCCCGGCAGCCGTCACCCGCATTAATAACGGATGACCGTAAATTTTCAGCTAAAATAGATGGAACGCCCGAGCTGAAATGCCGAACGATAATCGCGTCAACATTCATCGCTTCGATATTCAAGGCGGTATCTAACACCGTTTCGCCTTTTGACAGAGAGCTTCCGCTTGCGGCAATGTTCAATGTGTCCGCGGACAATCTTTTCGCGGCCAGCTCAAAAGACACACGTGTCCGGGTTGAGGGCTCAAAAAACAATGTGACAACTGTTTTTCCCCGGAGAGCGGGAACTTTTTTAACTTCCCGGGACGAAACCTCTTTAAAGGACTTGGCTGTTTTTAAAATGAGCTCAAGCTCCGCCCGCGACAGGTCATGCAGATCCAATAAATCATGTTTTGTCCATTCCATATTAATATCCTTTATTTTCGATAATGCAATAAATTCAGCTGTTATCTTACAATATTGATTATTGTAAGCACGGATCCACACCGATAAAAACACGGATGTCTATCACCTGTGTTAATCCCTTCCCGCAGGCAGGCGTTTTTTACTGTGTATATCGTGATTTTTAAACTCCGCATCGTTTTTCACACAATCTTATTTTCTATCACAACTTTATCCTCCTTTTGATCACTTTCCTCCAGAACAACATGCACATTCTGATCGATAAATGTCGGAATATTTTTTCCGACATAATCGGCTCGAATGGGCAGCTCCCGATGCCCCCGGTCAATAAGGACCGCTAATTGAATATTTGCCGGCCGGCCAAAATCAATAATGGCATCCAATGCCGCGCGGATGGTCCGTCCGGTAAAAAGCACATCGTCCACCAGCACAATTTTTTTATCCGTCACATCAAAATTTATCAATGTTTCATGGACAACGGGTTGTGAGGCCACCATTGTCAAATCGTCACGATAAAGGGTAATATCAAGAATCCCAACGGGAACCTCTTTTCCTTCTATTTCTTTAATCGTTTGACTGATGCGATCAGCCAGGACGGCCCCACGCGTGCGGATCCCGATAATACAAACATTTCCGATCCCCTTGTTTTTTTCCAGAATTTCATGCGACATCCGCGAAACAGCGCGCCGGATATTATCAGCATCCATAATTTTTGATCCTTTGACCATTATAATCAGATTCCTTTTTCAGATGGATTATTCTCAACGCTCGATGTGTGAGATTCAAAAACCGTCGTCCTCAGCGATTGAAACAAAAAAAGCTCGCCATCAAATTGGCGAGCGTAAGTGTCGGTCATTATATTTGTAAAAAGCATCTAGCATCCTTTCTGGCCTCTCAGGACCAGAATTAAAGGCTAACATCATTTAACGAAAGATCAATTACCTTTCATTATTGCACTGAATATAACATTATGACAACATTCTGTCAAGTCCATCAAATTTATCGCACAGCATTATCTTCCCAACTTATTTGTTAACAACCAGTTAATTTGATTTTTCTGATCAAAAAGAAAACGTTTTCTAAATTATTTAATATTTCATTGTTTTTTCGATTCTATAAACTAAACTTAAAGTAGATTTGTTTAATATATTTTGTTAATGGTTGCATACAAAAAAGGACATATCTATGATCAAGAGGGGATTTATTGTCACACTTTTCTTAACTCTTTCCTTCCTAAACGTTTCTCAAGCCGGTCAAGTTCAAATCAACACATATTATCCAGCACCATACGGTGCTTATGATCGCATTAAACTCGTCCCCCGGGCCACAATGTCGACCACCTGTGATCAAGGGATGACTTATGTTGATACCGCTGATGGGGTATTAAAATATTGCCAGGGTGACAACACCTGGGGATTTGTCACAGACACCTGGCGCATGAACGGCAACGATGTTTTTCCAACGGACACAGCGACCAATGCTAACTTGAAGGTTGGAATTGGAACATCCACCCCGAGCTCACAATTACATATTTTTTCGAGTGGTGGCAACTCAACCTTTCAAATGCAAAGTTCTCCTGGCAGTGAATATACCGTGACGACACAAACAAACAAAACAACCATGGGAACGACCAACGCAACCGATTTAGAATTAAACACGGACGGCAACTCCCGTCTTTTTATTGACAATGGTGGGGATATCGGCATCGGCACAACCGAACCCGACACAAAACTTGACGTCATCGGAAATATTGATGTTGACAACCAAGGTTCAAACCCTCGCGTTCGCTTTATCTCTTCGGGCAACTGGTATTCCATGGGAATTGATGAAAGCGATGGCGGCAAATTCAAAATAAATTTTGGTAATGATGTGGGCTCAAGCGCGCAATTTGCCATGGATTCTTTAGGGAACGTTGAAATCAATGGTTCATTAACCATCAAAACATCCACGTTTAATCCCTCGGCGGAAGTCAAAGTCGAATGGGTGAACGATGGAACGACTCAAGGTGGTTATTACGCAACGTATGCCCCATAAATATAAATTCTGAAAGAGGGGAGCGGTCACCATGTCTAATAATTTATGGAAGTTATTTTTCGGTCTCATTTTTTTATCATTAATTTTTGCATCACCACTCGCAGAAAAAGTCATCGCGCAAACTTGGACGGATAATTCACTTTCAGGCGGAGAACCCATTCGAACCATTCATTTCAGAGAACTTCGCCGCGCTGTCTATAATAAAAAGAATCTCTGCGGCATGACAACAGGCACCTGGACAGACCCGAACATCATTCCAAGATCAACACCTGTGCGGATCACACATATCACCGAATTAAGAAACGCGATTTCCGAAATACATACCAGTGGAACTGTCTCCCGTCCTGCTCCAACGTTTACAGACGTGAACCTGGTCCCGGGCGTCACACCGATCAGGGCGACACATCTCACGGAATTACGGACCACCGTATCCGTGGCAACATGCTGTGGGGACGGGACCTGTGACGCGGCCTACGAAGACGGGACCAATTGCCCGACAGACTGCGTTTGCAACTACGGGCCCTGGACCGGTGACAGCGCCAATTGCGGCGACAACCTTTGTGAACCGATAGAAGTTTATCAGGTCAAAACCTCGGCTGTGGCAGGTTGTGGGGAATTAACCCGCTGTATTCAGGATACTAATGTTTGCTGTACCGGAACGTACGGCTCTTGGGTTTATTTTGATTGCGGCGGCGGGAACTGTGACCCAACCGCTGAACGATACCGCCGTATCTCAGCAGTTCAGGGTTGTCAACCGGAATATCAATGCGGGGCCAATGAATCCTGCTGTGGTTGGGGCACGCCTGTTTTTGTCTGCGGTTATGGTGGTTATCCTCCGACCTCTTATGTTCGCGTGACCACTCCGGCCAATCCGGCTTGTTCCGAAGAAGTCATGCTGATCGAAAATGACTCTCCATTCTGTTGCGACTATCCAGCAACATGGACAGACCTGGGTTGTGGGGCCACTTTTGAAGGAACCACCTACCCTGCCACGACACATTTACAGGTTAAAATTGATAATAACGGCGTGTGCGATTCGGAACTCGATATCACCGAAGATGCCCTAGCCTTATGCTGCAACTACCCGGCGACATGGACAGACCTGGGCTGTGACATCATCTTTGAAGGCGTGACCTATCCTTTGACCACACGCGTTGAAGTTAAAATCGACGCGGATGGAAATTGTGATTCGCTCGTTCAAACAACAGAAAATGATATTGCCAACTGTTGTGACTATCCGGCAACATGGGCTGATCTCGGTTGCGGGGTCACGTTCAACAGCGTATCCTATGCCCCGACCGAACACGTTGAAGTGAGGATTGACGGCAATGGAAAATGCGACCCTCTCATTCAAGTAACAGAGGATCAAGCCTTTTGCTGTGACTATCCGGCCTCATGGACGGATATGGGATGCGGGGCCACTTATGACGGCACCACTTACCTAGGAACGACCAGCTTACGAGTGAACCCGGATAATAATGGAGTTTGTGATACCTTAATCGACACCACGGCCAATGACCCGGCATGTTGTGATTATCCCGGTTCATGGACCGATCTCGGTTGCGGGGCCACTTATGACGGGACAACCTATCCACCGACAACCCGCGTTGAAGTCAGGGTCGATAATAACGGCGTCTGTGCCGATGACATTCAGCTGACGCTCGACGTGGCCAATTGTTGTGATTACAATACCATTGATGGCTGCGGTCTCACGATTGACGGGACAACCTATCCACCGACAACCTGGGTGGAAGCGGAAGTGGATTCATTTGCGGTTTGTCCGACAACGATCCTGCAGGAAATTCCTAACGCGACCGGCGTGTGTTGTTCTATGGGCAGCTGGTCTGACTTAGGCTGCGGCGTGACCTATGATGGAACGACTTATCCACCGACAACCCGTGTGCGTATCCGCTACGATTCCTGGAGTGTTTGTGCTCCGGAAATCCAGGTTATTCCTAATGATCCGGTGAATTGCTGCAGTTATCCCGCGTCATTTACCGACATGGGATGTCATGTGACGTTTGAAGGAACGACTTACCTGCCAACATCCAGGATTGAAGTCAAGGTCGACGGCGGGGCAACCTGTCCGTCAATTGTCAATGAAACCGTCGGTGATCCCACATGCTGTGATTACCCTGCCACATGGACAGAGATCGGCTGCGGGGTCACGTACTATGGGACCACTTATCCGCCGACCGTGCGAGTGCAATCCAAAGAGGACAATAACAGCATTTGTTCGCCGCAGATTGACGCCGTAACAGATACCGCTTATTGCTGTGATTATCCGGCAACCTGGACCGATATGGGCTGCGGCATCACATACGACGGCACCACTTATCCGGTGACAACCCGCGTGGAAGTCAAGGTCGATAATAATGGAAATTGTCCGGACCAAGCCCAGATAACACCCAATGATATCGCGAATTGCTGCGACTATCCGGCAACCTGGACCGATATGGGCTGTGGGGCAACCTTTGAAGGAACAACGTATCCGTCAACCACGCATCTGCAAGTCATGGTCGATGGTTTTGGCGTTTGTGATTCACAGATAGATGTCACGAGTAACGCGACAGGCATTTGCTGCAACTTCCCGGCGACCTGGACCGATATGGGGTGCGGGGCAACCTTTATGGGCACGACTTATCCGTCAACCACTTCCCTTAAAGTCAAGGTCGACACGATGGGCAATTGCAATCCTCAAATTGATGTCACGCCAAGTGACTATGCAACCTGCTGCAGTTTCCCGGGAACATGGACCGATATGGGCTGCGGGGCAACGTTCGAAGGCACGACTTATCCTGAACTGACCCATCTCGAAGTCATGGTTGATGGTTCCGGAAACTGCCCATCGCAAACCCAGGTGACCCCCAATGACTATACCAATTGCTGCACATACCCGGCAAACTACACCGATTTCGGCTGCGGCGCGACCAACGGGTCGTATTCCTGTCCGATTGACGAAATGCTGCTGATTAAGATCCCGACACCGGCCAGCTGTCCGATCGTGGATGTGGGCTGCAGCACAGACGTTTCATGGGGCTGTTATATGTGCGCACCTCCGGGAAATACCTGGGATTGTACCCCCGTCGGTGACCCTTGTTCTTGGGTTAAAACATGCTTGGCCGGATCCTGGTCAACCTGCCAGCAGGTCAGTATCTGTACACCAGGCCTCGACTATAATTGTACGCCGAATCCAGACGGATTTGTGGACAAGAAAACCTGTAACGCCTGCGGGGATGGTTATTCTCCGTGTTCCTGTACCCCGGAAGAAATTCAGACGTGTACAACCGGCAGCGGCTGTCCGGGTATCGGAACCTGTTCAGGCGGGGTTTGGACCCCTTGTGAACAGGAAAACATCGTTTGTGCCCCAGGACAGCAAACAGCGTGTACCACAGGCGGCGGTTATCCCGGCGCTCAAACCTGTAACGCTTGTGGCGACAATTGGGGTGCGTGTGAATGCCGGGCGAGCTTACAGGTTGCCTGTGTAACTGGCGGCGGCTGCAACGGATTCTTGAGTTGCAACACAACCAGCGGCGGTTGGGAAGGCTGTGTCCAGAATCCAGCCCCGGAATGTACCCCTGGAGAAGAGCAAACCTGTGGTGTTTTGAAAAAGAAAACATGCGACTCCTGTGGAATGTGGGGAGCGTGTAAATATTACTGGCTCTAATAAAAGGCAGAGGTAGAAAGTAAAGAAATCTTTACTTTTTTAAAAAAGAAACCAAAAGGACAAATTCTCCTTTTGGTTTCTTTTTTTTGAAGGTCTCTAAAATATCACTCGCCGTCCCGCGCAGGACCTCTTCAAACTTTTTGGTTATTTCTCTGGCACAGACGACAGGAGGATCATTCAAGACCGCGATAAGATCTTCCAGCACTTTGACAATCCGGTGAGGCGACTCATAAAAAATCACGGTTCGTGTTTCATTTTTTAATAGCTCCAGCTTTTTACGGCGGGCCGCTGATTTAACGGGCAAAAAACCCTGAAAAATAAATTCATGACTGGGCAGCCCTGACAAAGACAAAGCAGCAATTAAGGCGCACGGCCCTGGAACAACCGTAACAGGAATACCGTTGTCATAAGCCAATTTAACAAGACGATAACCCGGATCGCTGATGCCCGGCGTGCCTGCGTCTGTGACGAGCGCGACCTTTTTCCCCTCCGTCATTAAGCGGATAAGGTATGCGGCTTTTTGAATTTTATTATGTTCAAAATAACTTGTTAAGGGGGTGCGGATTTGATAGTGCCGGGTCAGTTTCCGTGTGTGGCGCGTGTCTTCGGCCGCGATCAGGTCGACCGACTGAAGCGTATTTACCGCACGAAAAGTAATATCTTCTAAATTTCCGATAGGGGTCGAGACAATAAATAACATAGGCGTCACTTTACTCGTGATTCGATGATAACGCTGCCGGACGACATTACTCTACAGTAACAGATTTGGCTAAATTGCGCGGCTGATCAACATCACAGCCCTGTTGGACAGAGATGTAATACGCGATAAGCTGCAACGGCAAAGCGACGACCAATGGGGTCAGCAGTTCATGGGTCCGCGGAACATAAACCACATGATTCGCATGCGGTTTAATCTGCTGGTCTCCCTCAGTCGCGATCGCAATAATTTTCCCTTTGCGCGCTTTGATCTCTTGAATATTTGATATCATTTTCTCATAGATGTCCGACTGCGGCACAACACAGACAACCGCGCGGTATTCGTCGATCAAGGCAATCGGCCCATGTTTCATTTCACCCGCAGCGTATCCTTCGGCCGGTATATAAGAAATTTCTTTCAGCTTTAACGCCCCTTCCAATGCCGAAGGGAAATTAATATTCCGGCCCAAGAATAAAAAGCATCCAAAATGAGAATTCTTCCTGGCGACCTGCGCGATGCCGCGCTTGGATTTCAGGATGGAGGTATACAGCGCGGGGAGTTCCTTCATCGCGGCCATTAAATCTTTCGTTAGCGCCGAACCTTTTTCGTTCTTAATTTGACTGAACTTAATCGCCATGAAAAACAACATCATGACCTGCGCCGTATAGGCTTTTGTCGACGCCACTCCGATTTCAGGGCCAGCGTGCGTATACAAAACACCGTCTGATTCCCGGACTAAAGACGATCCAACAACATTACAAATGGAGACGACTTTCGCCCCCTTATTTTTTGCTTCCCTGACAGCCGCCAAGGTATCCGCTGTTTCTCCTGATTGGCTAATAGCCACAACGAGTGTTTTTTTATCAATAATCGGGTCACGATAACGAAACTCACTGGAGACATCAATGCTGACGGGAGTTCGCGCCAACTTTTCAATAATGTATTTCCCGACCAGCCCGGCATGGTAAGCCGTGCCGCAGGCAACAATAAAAACATGCTCCACGTCTTTCAATTGTTGGTCTGTCAAATGAAGACCTTCTAAGGAAACCTTCGATCCCTTTAATCGGGCTTTTAACATCTGTTCGAGCACCGCCGGCTGTTCGTGGATTTCTTTAAGCATAAAATGATCAAAACCCTGTTTCTGAACAGCATCGACGCTAAATGTCACTTCATCGACTTTCGCCTTGACCGGCTTTCCATCAAAATCAAAGACATCCACGCGATCAGATGTCAAGGTCGCCATTTGGCCGTCTTTCAGGTAAATGATCTTATTCGTCGACTCCAGGATCGCCGGCACATCTGAGGCAATAAAATTTTCATGATCCCCCACACCGATGATAAGCGGAGATCCTATTCTGGCGGCTATAAGCTGCTCGGGCGAATCCTCGCATATAACGCCTAAGGCAAAGGCACCCCGCAACTTCTTAACCGCTTTCTGCGTCGCGTGAAAAATATCACCATTATAAAAATCTGAAATAAGATGCACGATGACTTCCGTATCTGTATCAGATATAAATTTATGACCTTTTTTAATCAGATCCTTTTTAAGGGACTCATAATTTTCTATGATGCCATTGTGGACAATGAAAATTTTTTTTGATGTATCAAAATGAGGGTGGGCGTTCTTTTTGTTGGGGGCTCCATGCGTTGCCCAACGGGTATGAGAAATCCCCAAATGTGATTCGGGTAAAGGGCGCGCATTCAGCATCTTTTCCAAATTGCTGATCTTTCCCTGGTCCTTACGAAAGGCTATTTTTCTTTTATTCGCATCAACAATCCCAATCCCGCTGGAATCATAACCGCGGTACTCTAATTTCTTCAAACTATTTAAAAGCATGGATACAGCAGATTGATGTCCGACATAACCAACAATTCCACACATAGGGTTATCCTTTATTTGACAGTCCTAAAACTGTTCCTATTCCGAAAAATGAATTGAGTTAATTAATTCGCACTATCTGGTTTGATATTGATCAACGTAATTTCTCTGCGATATTTATTTTTCTTTTTCGTAAAGTAAACAATACCATCACATTTCGCGTTCAAATGGGACTCACCTATTACATTTTCTCCGGGTTGCCACCGATGACCCTGTCTGGTTAAAAGTGTTCCAGCCTTAACAAATTGACCGCCTGATACCTTTATCCCGCGCGTCTCACGATAAAATTTATTTGTTAAACCACCTACTTTAGTCATTACATACTCCTCATATACTTTATTAATAATACTTATAGTCACCGGGACAGAAGAAACTTCAAAAGTATATACTGTTTTCACAAAATAATCAAATAAAAAAACTGGGGGATGCCAGGCCTCAAATCCACTGTAGGCCACAGGTAATAAAAAAGGGCACCATTTCATTCAACGTGCCCTTTTTTACAAATTTCAATACTACGGTTATTTCTTCAAGACTTGATCAATTTCCTGTTTATAGGCCTCAAAGGTCCTGGCCCTCGTTTTTCGTCCATTAAGAAAAAATGTTGGGGTACCGCGCACACCAACCTGGCTCCCCAAATTCATATCCGCCTGAATCATTTTTTCCCATTCAGCGTCTTTTTCTTTATAATCATTCATGAATTTATCGACATCCATCCCGATGCTTCCGGCCAGCTCCTTAAATTTATCATCAGATAACCCGGAGGAATTTAGTTCAAAGATGCGGTCAGTCATCTCCCAATACTTTCCCTGCAAACCAGCAGCCAGAATCGCTTTAGCGGCTGGCTGGGCTTGTTTATGAAACGCCAGCGGAAAATGTTTGATGATAACGCGCGAGTCATCCGGATAGGCCTTTAATACCTGCTGCAAAGGAGGATAAAACCGGGCACTGAACGGACATTGAAAGTCAACAAACATAACAATGGTCACCTTCGCGTCTTTGTTACCTTTTATCTGTGAATGGGCAACAGGGATATCATGTACCTTCGTGTAGTCTTCTTGCGGCCTTTGCGGGGGTTGTTGCCGTGCCTGGGCGGCAGCCGGGCGGCCACCGGCCTGGAATTGTTTAAATTGCATCTCCAGCGCTGTTATGCGTTGCTCAAAAGCTTGTTGAGTCAATTTGAGCGTCTGCAACTCGTCACGCAACGCTGAAGAATTAGCATCCTCTTCCGCTTGACTTAAAAAGACTTCGTGGTTCTTTAACATCATCGCCTGTTGCTTTAAAATTTCCCTCAACATCGGCTCACGTGTTTGTTTGGAAACAACACCCAAACCGATCATAATCGCTAAAACAGCTACTATCACCAGAGTAAACAATCGATTATCCATCTTTCGGCTCCTTTTTTTTCATCCTAATTTTTATCTCAATGACAATAACACACTTTACCGTTTGTTTCTAGCAGAAATGCGGTCTTCTCTTCGCCTTCGTGTCCATCTTGCTATGACCTCCCAGGGCCTGATCGGCATAAGATACGGAAAGGTGGCTGAAGTCCATCAAGCCGCCAAAAAATCATAAAGAGCCCCCTCCATACCGGGAAACAATATGCTTGATATCCGTCCAGCGACGGGAACAACCAAAGACGGCAATGATTAATGTGCTGTTTCCTTTTTGGATCGTGCCCACAAAGCAAGACTTTGCTGATTTGGTATAACCGGTTTTCCCATAGATTTTTTTCTTCCAATTGAAAAACAATATTTTATTGTGGCTTTTTAACTTTATTTTCCGCCCACGGTTTGAGCGAATAACGTGGTACTTTAATTTGATGGCTTTACGAAAAAAAGAATATTTCAATGCTTTACGAAAAATGAGGTACATATCATAAGCGGTTGTGTATTGCGTTCCTTTCGCCGATGGCAAGCCATGGGAATTCGCAAAACGTGAATGCTTTGCCCCCAATTGCTTCGCCCTCTTGTTCATAAGGGCAACAAATTTTGTTTCTGATCCAGCGACAGCTTCAGCCAAAACCACACTGGCGTCATTGGCTGATTTGATTAATATGGCATACAGCAAATCTTTAACCCGATATTTCTCACCGGGACGCAAATTAATTTTCGTCGGGACAACATTGGTCGCTCTTTTGCTAACGGTAATATATTTATTCAGCGGCAGTTTTTCCAGGACGATAAGAGCGGT
This sequence comes from Candidatus Omnitrophota bacterium, assembly GCA_021108075.1. Classification (GTDB taxonomy): domain Bacteria; phylum Omnitrophota; class Gorgyraeia; order Zapsychrales; family Zapsychraceae; genus JAIORP01. Next base: position 158,224 of record JAIORP010000090.1, on the reverse strand, counting down.
CATAACCTTAGTCGTGCTTGCGGGCAAAACACGCCTGTGCACCTTTTTACCATAAAGCCGTTTTACTTTTGTGCTGTCAGAAAAAATCGCAGACCGGGCAGAAACACGGTACCCCTTGTTCTTTTTTGATTTTCTTTTTGCAAAAACAGGGGAAGGAAAGATCATGACGATCATTAAGAAGAAAAATATAAATCGAGGATATTTTTTATAATTCATTTTTACCTAAAGAATCATGTTGATTTCTTAGCCATCTCATAAACAAATTCAATCGCTCTGGCTACACCTGGTGTCGGAAAAAATGTTTGTCCATCGGCTTTACATATCCGCCAAAAATCTTTGACTTTCTTAATCGTCACCCAGAAATGTTGGGTTAAATAGTCCTCTGAGACAACCAGATGAACCATGGCCCATTGCCTTTTCGCATCATAAAACAGCTCTTTATATATAACAGAAACTGGACCGGTCTGATCAAGAAAAGATATTTTCTCAGGATCAAAATTTCTCAATCGATACGCTTTCAAGGGAACTCCTTCCTTGACTGGCACGTGAATATGTCTTTTTTTTGTTAAATTTATTTCAAAAAAATCCGCGTGTCCTTCCTCCTGCCATTTTTTTTCGAACTTTGTTCTAAACCGGGGGGGGATTCTTTTTGTCTGACACGCAAACCCTGTTCGTTGAATTTGACTTAAAATCCAGTCCCCATAAGGCTCAAAATCAGTCACAACCTGAACGCAACCGTTCTTCTTCAACCGATTATTTAACATGCGTAAAAAATCCCGGGAAAAAAGACGATGTTTAATATGTCCTTTTTTAGGCCAGGGACAAGGAAAAAGGCACATGATCTGATCAATGCTGCCTGTATAAAAATATCGCTCAAAGGCAATACGCGCGTCAACCTTCACAATCCGGACATTCCTGAAAGAAAAAAATTTCCCCTCAGGATTTGAACGGATCAGGGATAGATGGCGTAATGTTTTGTAGATCCGCTCCCAATGCTGCTCTATCCCGACATAGTTAGTCCCCGGGTTCGCTTGCGCATCACGCAACAAAACTTCACCGTAACCGAATCCAATTTCAACATATAGCGGTGCAGCCTTGTCAAAAACAGATTCCCATTGAATTGGTGCATTGAAAGGTTGAACCTCAAGGATATTTGATAATGAAAACTCTTTTAAACTCACAATAATACCAATTCCATTAAATAATGACCAAAACCAATTCTGCTTTTCTCGACGATTTAGCGAGAATATCAGAATTAAGATAGAACAATTTATTAATGGATTTGGTATAAATTAAAGAAAACAAACGATATCAACTTGATTTATTTTTTAACTTAAACAAAAAGTCCCAGCCTTTTCCAACTAAACGGCCTTCATCAAAAACCAACGGATAAAGCTCCTCTTCCGCTATAATGCCATCCGATTTTTTAACAGCATAAAAATAATACAGGACATCATAGGTCACCGCCCCGCCGGAAATAACCTCGGTTCGATATGGATTTTGCACAACAATCGGATCAAAGGAGCCTGGAACGTCTGGGCTTTTACTAAAACCAACAACCACATCCTGCCCCAAAACACTTTTCACTTCACGCTCAGACATCCCAATATAAATGGGCGTGAGGTCTAAAAACTTCTTTTCCATGGATTCAAAAACCGGAATTGACGGGACATGGCCATAATCCGTGTCATAATCCATTGTCGTGCATCCACTTAAAATAAAAACTATTAAAATGCCACTCAATATTATTGTCTTCATATCATACTCCTTGATAAAACAAATGCTAACCGTGTTTCGTATTGTTAACGTTCATCTTAAAAATAAAAAATATGGAACAAACGATCATGAGACCGTATGCCATAAACAAAAACCGGGATTGGGAAACAAAAACAGCGCCTGTCAACAAACCAGAGACATAGGACATCAAACCGCAGTTAGGAATGAAATACCCTAACAATAATTTATATACTTGAATAGTGTCTGGCCATTGCTGAAAAAAGTAATACAAAACAAACTTAAAAAACATCTTCAGCATAATGTCATATAATAATACACTTTGAAATAAAAAGGTACCAAAATAATATTTTCTTACCAGCGCAATGCCCGTAAACACATAGAAAAAAGATAAACAATACTCCATGGCGACAACGCCAAAAAACATGCGTAAGGCGAATTTATCAATCGAATATTGCCGGTTAACCTGAACACGAAAATGAATCGGACGATTCAAGCGTTGCGACAATTCCTTACCCGCGCTAGAGAAATCTTGCAAAGACGTTTTATGCCGCTGCAAATACGGTTTATCTTGATCAAAAAAATGCTGACTCCCTCTATGTATAATCGCCGAGAGGCTCAACAAGCCATAAAACAAAAAAAATAAACCCACAATCATTCGGATGGTGTTGTTATTCATCATTAATAGACCTTTGGGTTCCGCTGCAACCATAATTGAAAAAGGGCTTGATTTTCTTTCTTCAAACATCCGCCAAGACACTGCATTTGAGTTCCGCTTAAACTTTTCATCCGTTTGTTGGAAATGGTCATTTCCCTAAAACCAGCTTGTAACGCATCCCGAATACTGGCCCCGAAAATCACCTTTTTAATATTCGCCCAATGACAGGCACTAAAACACATCGGACAGGGCTCACAGGTTGAATAAATGACACTCCCTCTCAAATCAATGGAACCCATCTTTTGACAGGCCAGACGAATCGCGTGAACCTCTGCATGCGCGGTAATGTCTGTCGTGTGCCAGACAACATTGTGAGTAACACTCAGCACTTCCTGGCGCAGCACAATACAGGCGCCAAAGGGTGTTTGCCCCCTTTCAATGCCTTTCGTGGCAACCCCAATGGCTTTTTGCATATACTGAAAATCTTTTTCCGTAAAAAAATGGCCCATCGAATATCTTTCTGAGAACGTCACATAAAAATTAAAAAAACGATCGCAACCAAAATGCGATAGACGCCAAAGGGAACAAAATCATGATTCTTGATAAAAAACAATAAAAATTTGATACTAAAAACAGCGATAACAAAGGAGACCAGGCTTCCTAAACCCAACAGCATAAATTGGTCAGAAGAAAAAGACATCCCGCTCTTAAGCAAATCGAACCCTGTCGCAGCTAACATCGTTGGAACGGCTAATAAAAAAGAAAACTCCACAATCGTTTTTCGTTTCAGACCTAATAGCAATCCCCCAATAATCGTCGCGGCTGAACGTGAAACGCCCGGGACAACGGCCAGAGTTTGAAACAATCCGATTAACACGGCCTGCTTGTAAGTCATGCCCACGATGTCATCTAAATCGGTTTCTTTCTCCTGGTGTTTCCTTTCAAACAATATGAGGATAATACCGCCGACAAACAAAGAAACAGCGACGATATAAGCATTCCCAAGTAAAAATTTTTTTATCAGTTTATATAAAATAAAACCTATGACAGCTGTCGGAATAAATGCCGCTGAAACGCGTAAAAATATTTCTTTGTTCAAGATAAGTGACCGCGCATATAAAATAACAACGGCTAAAATAGCGCCCACTTGTATCGCGATATCAAAACTTTTTAAAAATTCCGTCTGAGGCATTTTCATCAGATGTTCAGCCAGAATTAAATGACCGGTTGATGAAATGGGGAGAAATTCAGTAATGCCCTCAACAATCCCCAAAATGATACATTCAATGATCGTCATATTGTCCGTGGATGTCCTTTCTCTGGGTTACCCTGATCCATCGGCAATTGATCAACTCGCGATATGCTCAGGACGGCTAAGCTCACAATGGTTCATCTTTCATCGGGTCTTACGAATAACGTCACCTCTGTCTTGTGGTCGCTCCATAAGGATCTCTTGCCCACCATCGTCGTGAACAGAATCATACCCCCGAATAATAACCCTTTTTATCTCAGCAGGGATATGGACACCCGACAAACTGCGCGTAAACGGTTGTTCGTTCACGTGTGGGTGATACCGGACGCGCGTTCCCAAAATGGTGTCATCTTCTGTCCGAATCTTCCCTTTGTCGGCATAATGATCCCAACCCGTATCCGCATGGCGCAATGTGACATCAAAATGATATTCAGTGTCACCGGTCCTTTTCACTACCACGATTAAAACATCTGTCTCCCCGGCGTGGACAGCAGAAACCATTGATATCAGAAACAAAAATTAAAAACTTCTTCATGTTATTCCATCCTGATCCATGCTTCGTTCAGTCCCATTATTCTCCAAAATGCATTTTACAAGGAAACGACTGCCAGGACTTCTTCCGCCTCTTTTACAACTAAACCTTAACAAGCATTATATCATTAATAATAAATCACCATCATATTTTGTGTTCCAGTAAAAAACAAAAAGTCCCTGAATCAGAACGGAGTTAGGTCTTGTACCGCACAGAGTTGCTCAAAAGGTTGCGTTTCCTTTCATCAAAAAAACAAGCAGACGTGTTATATAGCCCCAGCGGGATTCGAACCCGCGTTTCATGGCTGAGAACCATGTGTCCTGACCAGGCTAGACGATGGGGCCCTCAATACTTAATTATAAAAATCATATCATATTTCTTTAATGGGTCAACAATAATCCTTCCTTCCCCTGCCACGGATAGACTGCTGGAGAATGGAATATTCGGGAATGCAATCATATCATAATCTGAAAAGGCATAAAAAACAGGGTTTAAATGATTGACACTCCTTAACGCCAAAGATAAAATGAGGGCACCCAATAAGGTGGTATATTTAATTAATAATATATAAATTATATTACTACTTTTTTTGCTGTGATAAAAATATTTCAACTGTTTATTGACGACATCAAAATAAAAAAAGACATTCGATTGCTTCCAGTCACCTTATTTGCCATTTGTTGCTCTCAAATTGTCCGTCGTCGATAATCGGCATGAACAATTTAATTTTACCTGAAGGACGGAAAGCTCTTCAGCCGCTTTTAACTCATTGCTGTACTCGAAGATAATCAAAGGAGGTTAAACGCCTGTGGCATTAGACATCAGTATTGGTTTTAGCCAAGATGAAGTTCCGGAAAAAGCAGCCCAAATCGCGGCTCTTGACGCTAAAAAAAATTTAAATTCCGATGGCCTCAATTTTGCTTTTGTTTTTAGTACTGTGGATTATGATCCGTCGGTCACTCTGCCTGTCATATACAACACATTACAGGGCATGCCTATTCTGGGATGTTCGACCGCAGGGTTGGTTCAGTCCACATCGATCAAAACAAGCGGCATTGCCATCCTCACAGTTCATTCCAATGATATCCAATGCGGAACAGGACATATTGAAAACATCAACACATTTAATCCTTACCAGGCCGGTTCCATGCTGGCAAACAATTGTATCGAAAAATACGGCAGGCACGGTCGCGCTATTTTTTTATTTTTTATTGATGGCTTATTAGCGGGGAATCAGCAATTCACGAAAGGGATCCAAGATATCTTAGGGACAGTTTTTCCGACTGTTGGTATTGGAAGCTCCGATGATTTCACATATAAAGACAGCTTTCAAATTTATCAAAACCGTATTCTTCGGAACTCGGCAACAGGTCTGATCCTCGGCGGACATTTGAATGTCGGCATAGGAAATCGACATGGGTGGAGACCGCTGGGAAAACCGCGCATCATCGACAAAGTCGAAGGCAATATCATCAAATCAATAAGTGGTTATCGAGCCTCCTATCTCTATGAAGAATATTTAGGAGATGAAGCACTGGATCTACAAACAAGCAAAGGGGATAAAATGTCGATCCTTTATCCCCTGGGTATTTTTGTTGAAGGCAATAAAGAATATCTGCTGCGGAATGCCCTGTCCATTGGCGATGACGGAAGCATTGTTTGCCAGGGAGATGTTCCCGAGAAGGCGGAAGTCCATTTAATGATTGGGAACAAAGAAACATGTAAACATGCCGCCTTTGAGGCCGCGCAGGAAGCCAAAAATAATTTACTTGGAAAACAGCCTAAAGCTATCCTTGTTTTTATTTCTTTTGCGCGGTTGAAATTATTTGGGCGTACAGCTTTTCAGGAGATCGAAGAAATCAAAAAAGTATTCGCTCCTGATGTCCCCATTTTCGGAATGTACAGTAACGGTGAAATTTGTCCCTTTCAATCAAATGAAAGATTTAAAAAAGCTTTATTCCAAAATTGCAGTATTGTTGTTTTGGCGATAAGCTAGATAGACCAAAAACCATTACTAAAAAGTTGTATTCAAATATTTATGAAGAGTAATATTAATTTTACTTTTAGTATTATAATAAAGAAGGAATACGAATGAACCAATTAATTCCTATATATATAAAAAGCATGCTTATCATCCTTGCCATTTCGGTCATTACGATTTCATTGATCGTTAAAAAAAACAACCGCATCCGTAAACTTCAAATTCTCCTGCACAAACTCAAGCGTTCTTTTTATAATCTTGATGAGCAAGCAAAACTCATCGTTAAGACTGACTTAGAGCTCAACAAAGCCCAGGAAGAGCTGGATAAACGTCTCCATGGTTTAGAGGCCCTGCAAAAAACATCCCGCCTCATCAGTACCACTCTGGATGAAAACGAAATTTTTCATAGGCTCAACCAATCCCTTATGACAGATTTGGACTATGAAAAAAACTTAATCCTTGTTTATGGGGAGAACAAAATTTTCTATAGCCGGGTTTCGTCCGGATTCTCAGAGGAAGATGTGCATTTCATCATTTCTAATATTGAAAAGGATGTTAACCTCATTAACGCATTGATAAACGGAAACACATTCTCTTCAGCAAACGCGCCCAAACAACGCATTGAATCCATCACACATTTGTTTGATGTTGAGCATTTTGTCTTGACGCCCATCCTAACTCAAAATGGTTTTATCGGGATCGTTTTTGTCGGAAACCGGTCGAACGCCCCGGGCATCACCGAAGGGGATGAGGAACTGATTTCCATCCTGGCCAACCAAATTGGACAATCGATCGAGAATGCCCGTCTTTTCGAACAGGTGTTCCTCTCCCACCAAAGTCTAGAAACAAAAGTGCTAGACAGAACAAAACAGTTAGAGTCAGCACTGGAGGAAGTTAAAAATATCAGTAAAACAAAATCCGAATTCGTTTCTGCCGTCTCCCATGAGCTAAGAACACCCTTAACGTCAATCAAAGGATACGCCTCTATATTAATGGCTGGCAAACTGGGTGAAATTCCCGATAAAGTCAAAAAAAGATTAGAAAAAATCAACATGCACTCTGATAATCTGGTTAAGCTGATCAATGAACTGCTTGATATCTCAAGGATTGAATCTGGACGGGTCGAAATGCATCTGGAGAAAACGAATATGCTGAACTTGATTGAAAATGTCCAGGATTTGCTAACCCCTCAATTTAAAAACAAAGGGGTCAACTGGGTTACCGAAGCCGATGAGTCGATTCCTGAGCTTCTCATCGACAGCAGCCAGGTCGAACGGGTTTTCATCAATCTGATCAGTAACGCTGTTAAATTTACCCCGACTGACGGTTCGATCACCGTGCGCGCGAAAAAAGAAAACGAAGATATCCAGTTCGACATCTCTGACACTGGAATCGGCATCAGCAAAGAAGACATAAAAAGACTATTTGATGAGTTTTATCGCGTTGATAACAATATCAATCAAAACGTCAAAGGAACAGGGTTAGGATTAGCCGTCGCTAAAAAAATTGTCGAAGCGCATGGCGGTAAAATATGGATCAGCTCCGAGGAAGGCAACGGCACAACGTTTCATTTTACGATACCTATTCAACCCACAAATAAAACAGAAAGTTAGAACTCCCCATGAAAAGAGAAAAAATATTAACGATTGATGATGATCCTGATATTCTAGATGTGTTAGAGATCACACTGTCTGAATACTATGATGTTATCCAAGGGAACAATGGGGTTGAAGGCCTCGAGCTTGTTCACCAAAAGATCCCTGACCTGATCATCTGTGACTACATGATGCCTGTCATGAATGGCCGCGAATTTTGTAAAGCGCTTAAACAGGATACCCTTCTCAGACATATTCCTGTCATCATGTTAACCGGTAAAGGCGAAGTGAAAGACCGTATTGACGGTATTGAAGCCGGTGTTGACGATTACATTGTCAAACCATTTGCCCCTGATGAACTATTAGCACGAATAAAAATGATCTTGAGACGAACCGTCCGCAGCCTCGATGCCAACCCTCTAACCCATCTACCCGGAAACACATCCATCATGGAAGAAATCCAACAATGCATCGAGTCCAAAAAATCTTTTGCCGTTGGCTATGCGGACATTGATAAGTTTAAAGCATATAATGATAAATATGGATTTGAAAAAGGGGATGAGGTCATCAAGGAACTTGCCCGAATCCTGATTAAAACCGTTCGTGAAGAAGCGGGAACAAGCACCTTTATTGGGCACATCGGGGGCGATGATTATGTTTTCATAACAGAAGACAACGCCATTGATAAAATCTGCAAAAGAATAATCGAAGAGTTTGATAGTAAGGTGGTCACGTTTTACCATGACGAGGATTTTGAGCGCGGATATATTGTTGGTCAAGACCGGCAAGGACAGGAGCAGAACTTTGGACTTTTAGCTGTTTCGATTGGTATCGTTAGCGCCTCTTCAAATAATATCACTCATGTGGCCCAAGTTGGAGAAATCGGGGCTGAACTCAAAAAATACGCGAAAAGTTTTGTCGGAAGCAACTATGTAAGAGATCAACGGAAAAGCAATTCTTGATTCGTTTGCTGCAAATGAACGAACAGAACAAAATCAAGGCATCGGACAACAATCCACAGGACACTTCTCACATGTCTCAAAAGGCGGATTCCGCGCGTTATCACAAATCCCATCGCCACACCGTGGCGCGCGGCCTAAAATTCCGGGAGCAACATTATTAAAGTATTCATTAACGTAGTTATACGCGCGTGGAATCGTTAATTTAAACGAAGTTAGGACAATCGCAACAACAACAGCTAATAACAACATATATTCAACAGCAGTTTGTCCATGATGAACATATTTTTTGATCCTACGCTCTACCTTCTTTAGCTTCAACATTGTTGGTCTCCTTAAAAAACTGCCTCTAAATCAAAAGTATAAAATCTTTCCCTATCAAGGTTCAATCACAGGTTGCAAACCTGAAAAACGGGTTATATTTTAAACAACCCCTGTTTAAAATATAACATGTTCCAAAAATGTATTCAACACTCAATTTAAATCCTTATCAAGAACGACATTTATGGAAAATGGTGTTATAAAGACTTCAAATAACGAACAACCTCTTTTTTATCTTGCGCCCCGAAGAAATAACTGGCCGTAGCAATGATATTGGCCCCGGCTTTAACTGCTAGAGGCGAAGTTTCACTGTTCAATCCCCCATCAATGGCAATATCCCCCTCAAAAATGGCCCGTAATTCTTCCACTTTTTCTAAAGCGACCGGCATAAATTTTTGCCTGGCAAATCCCGGATTAACGGACATGATCAGCACCCCGTCTAAGAACTCTAAAATCGGTTCCAGGCAAAAGGGGGTTCCGGGGTTTAACACCATGTGCGCCCTTTTCCCTTGAGATTTTATCAACCGAATATCCTCAAGCGCCGCTTCAGCTTCTAAACGATCAATTTCTTTGGGGTATTGATCAAAGGCCTGGCAATGTTCCCGCCGTTCCCCGTAACACTCCGAATGAATGGAAACAATGTCTGCCCCGGCAGAAATAAAATCGGAAATAAACCGTCCAGGGTTTTCGACCATTAAATGTGTTTCGATAGGAAGTGGTGTTATTTTGCGAATGGCTTCAACCGCGATCGGACCCATTGAAATAACAGGGACAAAATGACCATCCATGACGTCGACATGAAACATGTCGACTCCCGCATCCTCACACATCTTAACTTGAGACGCCATATGATTAAAATCAGCACATAAGATACTGGCATTAACTTTAATGGTTCGACTCATTTTCTTCTCCTCTGTTATTTTGAGAAATATCTACATATAGGTAATAGTAGTAAATATATAAATAGACGAATATCCATATCATTGAAATTGTCTGGGCGTAATCAATAAAAACACTCATAGAAAAATTATAAGACAGGCGTTGTTGAACATATAATCTTTCCAAAAACTCAAAATAGGGAAATGATATCATATAGATAAACAGTGAAACGATAACAAGGTGATCCAGAAAATAATGGATATTCCCTTTCAACATGTCTTGACTTCTCCGCATGGCTTCTTTTCGAGAAATATCCTCGTTCAACAATAAAAATCCTGCCATACTATACCGCGCGAAATAAACAACTCCCGGATAAATCAAAAAAAGCCTTATGATCGTATGAAAAATAATGGCGACCTGCATAAAAAAATATACTGGCCATTTCCTGAAACCGACGGTATATGCCTTCCAAAATGAAATTTTTTCTTTTCGATCATAGGCCCCAATAATATTTGTAAGGGCGATCACATACAAAAAAAAGAATACAAAAATGAAAGCACTGACCAAGACATCAATGATGGTATAACCTGGAAGCGTCAATATTGACACCATCCGGTTATAATACATCTCTTCATTCCAAAAAAAACGATCCAGCAGAAAGAAAGGAACAAAAAACAGGACAGAACTCAAAAGCAGGGGAAAAAAACAAAACAACGATGTTTTTACTGATCGGACAAAAATATTCCCAAAGGACTTCGCAACTCGAATCATACTCATCCTTTCTTATCTCGCCTGATATTGTCACTATGGGTTTTAGCCATTGTTGTCATCAAAAAAACAGAAAAAATACGACCTCAAGCATAAAAAATTGTGCGCGGGGAGGGACTTGAACCCTCATGGGATACCCCACACGCCCCTCAAACGTGCGCGTCTACCAATTCCGCCACCTGCGCATAATGACAAATATTATATCTTAGAAGGGAACTCGACGCAAGTAATCTCATTCGAGCTTACCCGAAAACAAAAAAAGGCCGGACCTTTCATTCGTTACGACTTTTGTTCAAGCGCAGCTGCGATAAAACTCTTAAAGAGGGGATGAACTTTATCCGGTTTTGATTTAAATTCTGGATGAAATTGACAGGCCACAAACCATGGATGAGTTTTCAACTCAACAATCTCAACCAGGTCTTGATCATTGTTCACTCCAGAAAAAATCATTCCGTTCTTCTCAAAAATTTTCTTATATTTATTGTTAAATTCATAACGATGTCGGTGCCGCTCCGAAATATCTTCTTTTTTATAGGCTTTATAACTCAATGACCGCTTTTGTAAATGACACGGGTATGCCCCCAACCGCATGGACCCGCCCAGATTAACAATTTTCTCCTGCTCTTCGAGCAAAGAAATAATCGGATTCTTTGTGTTCTTTATAAATTCTGTCGAGTTCGCGTCTTTTAATCGACAAACATTCCGGGCAAATTCGATCGTGGCGACTTGCATCCCCAAACAGATCCCCAAAAATGGTATCTTTTTCTGGCGGGCATATTGAACGGCCTTAATTTTCCCTTCTATGCCTCTGTCTCCGAATCCTCCGGGAATAAGGATGCCGTGCGCCCCTTTTAATAACCGGTCTGACTTTCCTTTTTCCAGGTCTTCTGATTCAACCTTAACAATGTTAACCTTGGCGCTGTTAGCAATCCCACCATGAACCAATGCTTCATAAATAGATTTATAGGCATCGGGCAGGGCAATGTATTTCCCAACAACACAAATTTTAACTTCTTTTTGGGATTTCTTAAGCCTGTTCAGCATGTTCCGCCACTCTCTCAAATCACCGTCCTCTCGTTTTATGTTTAATTTTTTTAAAACGAGATCATCAACACCACCCTTTTTAAAAAGGAGAGGCACTTCATAAATATGCTTAACATCAATCGCCTCGACGACAGATTCACGATCCACATTACAAAACAAAGAAATTTTGTCACGTTGTTCTTTCGTAATATGTTTTTCTGTCCGGCATAAAAGGATGTCCGGTGCAATTCCAATTTCTCTTAAACGGCCAACACTATGCTGTGTTGGTTTTGTTTTATGTTCCCCGGCTGATTTAATATATGGAAGCAGGGTCACATGAACATTAAGAGCATATTGTTCGCCCAATTCCCATCTTAACTGACGAATCGCCTCCAGAAAAGGCATGCTTTCGATATCCCCTATCGTTCCACCAATCTCGACGATCGTCACATCAACGACCCGCTCCTGAGCAACCTTTCGCAACCGTCTTTTTATTTCATCTGTCACATGGGGAATAATCTGAACCGTTTTTCCTAAGTAATCCCCGCGACGTTCCTTCGTGATAACCTCATAATAAATTTTCCCGGTCGTTATATTGCTGTCCTTATTTATAAAAGCATCCGTAAATCGTTCATAATGACCTAAGTCCAAATCAGCTTCCGCGCCATCATCGGTAACATAAACTTCTCCATGCTGAAAAGGATTCATGGTTCCCGGGTCAACATTGATATAAGGATCACATTTAATAATGGCTGTGCGCAGGCCTCTTGATTCCAACAGTTTACCAATAGAAGCTGACGCGATGCCTTTCCCTAAACTTGAAACAACACCCCCGGTTACAAAAATAAATTTTTCCATATAAACACCTTTTCTGATTTGATTATTATCGAAAAATTATTTACCTTCTAACAAGCATTTACTTTTATTTTTTGGAATATCGACAGGATACGTACCTGTAAAGCAAGCATGACAAAAACTATATTTTTCCTTCATCACGGAAAGCATTCCCTCCAGGCTCAGATAAGCCAATGAATCCACTTTAATATAGTCTGCTATTTCCTGAACTGTTTTATTCGACGCGATAAGCTCTTGTTTGCTTGGAAAATCAATGCCATAAAAACATGGCCACGCAATGGGAGGACAACTGATTCGCATATGAATCTCTTTTGCTCCGGCCTGGCGAAACACTTCAACACGATTGCGACTTGTTGTTCCGCGAACGATCGAGTCGTCAACAATAACAACCTTTTTGTCTCTAAGGACATGTTCCACCGGATTCAATTTGATGCGGACCCGAAAATCACGCAACTGCTGTGAAGGTTGGATGAACGACCGCCCAACATAGTGATTACGGATAATCCCTAATTCTAGCGGAAGACCTGTTTCCTGGGCAAAACCGACAGCCGCATAGTTCCCTGAGTCTGGAACAGGCAAGACGCAGTCTGCCTGGACGAAACTCTCCTTGGCTAATTGAGCGCCTAATCGTTTGCGGACCTGATACACATTGTCATGAAAAATATTACTGTCTGGCCGGGCGAAATAGATATTTTCGAAAACACAATGAGCGTGTTTTTCTTCTTTGGCCCCAGGGATAAAAACCGATTCAATCTGATCCCCTTTAATAAATAAGATTTCACCTGGGTCTATCTCACGAATAAATTCAGCACACGTCAAATCTAACGCGCACGTCTCACTTGTGACAATGTAGCCCCCATTGATTTTCCCCAAACACAATGGGCGAATACCTTTTTTATCTCGAGCGGCAACAAGCATATCTTCTATTAAGAATACCAAAGAAAACGCGCCTTTTAGCTGAGATAAAACTTCAACAAAATTCTTTTTTAAGTCCCCATTCCTGTTCCGGGCTAAAAGATGAACAATGATTTCCGAATCCATCGTCGTTTGAAAAATCGAGCCTTCTTCTTCCAGCTTAAAGTGAAGCTCTTCTGTGTTCGTTAAATCCCCGTTATGAGCAATGGCAATCGGTTTATTCTTGTGTCGAACCATAAAAGGCTGAATGTTTTTTGCATTGCTTGACCCTGTGGTGGAATAACGGCAATGACCGATGGCCGTTTGACCAACCAATGTATCGACATGGTCCAGGTCAAAAACATCCGAGACTAAGCCCCTCGCTTGAAGCGTTTGAATGTCCTGCCCATCATAGCAAGCGATGCCTGCCGATTCTTCCCCTCGATGTTGCAAGGCATACAGCCCTAAAGATGTTATTTTTGCCGCTTCCTTATGATTGGATACCCCTATTATGCCGCACACGGCTTCTGTCCTTTCGCCTGGTAATATTCCTGCAAAGATTGAACTGCAATTTCTTCGTTTTTACTATTTGCCTCCATACCATTCACAGCGGCCCAGGCCCCTTGTAATGTCGTGATACAGGGCACATTATGCAATATCGCTGCAGCTCGAATCGAGCGCATATCAGATTGACTGCTTTCACCTGAAGGGGTGTTAACGATCAACGCGATCTCATTATTTTGAATAAATGTCATCAAGTTATCTAATAGTTGCTGGCCTTGATCATACCGGTTAACAACTTCCGCCTTAACACCACTCGAATTCAGGACCTTTGCGGTTCCCTTTGTCGAAACAATTGTAAATTTCATATCAATCAGTTTCTTTGCGATAAAAACGATCGCCCGTTTGTCTTCGTCCCTCACACTTAAAAAAATCTTACCTTTTTGCGGTAAACTTGCATTCGCACTTATCTGGGAACGAGCAAAAGCCTCACCAAACGTTGCGGCAATCCCCATGACCTCACCTGTTGATTTCATTTCAGGACCCAGCACAATGTCGACCCCTGAAAATTTTGAAAACGGTAGGACGGATTCCTTCACAGAGTAATGCGTCAAATTTTCAATGTTGTAAGAAGAAACATCAAATTGCGACAATTTATCGCCCGCCATAATTTTTGCGGCAATCTTTGCTAATGGAATTCCTGTCGACTTACTGACAAAAGGAACGGTCCGCGAGGCTCGTGGATTGACTTCAAGGATAAAAACCTTGGATCCCTTGACGGCAAACTGGATATTAATCAGGCCAATGACGTTTAAAGCCCTGGCGACTTGGCATGTTTGTTTTTTAATTACATTTAAAATGTCTTCGCTGATGGTTGGGGGTGGAAGCGTACACGCCGAATCCCCGGAATGGATGCCCGCGTTTTCAATGTGTTCCATAATCCCGGCGACAAACGTATCTTCACCATCACCGATGGCGTCGACATCAATCTCAATCGCGTCATTAATAAATTTATCAATCAGGATCGGGTGGCCCCCTGAGACATCTTTCGCCTCATCGATAAAAGAAACCAAAGAGTCTTCATCGTATACAATTTTCATCGCACGTCCACCCAAGACAAATGAAGGACGCGCCAGGACAGGATAGCCGACCCGTTGAGCTATTTCAATCGCATCCTCCGCCGAAAAAGCAGAACCATTGTCCGGTTGGGCAAGGCCCAATTGATCAATCAACGCCGCAAATTTTTCCCGGTTTTCCGCTAATTCGATATTATCAACACTCGTGCCGATGATCGGAACACCCGCCTCTGATAATCGACGGGCTAAATTAAGGGGTGTTTGACCACCGAACTGAACAATCACACCATCCGGTTTTTCAACGTCAACAATATTCATAACATCTTCATACGTGAGTGGTTCAAAGTACAATCGATCAGAAATATCATAATCCGTAGATACCGTTTCCGGGTTGGAGTTAACCATGATTGTTTCAAAACCCATCTCTTTTAAAGCGAAGGAGGCATGACAGCAGCAATAATCAAACTCTATCCCCTGGCCGATCCGATTCGGCCCCCCACCTAAGATCATAATCTTTTTCGGTTGAGTTGCCGAATTTTCTCTAATCTTATCGATTTGAATCCTCGCCTCATCTTCTGTTTCATAAGTCGAATAAAAATACGGCGTGTAGGCTTCAAACTCAGCGGCACATGTGTCGACCAGTTTATAGGTCGCAACGATTCCCCTCTGCTTACGCTTTTCCCGAATGTGGAGTTCTGTCTGATTAAAAATTTTCCCCAACTGAGCGTCGCTAAATCCATATTCTTTAGCTTGCCGCAATTGTTCATCAGACAATTCGTTTCCTGCCGCTGCTGTTTCTATAAGCTCCTGCTCGGCATCGAGCAGTTGTTTCAAATGATAAAGAAACCACGGATCAATTCTTGAAATCTCAGCGATCTTGTCAATATGCCATCCTTTTTGCATGGCATATTTTAAATAAAAAATACGAGAAGCGTTTGGCTCAGACAAACGGCGCATGACTTTCTCTTCTGAGATATCCTGAAAGTTTTGCTTATTATCAAACCCGATATGCCCAATTTCTAAACCACGCAGACCTTTTTGCAACGCTTCCTTAAAGGTTCTGCCTATCGCCATTGTTTCTCCGACAGACTTCATCTGAACACCTAAAACGTCCCTGGCCTCTGGAAATTTCTCAAAAGTGAATCGGGGGACCTTAACAACACAATAATCAATGCTCGGCTCAAAAGAGGCCGGTGTTTCTTGCGTAATGTCATTTTGGATCTCGTCGAGAGAATAGCCTACCGCTAATTTAGCAGCAAATTTAGCAATGGGAAAACCTGTAGCTTTACTTGCCAGGGCAGAGCTCCGTGAAACGCGCGGGTTCATTTCGATAACAACCATACGGCCATCTTCGGGATTAACGGCGAATTGAATGTTTGATCCACCTGTTTCAACCCCAATCTCTCTAATAATGGCTAAAGAGGCATTGCGCATAACCTGATACTCTTTGTCCGTTAAGGTTTGAGCAGGCGCGACCGTGATGCTATCCCCGGTATGGATACCCATGGGGTCAAGGTTCTCAATCGAACAAACAATCACCACGTTATCCCTGTTATCACGCATCACTTCCAGCTCGTATTCTTTCCAGCCAATGATCGATTCTTCAATCAGGATTTCACTATTCATACTGCTTTCTAATCCACGCGCTGCGACTTTCTCAAATTCATCTGCATTAAAAGCGAATCCGCCACCCGTACCTCCCAAGGTGTAACTGGAGCGAATAATAACGGGAAACCCTATATCTTTCGCCGCTTGACGGGCTTGTCCAATGTTATACGCAAATGCGCTGAGAGGAACATCCAAGCCGATTTTCTGGATCGCTGCCTTAAAGCACTCTCTGTCTTCGGCTTTCTTGATCACCTCATAATTGGCTCCAATCATTCTCACATGATATTTATCCAAGACCCCATTCTCTTTTAACTTCATGGCGATATTAAGTGCCGTTTGCCCGCCCAGTGTCGGTAAAATGGCACAGGGTTTTTCTTTGGCTATGATGGCTTCAATATATTCTGGCGTTAGCGGCTCAATATATGTGTGATCAGAAAATTCAGGATCTGTCATGATCGTCGCTGGATTAGAGTTCGCCAGAACAATTTCATAACCTTCTTCTTTTAATGCCTTACAAGCTTGTGTTCCAGAATAATCAAATTCACAGGCCTGTCCGATGACGATTGGTCCCGCACCGACAATTAAAATTTTTTTAATATCTGTCCGTCGTGGCATAACACTTTACCTGTTGCTATAAAACGTTACTAATATTCCGTTCATCATTTTGATACTTTTGCCTGTTCCATCATCGTTACAAAATGATGGAATAAATATTGCACATCATGGGGTCCGGGTGAAGCTTCCGGATGATGTTGAAATGAGATGATCGGATGCTTCTTATGACGAATGCCTTCTAATGTCCGGTCATTCAAATTTATATTAATAAGCTCAATGTCTGAGGGGTCAAAACTTTTTAGGTCAACGCAAAACCCGTGATTTTGGGATGTAATCCCTATTCTCTGGTTTAATGAATCCTTAACAGGATGATTCGCGCCGTGATGGCCAAATTTCATCTTAAAGGTTTTTCCTCCCAGGGCCAACCCAAGGATTTGATGCCCCAAACAAATGCCAAAAATGGGCAACGTTCCAATGAACGCCTTGACCGTTTGAATCACGGGTGTTACTGCGGCCGGGTCTCCTGGTCCGTTTGAGACAAACAATCCATCAGGATGGACCGACATGATATCGTCAAAAGAGCTGTCCGCGGGAAAAACATAAACTTGACAGCCTAAATTTTCTAAAATACGTAAAATGTTAAACTTGATCCCGCAATCAATCGCGGCGACCTTGTACGCGGCATTGTTGCTCCTTAAGGCATAACCATCTTCCGACGAAAAAGACACTTTACCCTTTTGGGATAACCAAATATACGGTTCTTGCGTTGTGACGTGGTTCACCCAATTGCTGCCTTCCATATCAGGAACCTTTTTCAATTTCTCGGCCAGGGCATCGACATCAAAATCTTCGGTTGAAACGACGCCTTTAATCGTCCCCTGCACACGTAAATGACGTGTTAACGCCCGCGTGTCAATCCCTTCAACAGCCAATATATTATTTTGATCAAGATAGTCGATTAAACTTTGTGTTGCTCGATAATTGGAATGACGCCGGCAAAACTCCTTAACAACAAATCCATTAACATGAACCCTGTCGGATTCAATATCTTCGTCGTTAATACCGTAATTTCCAATGAGGGGGTAGGTCATCGTGACAATCTGACCAGCATAGGACGGATCGGTAAGAATTTCCTGATAACCGGTCATGGACGTATTAAAAATAACTTCTCCAGCGGATTCTCCAACTGTGGATAAAGAGCGCCCAATAAAATAAGTACCGTCATCAAGATATAGAATAGCTTTTTTCATTCTACTGCAATTTGTTTACATCAAGTGATTAACGTACCCACTGTTTACATTAATAAATCTGCAATAATCCGGTCGACACGTTTTTATTAACAGGTATAAAGAATTAATATGAACCGCAAAAGATAAAAATGAATATAAAAAGAAAAAATAAGAAGAGTCTTTATTATAAAAAAAACTGACAGACACATATGGCCCGTTCGTCTTGTCGATGAATTCGTCCTGAAACCATACTGCGTACAGGATTAAGGATTCATGGAAAAATTAACGCTGATTGCATGAAGTATACTAGTCCTGATTTGAAAAGTCAAGTTTCTTTTATTATAATACGACTCATACAGATCATACTTACCCGCCATCGCCTCTTCGGCCTTGAAAAACCCGCAAAATATACATAAACTCTTTATTCTCTTGACTTTGCATTCCTAAAGTGTATTGGATCGTATCCGCATCAATGGCTTCAAAGGCGCCATAATCACCTTGATGTTGAACATCCCATTTCTGAACATTAAAATTGCGCTTTATTTCTATTTTAACCGGGACCTCTCTGGTGTTTTTAACCGCAATTTTGTACGTATAGACTTCATCCCACCCGCTAATATTGCCATAGCGATCAAACAAATAATTCTCCGTTTTAAAATTTATTAACATAGGCTTTACGACAACATCGCCTGCTTCACCTAAATTCAACTCGACATCTTCATCGATAGGGATATATTTAAAACGCGATTGTCCTTCATAGCTCAGATGGTGTTCCTGATCGACATGACGGAAAACTTTGAGCATTCCACCCGGGATCGGAGTTGCACCTAATTGATGGTCTTGATCGTTTTTGAAACTCAAAAAACGAACGACCTGAGAACCGTAACGTTCTTCTTCATATTTATATAAATTGACCACGGGCACTTTACCAACATCAAAACTCGGTAAACGTTTTGACCAACCATTCGGAATTGTTTCTCGCCCTTCGATCGTATACAAAAAATATTCACTTAAACCTTCTTTTAAAACCGCCTTTGCTTTTCGTCTGTATTTTTTGAATGATCTCGACGCCGTGACATCGCTATAGTCACCATAATCGAGTGCCCGGCCGTTCTGAAAGGCGTGTATCGAATTGCTGTCCGTTTTGGCCTGATACGGCGTTGAATATGGGGCCGACCGTAGGGCCAGGCTAGAAATCTGGTCAACCAGGTGGACTTGACCAACGATCAAACGAACTTGCGCGTTAGCATAATCCTCCCCGCTGTTGTTTGTTACAAGCACATAACCTTTTAAGCTCATTTCTTTTTCATCAGGCGTCAATGTTCCCGAATAAAAAGCGCGCCAGCTTAATCCGCTGGTTAAATAACTGATTTCCACTGGGACTTGCCCGCTTATGCGACTATGGATATTCCATAATCCCACATTTTTTATCTTCGGGGGATACTTCAACGACCGGACATTTATCACATCTGTTTTCTTTTTTGACGATATTTCCAGGCTGGTCGGGTCAATGAGCGTATTGGCCCACGAAAACTGCAGTTCATTGAAACCTTCTTTTAATGTCAAAAAACGCGTTTCTTTCACCAGGGTCAAATCCGCTGAATTATAAATCGTTAATTGAACGCTGTCCTGTGTGGGTAAAATGACCAAATCTATTTTAGCGTGTGAAATGTTTGGCCATAAGAACAGGAATAGCAAAGCTAAAATATTCTTTTTCATCAAAATCCCCTGGTCTTATTGAACGTCGCCCCGACGGCCATGGTAAATTCTCAGCACATAAACAATGTCTTTATCTTCCCTCGGGGTCAAATCAAGCGTATATTTAATGGTGTCGGCATCAATTTTTTCGTAAAAACCGACATCCCCCTGATTTTGAATCGTCCATTTCGGATGGTGAATATTCCGTTTAATTTCAATTTTAACTGGAATCGCTCGCGTATTTTTAATTTTTATTTTAAATTCTTTCATTTCATCCCAGCCAATAATGTTTCCGTATCGATCAAACATATAATTTTCCGACTTGTTATCCATCAAAGTGGGTTCGACAATAACGTTCCCGACTCCCCCCAGGTTCAATTCAACATCATCATCCACAGGGATATATTTGAATTGGGATTGCCCTTCATAACTTAAATGCCGGGCTTGATCAACGTGACGAAAGACCTTTAGAACTCCGCCGGGGATAGGGGTCTCACCCAGCTCATGTTCTTCGTCATTTTTAAAACTTAAAAAACGGACGACCTGACGTCCATAATGTTCTTCTTCATATTTATACAAGTTGACCACCGGAATTTTGCTGACATCAAAACTCAGCAAACGCTTTGACCACCCGTTAAGAACAGTCTCACGCCCTTCAATGGTATACAAAAAATACTCGCTCAGACCTTCTTTAACGATCTCTTTTACTTTATCAAAATACATTCCTGAACTTCTCGGCATAGAGCAGCCTCCGACGACATCGATTTGTGGCAGCATCATTTCATTTTTTAATTCAAGACTGGGTTCTCGACCTCCCTTACCTCCGGCTAAACCTCTGTCCAATAATTGTGGAAACCCGTACGGATACTGGCGCTGTGCTAATTGAGCAATCTGGTCGATGATATGGACCTTACCGACGATCAGACGAATTTGAGCGTTTTCATAGTCCTCCCCGCTATGATTCATCACGCGCACATATCCTTTTAAGGCCATCTCTTTTTCATCAGAAGTCAAGGTTCCCAAATAAAAGGCGCGCCAACTCAACCCGCTCGTTAAATAGCTGATTTCAACGGGAACGTGTCCGGTAAAAGCACTCTGGATCTGCCAAAGGCCTAACTGCTTGCCCCGTGGAGGATAGGTCAGGGATTGGACATCGATTTTATCCGCATCTGACAGAGGAAAAATTTCCAGGCTGGTCGGGTCGATCAGCGTATTGGCCCAAGAAAATTGAAGTTCATTGAACCCGGCCTTAAAAGTCAATGAACGGCTTTCTCTGGCTAATGTTAAATCCGCTGAATTATAAATCGTCAACTGCACACTGTCGCGCGCCGGCAATGTTGCTAAATCGATCTTCGCATAAGAAGGATTTGTCCACAAAAGAACAGCGGACAAACACAAAATATATTTTTTCATTAAAAATCCTTTATCCTCATTGATAATCCGCTCGACGGCCATGAAACGTCGTGAGGGCGTAAACAATTTCTTTATTCTCCCGTTCCGTCAAATGAATCGTGTATTGAACCGTGTCCGCATCAATTTTTTCATAAGTGCCGACATCGCCCTGATTTTGGATGGCCCATTTCGAATTATGGATGTTTCTTTTGATTTCAACTTTGACGGGAATCGGGCGGGTGTTTTTCAGTTTAATCTTATATTCCCGTATTTCATCCCAACCGATAATATTTCCATACCGGTCGAACATATAGTTTGCCGATTGATAATCCATCAGGGTTGGTTCGACGATGACATTCTGAACGCCACCCATATTCAACTCGACCTCTTCATCGACAGGAATATATTTAAAGCCACTTTGCCCCTCATAGCTCAAGTGTTTTTCCTGGTCGACTTGACGAAAAACTTTTAACATGCCACCCGGGATAGGCGTCTCTCCCAATTGATGGTCTTCATCATTTTTAAAACTCAAAAAACGAACGACCTGCGAGCCATAACGTTCCTCTTCATATTTATAAAGGTTGACAACAGGTATTTTCTCAACATCAAAACTCGGCATGCGTTTGGCCCATCCGTTTGGAACTGTTTCGCGGCCTTCAATCGTGTATAAAAAATATTCGCTCAATCCTTCCTTGATGATTTTCTTCGGCGTACGCATTTCCCCTTCTTCTCTAAATGATTCAGCGTCGGCCAGGGCATAAAAGGTTTCATCGATCGCATCTTTCATATCCAACGCATCGGCATCATAATCTTCGCCTCCCCCCCAATGCTCTCGCTCAAAATTAATAATACCGGGCGAGCCGTAGGGGTGCTGTCGGTTAGCTAAAAAAGAAATCTGATCAATGACATGCACTGTTCCGACAATCAATCGAACTTGAGCCTTTTCATAGTCTTCCCCACTGTTGTTCTGCACGCGCACAAAACCCTGCAAACGCATTTCCTGCTCATCAGGGTCTAATGTTCCTAAATAGAACGCCCTCCAGCTGAGACCACTCGTTAAGTAACTGATTTCAAAAGGGACTTGACCGCTCACTGAGCTGCGTATATGCCATAATCCCACGTTTTTTAAAAGGGGAGGGTATGTTAAGGATTGGACATCAATTTGATCCGCGTTGGCTAATGGCAGCATTTCCAAACTGGTCGGATCGATTAATGTGTTGACCCAAGAAAACTGCAGATCGTTAAATCCTTCTTTGAGGGTTAAAGAACGGCTCTCCTTGATAAGTGTTAAGTCCGCTGAATTGTAAATCGTCAACTGAACATGATCCCGTTGAGGAAGCGTCACAAGATCAACTTTGGCCAAGGAAACACCGGGCACCAACAGAAAAACAAGAAAGAAAAGCTTCACTTTCATTGCCCGGCCTCCTTTAATTGCGAATATTTCGTCTAAAGTAATGCATAACAAGCTCCGCCTTACCCTGCGCAGGCACATCAATTTCAAATTCAATCGTATTTGCGTTCTCCTTCTTATATTCGAAATTGCAGCTATGCATATCCCATTCTCCAGGGATATGTTGGACCATTTTTAATTTCGCGTTTGTATCTTTGAAGTTCTCAATTTTAGCCGTTACCTGCTCTTCGTTATCATATAAAACAACGCGGCCACTCGTATTACGCCGAATATTTGTCTGCTTGTCGACCATCTTACGCTGCGTCACCACCAAATCCCGGCTATCACCGATATAAACTTCCATATCTTCACCGACCGGAGTTAAATCAACAGCATCTTCGCCTAACAGAATCGTGCTGCCATGACCATCCAATTGAAAAACACGCATTTTACCATTCCATAACGCGTTCTGACCTAAGTTCGAGTCCGTTGTGTTTGTTATGCGGTAATGGACCGGAATCCCGACATTTTGATCAACTTCTTCCGGGTCCCAAATTTGTTTTTTGGAATCCCATTGCCATACCTTTTCGATCGGAACCGTTCCAGCCTTAAGAAACAGCAGTTGTTTTGTTTCTTCGTGTCGGATGCCTTCCTCAAAGGATTCACCATAATCAAGCAACACTTTCGCATTAGCAAAATCTTCCCCTGAAAAATTCCTCAAAATGAGATGACTCTTAAAGTTGACCTGTGTCTCCGCTTTATCAGCAACGGATTTATATGTGATCAATCGGTCAATATTGGAAAGCAAATAGCTGACGCGGATCTTTTCTTCCCGCGCTCCGGCACTGCTAATTTCCCAAACAAGCGCATTCTCATTTGGCGGATAGCTCACGTTTAAAAGTGTGACCTGGTCGGAATGGGACAGGATATCAATGCGGATCGAATCAGGATCAATACTGACACCGTTCCAGGAGAAATCAACTTTGTTTAATCCCTGTTGTAAAGTCAGCACACGTTCTTCTTCTATTAATGTAAATTGGGGATTGTCCAACCGGATGATGGTGTCCGCCCTCTTGGGAAGGGCCACAAGTTTGATCCGGGCCTCAGCCACAGACAAACTCAAGAAACAAAACATACTTAACATGATGACACTTTTTAAATACATATTTTTTTTCATTATCGCCTCCTAATTAAGGTCCGATGATTGCCATTATTTGTGGTCTCCTCTACGGCCATGAAATGTCCGTAGAGTATATTGAAACGTTTTATTTTCTTTTGATTGTAACGCTAATTTGTATTTCACTGTATTGGCGTCAATTTTTTCATATTTCACCTCAGCACCTTCATTGTGGATATCCCATTTGAGAGCATTAAAATTCCGTTTAATCTCAACCTCAACCGGAACCTGACGCGTATTTTTCACTTCCATTTTGTACGTTCGGACCTCATCCCATCCATTAATATTCCCATGACGGTCAAACATAAAATTTTCCGTTTTAAGATTCATCAGCTTGGGTTCAACAACGATATTCTGCACCGCACCTAAATTCAGCTCAACATCCTCGTCAATCGGGATATACTTGAATTCACTTTGTCCTTCATAGCTTAAATGATTCTCCGCATCAACATTTCGAAATACTTTTAATAAACCTCCGGGAATCGGTGTTTCCCCCAACAGGTGATCCTCATCATTTTTAAAACTTAAAAAACGGATCACCTGATAACCGTATCGCTCCTCTTCATATTTATACAGATTAACCACTGGCACGCTCGCGACATCAAAGCTCGGTAATCTCTTTGACCATCCATTTAGAATGGTTTCCCGGCCCTCAATCGTATATAAAAAATATTCGCTCAAACCTTCTTTAATAATCTCCTTGGTCTCCATCGGGGCGACAGAGCCAAAAGCTATACCCTCTCCCATCATGACGGACTTCATCACGCGCACATCCTGGCGACTTCGTTTTGAGTGCACCTCCGGTTGTGCCGCAGGATAAATTCCCGGACGTTCATACGGATATTGCCTTTGAGCCAATTGGGCTATCTGATCAATGATGTGAACCTTGCCGACAATCAGACGGACTTGAGCATTTTCATAATCTTCGCCACTATTATTAAGAACGCGGACATATCCCTTTAACCTCATTTCCTTTTCATCCGGTGTTAATGTTCCAAGATAAAAAGCACGCCAACTTAAACCACTCGTCAAATAGCTAATTTCAACAGGAATTTGTCCGCTCAGGCCACTGTCAATGTTCCATAATCCCAAATTTTTAACTCTCGGAGGATAGGTTAGTGCTTGAACGTCAATTCGATCAGCATTTGTTAATGGAACAAGCTCTAAGCTCGTTGGATCAATCAAGGTATTCGCCCAGGAGAATTGAAGATCATTGAAACCTTCTTTCAGGGTAAGGGACCGGCTTTCTTTTGCCAGTGTTAAATCTGCGGAATTATAAATCGTTAACTGCACACTATCGCGACTCGGAAGACTCACGAGATCAACTTTAGCCTCACAGATACCTCCTGAAACCAAAACAAAACACATCACCAAAGGAATCCATTTCATACAATAACCCCCTTATTTTTTTGAGTTGTAAATATTTATATTTCAAACATTTATGGCTTTTCTTCCCCCGCATAGATATGAAAACAACATAACAACAAAAAAAATGTTACAAAACACTAAAACCCCAGCCGTTGCTTGTTCTGCTGATAAATTTTCTCACCTAATACTTTATGGGCCAAGGCATCTTTATCCATCCCATTATCAAAATCATATTCCATAATGACAATAAAACGTAATAATGGACTGAACGGTTGCTGCAATAAACCTGGATTCTGTCGCCCCATGGAATCAAGCAACTGCACATAATGCGCGGCTGATTTTTGAATTCGAATCCCTTTTTGCCGAAACTGCTCCAAATACTTTTCCACGGTAATCTCTTTGGGACCCTGATCCATCATTCGAATCCAAACCTCACTGCTCGATTCAAGCTCCAGCCAGATGGCCGCCAGATCTAATATTTCGCTTTCACCTTCCCTATCAATAGGCTGTTGCCGGACAGATTCCCGAACGGAATTTTGTTTCCTTTGCTGCTCAATCTGCTTTTTTTGCATCTGCTGTTGTCTGGCAACAACTCCCGCCGCATGCACCTGTTTATCAAAGGATACGGCTAAACCAAACAACACCATCCCCATAACTAAAAACGCCCTTTGTGTCATGACGGCCCTCTACGCTTTAATAAATACGGCATCTAAGAACTTAAACATTATAACAAAAACACAACACATCTGAGCAAAAACATCACCATATTTTTGGTAAAAGGTCGATTGCTTTTTTTTCTCTACAGCAAAAATGTGAATGCCTTTGCCCTGCGCCAATGCTGTGTTCCTGATATTATCGGAACGGCCTTGATAATCAATCCAATCCGTTATGCCATCATTAGCCGAACGCAAGACAGGAAAACCAAATTCAACCGCACGCATCACAGCTGCCTGCCAATGCAATCGCTTCGCAGGGGGCGGGAACCATTGATCATTCAGCACAGAAATAACACAATCATTATTTTCATTTTTGACGCGACGTAATAATCCGGGATAAAATTCTTCTGAGCAAATAATGCTTCCAAAACGAAAAACCCGTTTATTGGTCCCCGTCTTTAACGGGAAGGAACAAACCCGCTCCCCGGCCTGAAAATCATAACTTTTCGGTAAGATCATCGCCTTAAAAATAACTTGATCAAAGAAAGGTGGTTGATATTCCGCGAATGGAATCAATTTTATTTTATGATAAAAACCTCTATCCTTCCCCTCGCGGTCAAAAAAAACAACACTATTGTAGTCATTCTTCTGGATCTCAAGAGCAGAGCCGATGAGCAAATGCGTGTCTAAAGCCCGCGCGAGGTTTTTAACCCGAACGTTTACAGTCCGGTTTCGGATAACATCGTCGGGGATCGCTGTCTCCGGCCAGACAATTAAATCCACCGGACGATCTTGCGTGCATCGTTTTGATAAAGCGATGTTATCATCCATCATGCGGTCTAAATGCATTAGATGCGCTTTATCCCGCGCATCTAAGTGAGGCTGAATGGAACAAACCATTAAAATATCTTGTTCTTGTGCGACAGAAATATTTTCATTTATCAGGACGATATCATTTTCTGCCAGATGAAATAGGCCAAAAACAGAAAGGGGAATAAGAAGCATATAGACATAATATGTTATTGAACGTTTTCTTTGAAGCATAAAAAAGATCAAAACATTAACCAGTATCAAGACAAAAGACATGCCATAAGAACCCGTGTAACGGCATATCCTTAAAAAGCCGGGGATATGACTCAGCCCATGAGCAATGCTCCAAGAAAATCCTCGCAGGAATAATGTGCGTAAATATTCGCTCATGACCCAGAGGCTCGGAAGATAAAAACAACCGGACATAACCAGCACCCTGGAATAAAAAGCATTGCCCTCAGCATCTAAAAGAGAATGGTTTTTCGTTAAGCACTTACGAGGATCAATATACAACAGACAAAATATGATTGTCTGCAGAGATAAAAAGATGACAAATAAAAAATATCCGAACGGATGAACACCGAAGAGCCACAAAACAAGCAGCCCATACATAAATACGCCTAAAAAAAGGCCATGCAGTATCCGATTAAAACCATAACAATCCCGGACGAAATAAAAGAATGGAAACAAAAAAAAGCAGAGAAAAAATGAATGGCCCTGGTGAGAAAGCGCGTTAGGAAAAGACAAAAAAAAGAATAGCGAGCAAAAAGCTAACCCAAAGACAGATAACAACGCGGTCTTAATTTTCAAACACATTAAGGTTGTGTTGGTGCCTCATCCGCCCGGGATTGGAATTGTTGCGCTTCCTGCATCAATTTCTTCAAAACTCCCGCGGAACGGCTAAAATTGTCCTGATCGCCTGAGCGCTGAAACAAAACAACACTCTTTTTGGCAGAATCAATCGCTCCTTTTAAATCACCATTGAGTCGTTGGCTGACCGACAACAAATAGTAGACATCACCGTTAATCGGATCCACACGCGTTGCCGCAGAAAGGGTGTCAATGGCACGCGGATAGTTTTTTAAACGGATATAAACCTGGGCTAAGGTTAAATAGTTCTTTATATTATTAGGATCGTTCTTTATCGCCATGTCAAAATTTTTAATGGCTTTTAAGACATCTCCCTGGGATAAAAACTTCATTCCCTTTTCAACATAATTATTATCGGCTTCAACCCCCTGATACTTTGTCTTCTTGGGAGAACCGCATCCAGCCAAAAGAACAATGAGAAAAAGCACTAAAAATTTTCTTAACATTAAAACCCCCTTAATATTTCTATCCTGTTATTCTTTTATATTCTAATTTCTTTTTCTGATTATTCAACATTTAAATATATTAGTTTCAATTGTTTTTTGCTCTAATATAATTTAAAAACCAACTCTGCCTTGTCATCACAGCCGATTTCAATCTTTTTTCCTTCAGGAAAATCTCCCTTTAAAATTTTCATCGCTAAAGGATTTTCGATTATTTTTTGGACAAGTCGCTTTAACGGCCGCGCGCCATAAGCAGGGTTATATCCTTTTTGGGCGATCCACTCCCTGGCTTCCTCCGTCAATTTGATCAAACGGTTTTTAACTTGCAGGCGTTGATTTATTTGTTTTAATAAAATATCCAGAATCTCAATCATGTGTTGTTTCTCCAATCGGTGAAAAACAATCGTCTCATCAATACGGTTCAAAAATTCCGGCCGGAATTTCCCGGCCAGGGCAGATTGGATGGACGCATTTATTTCTTCCATATTATCCAGTTCTAAAATAATATCTGAACCGATATTGGAGGTCATGATGATAATCGTGTTCTTAAAATTGATCCTGCGACCATGATTATCTGTTAAATGCCCTTCGTCTAATATCTGTAACAATGCGTTGAAAACATCCTGATGGGCTTTTTCGATTTCATCAAACAACACAACAGAATAGGGTTTGCGCCGGACACTTTCCGTCAACTGGCCACCTTCATCGTATCCCACGTATCCCGGAGGTGCCCCGAACAAACGTGAAACACTATGTTTTTCCATATATTCGCTCATATCAATTCGAATTAACGCATGTTCATCATTAAACAATAACGACGCCAGGGACTTCGCTGACTCTGTCTTGCCCACACCGGTTGGCCCGACAAATAAAAAAGAACCCAGGGGTCTCCGGGGATCATGCAACCCTGTCCTTGCACGCCGAAGACAGGCCGCGATCAGGCCAATCGCATCATCCTGACCAACAACCCGTTTATGCAAATATTCTTCTAGATGCATCAATTTTTGCGTCTCTCCTTCCATCAACTTTGAAAGAGGGATTTTTGTCCAACGGGAAACAACGGCCGCGATATCCTGATCATCGACCTCTTCTTTTAACAGCGCTTCTTTCTTTTGAATCCGGGCTAAAGCTTCATTGTCCCGCTCCAGTTTTTTTTCCAGCTCAATGAGTTTGCCATAACGAATTTCCGCGACCCGCTCCAAATTTCCTTCTTTTTCATATTGCGATTCTAATACTCTGGCTTGCTCAATCTCTGTTTTAATGTATCGAATGGACGAAATCGCGTCTTTTTCTCTTTTCCATTTCATATGCAAGGCACGATTTTTTTCTTGTATATTTTCCAGCTCCTCTTCCAATTTCTTTAACCGATCTTTTGACGCCTTATCCTTTTCTTTCTTTAAGGCTTGCCTTTCAATTTCTAATTGTCGGATCCGCCGATTACTTTTATCAAGTTCATGCGGCATACTATCGATGTCAATGCGGATAGCGGATGCGGCCTCATCGATCAAATCAATCGCTTTGTCCGGTAAAAAACGGTCTGTAATATAACGCTGTGAAAGGGTTGCCGCCGCAATAATCGCACCGTCTTGAATCCTTACCCCATGATGGATTTCATACCGCTCTTTCAATCCTCTTAATATGGTAATGGTATCTTCCAACGATGGTTCTTCAATAACAACAGGCTGAAAACGGCGTTCCAGGGCGGCATCTTTTTCAATGTGTTTCCGATACTCATCTAAGGTTGTCGCCCCGATACAGCGCAAAGTCCCTCTGGCTAAGGCAGGCTTAAGCATGTTCGACGCATCCATGGCCCCTTCCGTTTTTCCAGCCCCGACGATCATATGCAGTTCATCGATAAATAGGATAATGTCACCATCTCTGGCTTCGATTTCTTTTAAAACGGCTTTTAAGCGATCTTCAAATTCGCCGCGATACTTCGTCCCCGCCACGAGAGCCCCCATATCTAAACTCATCACCTGTTTTTTTTTCAGTCCTTCAGGAACATCGCCAAGATATATCCGTTGTGCCAATCCCTCGGCCAAGGCCGTTTTTCCAACGCCAGGTTCACCGATTAAGACAGGATTATTTTTTTTCCGACGGGACAAAACCTGTATAACCCGCCTTATTTCATTATCACGTCCGATCACGGGATCTAATTCGCCTTTTTGTGCGCTTTTAGTTAAATTATGAGCGTACTTTTCTAAGGCCTGATATTTGCTTTCCGCAAACTCATCATTTGCCTGCTGGGCCCCCCGCATCTGCTTAAAACTTTCTTTTATTTTTAAAAAATCAATATTGTTCGACTTCAACTCTTTTTTTAACAGATCGTTTTCCTGACACAAAGCTAAAAATAAATGTTCCAGGGCAATAAAGTGATCTTTAAAATCCTGAGATATTTTTTGAGAAGACTGGAAAACTTGATTAAGGCTGTTCGAGATATAGGGTTGGTATTGGCCTTCCACTTGTGATTTTTTTTGAAACGTCTCTTCGAGCGAAGCCCTTAAGCTATCAAGAGCAACATCCATCTTTTCAAGGACCCCGAGAACCGGGCTATCGTCATCCTTCAGGATGGCATACAATAAATGATTCGATTCAATCTGTTGGTGTTTCAAAGCTGCTGCCAGCTCCATCGCCTTCTGGACAGAGCTTTTACTTTTAGCGGTTAATTTTTCAAAATTTATCATAGCAACCTCCAATCTAGCACTCTTATGGATAAAGTGCTAATTTCTAATCAAAAAAAAACTTATCGATCCAATGTAAAAATAACATATTATCGTATTAATGTCAACGCTAAGCATGGTTATTATTTTCGATTATCGAAAAGATATTTCCAGCTTAAACTTATCTTATTCACTTACAAGGGGAAAAGACAATTCAACTGTTGCCCCTGAGGATGGATTATTACATATTCGCAGGCGTCCTTGATGCAAACGCATAATCTCTCTGGTTATAGGCAAACTCAGCCCCTGGCCATTTCTATGCTGCATCACATCATCCACAATAAACAATTGAAAAATTTGATCCATCTGCCCATTGCTGATGCCAGGACCCTGGTCTTGGATATGAATATAACACCAGTCGTTCTTCTCTTCAATATGTATAGCAATTTCACTTTCTTGAGGTGAAACCTTAATGGCATTATCAAGAACAAACCGAATAGCAAAATTCATCATCATTGGATCAAACGCTGCGACTTTATCCATTTTATTGACAACACAAAAGCGTATTTTTTTATCCACGGCCTTCCATTGAAGAGAGCGGATGGTCTCTTCCAGTATTTTGACTAAATGCCTGTCTTTTTTAGTTATCTTATAATTGCTTTTTAGGTCACATAATAAAAGTGCTTTTTGAGAGAACTCCAGCAGCCGATTCCCGCAGCTAAGAATGTGCATAACATATTGCTTATCACCATCACTAATCGTTTTGCTTTTTTCTAATAAAGCCGCAAACCCTAATAGGCCGTTTAACGGGGTTCGAAGTTCGTGCGCAATCAGTTTTAATAAATTGCCTTTAATCTCTTCGATCTCGGCCATCGACTTTAAACGTAAAAAAACTTTTACTTTTGAAAGAAGCTCATCCCCGTCAAACGGTTTAACGATATAATCATCCGCTCCACACTCGTATCCCCTCAAGCGCTCTTCCAGCATCGCCCGGGCTGATACCAAAATCGTTTTAATGGTTGCATGCCTTTTACTGGTCTTCAAATAACGACAGACCTCATAACCATCCTTGCCCGGCATCATAATGTCCAATAGGATCAAATCAAATTTTTGGCTTTCGGCCAGTTCAATAGCTTCTTCCCCTGAAGAAGCTTCGGTCAAATCATAATCGTCAGATAGAATGGTCTTAAGAATCCGGATATTGACATGTTCATCATCAACAATTAAGATTCTATTTTTCGTCGCGTCCACAAAAAACTTTTCTTCTGTTTTCATAACGACACCCCCTTAATCCTTCGGCAGGAGGATATAAAAAATCGCGCCGCCATCCGGATTATTTTCAGCCCAGACCAATCCGTTATGATCCGATATGATCTTGCGTGCGATGGATAAACCTAAACCTGAGCCCTGATCTTTTGACTTTGTCAGCTGACTTTGATAAAACGTGTCAAAAATAGTATCTAAATCCTCATCCGGAATTCCAATGCCATTGTCTTGAACAGCGATCAAAAAATGCTCTTGCCGATGCTCCGCCGACAAGACAACCGCTTTGTCCTTCGCAGAAAATTTAATGGCGTTAGATAATAAATTCTGGAGGGCTTGAACCATTTTTTCTTTATCAAGGTTAACGGTTTCCGTCAAAGCATTGCCGTCCAACTTCAACTCGATTCCATTTTCAGCGGAAAAGGCCTTCAGTTCATCCACGACAGATTGAAAAAAATCTTGAATGCAAACAGGATTAAATTGATACTGGACTTTGTTCGCTTCTAATTTTGACAAATCCAGCAAATCATTCAACAGGTTGAGCAAGCGGTCGCCACAACTTTTTATTTCCCCAAAATAGTCCCTTAATGTCTCTCTCTTTTCCCCTTGATACCGTTCGACACCAAACTTAGAAAAACTCAAAATTCCATGCATCGGTGTCCGCAGTTCATGGCTCATATTAGCGAGAAATTCAGACTTTGCCTTATTCGCCTTTTCTGCTTTCTGTTGCGCCTCTTTGCACTCTTTTGTTCTTTCTTCGACAATCTTTTCCAAATCATTTTTATAATGCAGCAACTCTGCCTGTGCTTTTTCCTTTTCCTGACCCACTTTACGTTTGGATTGAATGAGGTCCACGTGCTCTAAAGCCCGCTCAACCGTATGCAAAAGAACAAAGGCCTCGAACGGTTTCACAATGAAATCCAATGCCCCGTGCTTCAAACTTTGCACGGCTAACTGCAACGTGCCCTGTGCCGTCACAATCACACATTGAATATCCTCGTCGATCGCCTTAATTCTTTTTAAAACTTCCAACCCATCCATTTGCGGCATCATTTGGTCTAGGAGAATAAGATCGGGGGCATGCTTCTGAACCAGCTCGATAGCAGCTTGCCCATGATTGGCTTCAATCACATCATATGAGGATAAGAGACGTTTAATCGATAAACGTGTGCAATTATCATCATCAACGATTAATATTTTTTTCATCATAATTTAAAATGATACGGCAGCTTTCATATTGTTTGATCGATGTTGTTTAAGGTTAAACTTTTTCCGATACTGCATAGGTGTCATCGTCGTTATCTTCTTAAAAATCCGCATAAACGATTCCGGGTTCTGATATCCCAATTCAACAGCAATTTCACTAACATTTATATTCGTCTCTTTAAGAAAATACTTTGCTTTAGCTATTTTGACACCGAGTTTATAAGTCCGAAAAGAACAGTTGCTCTTTCGGTTAAACATACGGCTTAAATATTTAGGACTTATGCAAAGTTCGTTTGAAATGTATTCTAAGTTAGCATTATTGTAATTCCGGTCGATAAAACGTTTAATGCGGTCAATCTGCTCTTCTTTGGAAGAATTGGCGCATGAAAGATAGATTTTTTCCTTCAAAATATTCTTTATCTTTCCTTTTAAATCATTAATGTTAAACGGTTTCTCTATAAAGTCATCCGCATGGCTGCGCAAGGCCTGTAAAACAATATCCTTTGAGCCATAGGCCGTCATAATGATAACGGATAAATCTTTGTTCACTTTTTTTAATTCTTTCAAGACAGTTATGCCGTTCATCCCATCCATAAAGACATCCAAAAGCACCAGGTTAATCTCATTTGGTTTTTTAAAAAACTCAATGGCTTTTTCCCCGCAGGGGAAATCGATAATTTCATACTCGATCAACGCCATTTTAATACTTTTGATAATTTTCATGTTGTCATCAATAACCACGATTCTTTCAGATATCATTTCCTCCCCCTCCGTTTCTATTATTCTTACGCAATTTTTATAATTTGTAAATAGTTTCAATCCGGAAAAAACTGACTTTTTTCTGCTTTTTCTTCATATATTTTATAAAAACATATAAAAAATACCAGATCAAATCATCATTCTTACAGGTGGACGTAAAGACGGCAAAAAATCAACGCTGCGTAATTATACCAATTTCATTCAATAATTTCAAAAAATCTCATCATTTTTTACGAATGCTTTTATGCAAATAACGAGGAGAAATCAGAAGAATTATTTATTGAATTTGGTCTTAGATGGTGTCGAAGCAGAAACGTTCTTGGAAGGCAAAATAATGGTAAAGACAACGCCCTGCGGAAATTGATTCACAACCGTAATCGTACCCATATGAGCTTTGACGATTTCCATGCTAATCGCTAAGCCCAAACCGAATCCACCCCCTTTCGTGGTATAAAACGGCTCAAAAATTTTATCGATCTTTGATTCATCAATATGTTGGCCACTATTTATAATCACAATTTCCACCTTAGACTCCAACCGATCCTGGCAACGCAAAATGCATTTTGTTTGTATTTCCACCTCTCCCCCATAAGGGGTGGCATCTAAGGCATTTGTCATAATATTTAGAATCGCGTGTCTTATTTTTTCTTCATTGCATTGGACCACAGGATTGGCTTCATCAAATGATAATTTGATTGCAATGTCTTTTTGGTCGGCTTTCATCTGCACCAATGTGATTATATTTTTGACAATCACATTAATCGAAAGTTCACTGAAAGGAATATTCTCTAGTTCCGGAGGGTTAATACTCATCATATTTTTTAACATGGTGTTCCAGGATTCCAACTCCTGAGGAACCGTTTGAAAAAATTCTTTAATAAATTTCTGGTCCTTGTGCCTTTTCGGCAACAATTCAATAAACGTATTGACAAGAACCAAGGAATTCTTTAATTCGTGAGCAATCGCCGCGGCAGCTTTTCCAATAATGGACAATTTCTCCACTTTTCTCGCTTCCCGCAGGCGTCGCGTCATGCGATTAAAAGAAAAGAACAATTTACCAATTTCATCTCGACGCTGTACGCGTAAAAATTGAGAAAAATCACCTTGGGCTATTTTTTGGGTCCCCTGGATAATTTTGTTTAAAGGCTGGCTCATCCACCGGGCAAGAAAGATACTAATAAAAATCGTTATGACCAGACTAAAAATAAAAATAATCTGTGATTGATATTGCATCTTTTTCAGAAATGAGTACGCTTCTTCTTGTTTTTGAAAGATAATCAATTTCCAATTCAAATCCGTTATCGGAGCGTAGGCAATGATCACCCCGCGATTACTGTTATCGACGATTTCTGCGCTACCGCTAACACCAGGCTGAATATATTTCAAAAAACCGTCAATGTAATTTTTGGGATTATTCAAAACCAATTTTTTGTCCTGATGGGCAATCACCCGGTCTGTCTGATCAATGATGACGGCCTCCCCTGTTTGGCCAAAACGCAACTTGTCGACGATATCCCAAACCGTACGCAAGTTCAGGTTCGCCAATAAAACCCCCTGAATTTTTCCTAGGCGTTTAATCGGCACGGCCATTGTCATTTGAGGGATATAATTGTCCGCTAATATGACGGCAGATAAATATTCCACGCCTTTCATCGCCTCTATAAAAGGCACATCCCCTGCTCTGTTTTGAAGCGGTGCTCCTAACTGTGATGTTGTTATTTCCAGTCCGCTTTTATCAATGGAGGCAATGCGGGTAAAAATAGGATATTTTAATGCTAACTCAACGATGGTTGTTTCTTGCCGCCACCTATCTGCATGCAATGTGCCTAAAATAGACGCCGTCACACTCAAAGCTTGTCTCGCACCTAAAATGTGTTGACTAATTTCACCGGTAGCTTGTGTCGCAATTTGCTTGTAATCCCGCAAAACACTGACTTTAACAGCTTCCTGGCTGGTACTCGTAAGAAGAAATCCGAGGAGAGAAAGGGGAACAATAACCGCGATAATAAGGACGATAAAGATCTGCGACCAGATACGGCGGGGCATAAAATTTCTTAACTTTAGGTAGAATGATTTCATAGCAGGACAGCATACAGATACTATTTTCCTTCGATCTCTATCTTTAAATTATTCTTAGTTTAATTTACTATAATATCCAGCTATTATCAAAAGATATTTATACTCTCCTGCCTGGAGCATATACCCGCAATGTCAGCCGCCATTCAAGCTTCTGGCAGAATGAAGGCCTTCGCGATGTTTTCAACGATAAATCCAACAATTTAAGCCGGTTTTGTCGCTCAAGTAATATTCCTTAGCTTTTATTCTCCGGATCTATCGCAGACAAATCCGGCAAACACGGGCAGCAGGAGTTCTGTCTTGTATTCGATCACCGTTGCAGATAAGCTGTCCTTGACCTGCGTTCGCTTCTGCACGGACAGGCATAAACTTAAAATAATACCAAATCCATTAACCCGAAAAATGCAATTGTTCTATTTCAATTCTGATATTCTCGCGAAAAAGTCGAGGAAAGCAGAATCGGTTTTGGTTATTATTTAATGGATTTGGTATAATAAACAGGCGAAGGAAAATATATTGTCAGGAAGATCATGAGGAATACTGCTTTTCGGTCGTCAAACGGGTATATTCTTCTTTGATAAAAACCGGTATCATCTGATCCAAATAATCACGATGACAGTCCAGCTCTTTAAAATCTTTATATTTAAAGTACGCGGACATCCGGCATCCCCCACCACAAAGGGGAAGATACGGACAATCATTCGGACAGGACCGCCAGGGATCTAAAGACACGAAATAATCCGCACGCGGGTTAAACTGTGCGTCTTTCACCTGACCGACGGAAAATTTCGAAAAACCGATCATGGAATTGCATTTGTAAATATACCCGCACGGATCGATGGTCAAACCTCCTTTTTCGCGCATCAAAGGACAGGCTGAAATCGCTAATCCCTTCCGGCTATCGTCCACATCATAGGTTTTTAATATGTCTCGTATCACGGAAATCGATTGGACCAAATTGGCGTCTTGATAATTGATCATGCAATCAAAATGCTGAATGCGGTTTTTATCCTCAGGCGTCCCTAACCGGGGATGAATCGGGGAAAAAATAAAACGTCCCAATTGATGCAGCATATTTTTTTGCTTTAAAAAGGATAAAAGCGCGTCGATATCCTGCAAATGGTCTTTCTCGTAGCAGACGGAAACGCAAATTTTAATCGAATCCATGCTGGCTAAAATATTCTTTATAATCGTATCAAACGTCCGCCCTCCCGAACGTAACGGTCTGCGCGCATCATGAACATCTCTTGGACCATCCAAGCTGACACGGACCTGGTCCAGACCTAACGGAATCAAGGAGCGCACCAGATTCGGGCTTAATAAATAGCCGTTCGTCTGGAGCATAAATTCAAAAACGACACCCGCCTTCTTCGACCAATTTTTTAAGTTCGAAGCGAGATGTGTGATCACCGCCGGTTTTAATAACGGCTCCCCCCCGTAAAAAGTCACATAGAGCCGTTCATATTTATCGCTGGTCATCCGATTTTTGATGAAAGCCAGTGTGTCTGTTTGCACCTCTAAATTCATCGCAATATTGCGGCGGGCATTTTCCTCAAAACAATAAACGCATTGAAAATTGCAGGCGTCTGTTGTCAAAATGGTCACAGGCCATGTTTTTCTGATGCGTTGACGTTTTAACTGATCAAAAAAAGATTCAAGGTAAGCGGCGTCTTCCTGCTGGTCTTTGACAAGTATCCCCATCTGACGCAATTCGGGAAGCATCTTTTGATACTCTATTTGTTTTTTAGGGGGCAATGTATTTAAGCGTATTTCATTTTTAAGGTATGACAGGGCCTGCGAATCGAGCAGAACAAGGGCCTGGGTCCCGGTATGGAACACCACGTGCTGCCCTTTATACGGGTAATCAGGGACAATGACACAATATTTGGATAAGAGCACACGATCTCCCCTGCGCGGTGTGCTGCGGACCCACAGCACACCGTAACATTAATAATGATTAAAAACTTACTCGCCTTCTTCCCATGGAAGATCCATGATTTCACACCCTGGAGGCCAGCAACATGCAAGGATAGAAGCCTGGCTTAATTCTTTATGCCCTCTTTTAATAATGGTCATGATTTTCACCTCCTTTCATCATTATTGTTACGCGATAAATGCCAGACTAATGATCTTGAATGTACCAATCTTTGATCGAATAAGCTGACACATAGCCATAAAAAAAAAATTCAACATTTTTAATCCTGGCAGAAACCGCGTGATAATCTTCCGTGTAAAACAGGCAACTGACCGGTTGGTCCTCGAATAAAATTTGACCGGCCTGCCGGAACAATTTTTCGCGATCAGGTTTGTCCGCCTGGCTGACAGCGTTAAAAATGCGGTCAATCTCCGGATTATGATATTTCCATATCTGACCGAACAGATTGGAAGATGAACTCCACGTGCCGAGAATAGGATACAATCGATCTTCATCCCTCGTTCCCCCCATAAAAAAACGCAGCCACGCGTTGGCCCGATGCGTTCGGACATAATCCGTATTCAAGTCCGACTCGTCGGCATATAACAATATTGTCACCTTAATGCCGACCTCGCTCAACTGCTGCCGTAAAAGAAGCGCTAATTTGGTAAAAAAATCACTGCGTTGATTAACCATTAAGCGTATTTCAAAATCCTGAAGATCCTTTTCTAATATCCCATCACCATCCGCATCCATCCAACCGCGGTGCATGAGTTTTAATTTTGCTTTTAAAGGATCATAGCGATATGTGTCACTCTCTTTGTCTCTGTCCATCGACAGGGGGGAATAGCATTCCGCGCCTCCTTGCGACAAGGCATCAATCAATTGTTTGCGATCAATGCTCATCGAAACGGCTTTGCGCACCTCAGGGTCTGACAATAGCTGGCTGTCCGGGTTAAAATATATCGCCGAGAAGATAAACCCAACAATTTTAAATGTCTGAAAAGTCGGGTCTTTTTTCAAAACATTATAATCCTTGCGGGAAATATATTTTATGAGGTCGACTTCGCCTCTTAATAACGCGGCCCATAATTGCGGAATCGTTTTGTATGTCCGGATGATGATCCGGTCTAAATTTGCCCGGTCGTCAAAATAATGTTCATTGACAACCAATTCAATCTGATTCGTTGTTTTATTCCACGAATGAAATTTATAGATCCCGCTGCCAACCGGCGCATAGTTAAAATCCGCTTCAGCTAAATTCTTTCCCTCATAAACATGTTTGGGGACGATGGAAGACAATAGCCGTCTCAGGAAAAAAATATTTTTCTTTTTCAAAGAAACTTTTATTGTCAATTTATCCAAAACGACGATGTCTTGAACCGCATCATAGCTCACATACCGGAAGGACGGAATATTTTTGGAACGGTGCAAATCATAGGTAAACTTAACATCTTCCGCGGTTAATGGCACACCGTCATGAAAATAAACATCTTCTCTGAGGTAAAAAATGTAATCTAGGCCGTCATCAGAAATGTCCCATTTATAGGCCAGCCCCGGAACAACATTCCCGGATTCATCAACACGAATAAGTGAATCAAAAATTAAACCTATCAGGATGACTGAAACGCTATGCTGCGTAAGTATCGGATTTATAATTGCAGGGGCGTTGGATGTTCCCAAGACAAGCGTGCCCCCATATTTTTCATTATGTGACGTGCTTTCTGTTTCCGTTGAAATTGCTGCTTTAAAGTGACGGTATATTTTTATGGAAACATTGTTTTTAAAAAAGAAACCAACGCATAAGATAAAAAGGATGACAAATAACAAATTAAAAATTTTTTTCTTTTTCGACATCATGGTGACTAGGGCGAAATAGGCTAGATATCTGTTACTTTACACTATCCCCACCCTTTCGTAAATAGGGTCACAGCGCCTAAAACTGACTCTTTTCTGCTTTTTTAACTTTTTTTTAAAAAGAAACGGTACAGCCTCCTTCAAAGTACCGGCCAGGTAAGGGATTATTAATAGAAGCCCAGTATTTGCTGTTGGTGATATTGTGAATGTTCAAAAAAACATCCAGATCGTTCTCCTTAAAAATATTCTTTATTTTTTTCTTAACGCTCAGGTCTAAAATAATTTTCCTGTCATTCGGCTCCAAAGAGGCCGCAGAGCTCCAGCGCTTATAAAATCCGGAAAGATAGACAAACCATTCTTCTTGATATTGATAATTGACGCCTATTTGATAGCTTTGCCGCGCGATGCTGGAATCGCGAACGGTTTCCTTTGTCTGTCTGTTCTCAACATCATTGAACGCGCCACTCCCAAAAATTCGCCATTCATCAGAAAAATCGTACGCCCAAATCAATTCCACTCCTTGCCGGCGGAATTTCTTAAAATTTTCTGATTGAAAAGCGGTCCCGTTAAACGTTACCGCAATCGCGTCTTTAATATCTGCCCGGTAAAAATTCAACTTCACATCTAATTTATCCGTTAACGCTTTATCTATTCCGATTTCATAAACAAGGCCTCTTTCTGCTTTTAAATCAGGATTCGGCGCGACCAGCCATGCGAGGTCTTCATTATAAATCCACAATAACGGCGGAGCGTTGAACGCGCGTGACACCTTTGTTTGAATGCTCAAATCAGGAAAGGTCAAACTTTTATACACCATCCCAAAGCTCGGACTCACCTGTTCGCCAAACCGGTTGTTGTTATCATATCTGAGGCCAGGGACGAAAGACCACGGGCCTTTTTCAACAAACAGATTGACATACGGAGATTGCATCGCGACGTGTTTTGCTTCTTCCAAATAATTGTTCGATTTTAATCGATGCCAATCAAAATCAACCCCCGTCACCAATAAACATTGCGGGTTAATCCGCCGGTGTCCATTCAGACTTAATCCCTGATAGACGTTATGGCTGACCGTCGAAGAAAGAAGGGCATCTGTTGTCGCGTGATAAAAATCAGTTGTGACATCCTGATCATTATATTTATAAGCCGCATGCCATTGCTGTTCGTCCTGAAGAGTATCCCATTGAAGTTTCCCAAAACGCGTGTTATAGGGTAGATGGTACCACCGATTGTTCGGATTCACGCCGTCACTGATCTGCGCGCCCGTATATCCAAAAGAACCTGTTACCGACATATCATCCGTCAGATCATACCTGATTTTTTGATAAAACTTATTTTCTTCTGCCCTGGACTTTGACTTGATCCCGTCAGATATCATATGATTCCCCGAAAAAAAATAACTTATTTTCTTTGAGCGTCCCGATAAATTGAGGGTCTCCTTAAAGGTGTGGTGTTCGGCAAAAGAAGCGGAAAATTCTCCTGTTAGCCCGTCTTCTTTGGGGGCTTGCTTTGTGATGACATTGATAACGCCACCCAGGCTGGAACCCCATGCGCTTGAAGCCGGGCCCTTGATCACTTCGATTCTTTGAATAATCCCTATAGGCAAACGGCTCAGATTTGCTTGGCCTGATAATTGCGTATTCATGGGAATCCCGTCAATGGCGACCAGCACATGGCGCACCTGGGACCCATAGATCGTCAGGTTTTTCGCCTGGCCGAAACTGCCATTGATCAAAACATCCACCCCCGGCAAATAATGCAAGGCTTCACCTAAATTATCAGCCGGCAACTGCTCGAGAAATTCTTCAGAGTAGACGTCAATATTATCAACGGCATCATCCAAATCGGTTTCGGTGCGGTGGGCCGATATGA
Source organism: Candidatus Omnitrophota bacterium (assembly GCA_021108075.1). Lineage (GTDB taxonomy): Bacteria > Omnitrophota > Gorgyraeia > Zapsychrales > Zapsychraceae > JAIORP01. The sequence goes on along the minus strand of JAIORP010000090.1, from coordinate 116,392 downwards.
CAATCTTGTCTAAATCCATGATCGGGGGTTCCTCTGCGGAGCCGACGGAAATAAAACATGTTGTTACGGTTAAAACAAATAAAATTTTAAGTCGTTTTTTTGATTTCATTTTAAAAGAGGGTGATTTGTTGTTCGGTTGACTTAAATTTATTCTGTTTTTTTGGTGTAATATCCATGTCTTTTAATGCGGACTCAATCGATGTCACAAAAGGCGAGACAGGATTCATCATTTTTTTTCCATACCAATAACGCTTCCGGGCCTGTGTTAAGTACAACACCTGCTGGGCGCGGGTCATACCTACATAAAACAGCCTGTTTTCTTCTTCCATATCGGTTGCACCTTCACGTCGGTAGGGTAAAATTCCGTCTTCACATCCAACAATAAAAACCACCGGGAATTCCAGCCCTTTCGAAGCGTGCAATGTCATCAAATGGATCCGTTCGACCGCATAATCGTCACTGTCTTCCGCACGCTGCAACAGCACGTCATCACAAAAAGAACGCATGGTCAAAAATTTCTTTAAGCGTCTCCTCAAACCTTCCAGCCGTTCCAGCCACGGTCGATTCCCTTTCAAAACGACATTCCAATCCTGGCTTTTCATAACATTGTCAAAGACTTCCTGAAAATTGCTGCCCCTTGATTGAGTTTCCATCCGTCTTAACTCAGACCAAAAAAACTGTACACCTTCGACATTCCTGAACATACGGCGGATATCCAACCACGCATCCATCTGAGCAAGATATATGGTTTGAGGGCTGCTTGCTTGAATCTCTTTAATCGTTAGAGATTGATCTTTTTTTGTCACGGCCTTTAATAAAAAAACAAGCGACATTAAATCAGCGGTATTGATACCCAGCCCTGAAATGAATTTCAAGTATGTGATAAAATCATACACTGGCATTTGTTCCCCCGGGGAACAATCTCCGGAGGTTTGATAGGGCATACCGCTGCGGAACAAGGCCTGTTCGATTAATTTTTTTTGATGATTCAAACGGTAAAAAACGGCAATATCTTTAAAACTCACCAAGGGCTTGATTGTCTCGTCCACCCGGCCCGAGTCATGCGAAAACATGCTTGTGCCTTCCATCAGGGACTCTATTTGCTGGACAACATACTCAGCTTCCGCTTTATCCGTCGGGGAAATATGATGAATGAGCTGACCCTTCGTATAAATCTGCGAGACAAGTTTAGGAACGTCACACGCAGCCCGGGCGCTAATAACCTGTTGTGACGCCTGCAAAAGATTCGCTGCCGAACGGTAATGATCGTGTAAGGACAATATACGACTGGCGGGAAAATCCTTTTCAAATTGGTCAAAAAATTTCACGTCCGAACCTCGAAAACTATAAATCGCTTGTTGCGGGTCTCCGATCGCTGTTAATTGACTGCCCTTTTTAATAATTCGTTTTAATAAGGCATGCTGAACAGGATTCATGTCCTGATATTCATCAACAAAAATAAATGGGTATTGCTGAGAAATCTGAACGGCAATATCTTCATTGTCCGTTAAAAACAAAACAGTTTCCCGCAGAATATCATCATAATCTAAAAAGCCCCACTGCCTTAGAACGTGATTATACGCCTGAACATGTTCGGGGTTGTCCTGGTCGAGCTGCGTGGACTTCCAATGAGAAATCTCTCTCAGTTTCCGTCGAATCTCCTGTGCCTTTTCGTCCGGAAAAAATATGGACTGATAAGATTTCAATTGCTGTTCCGTTATGATCGAGAACTCCTCCGGCAGGCGGGCGTCTTGCGTGTATTTCCGAAGAAGGTCCATACAAAAAGAATGGAACGTGCCAACAAAAACAAACTCGTCTATGTTTGTGTGTCTGGAGGCCAAACGTTCCTTCATCTGTTGGGCGGCCTTATGCGTGAAGGTAATGGCTAAAATTTTTTGATGTTCCGATAATGCCTGTATTTTTCTTTGAACACGGTATATCAGTGTATGTGTTTTTCCGGTTCCCGGCCCCGCGACGATCAGCAAGTTTTGTCCTTCATAGCAAATGCTTTGCCATTGAGACATATTTACATCTTGCGGTCTTTTATCGGGGTCCGTTTTCATCACTCTCTTCATTCTAAAAGAAAAAAAAGATTCCACCCAGTGAATCTCCTCGCAGCAGAGCTCAGAGGAATTCACTTCATTAAAAATATTTTCATAAAAAAAGATGTAAGAGACATCCGGCCGCTCTTTACATTAAAATAAGGACAGTTGCCCCGCCCGGGCCTTGCGGTCTTCCTGATTGATCAATTGAATTTTTCCATATTCTCCATCATATCCAGCCGCAATATTCACGTCTCCCGTGCGCACACGACGAATACCTTCAGCCACTAAATCACCCGCTACCTTTTCTATATTATTAATAGGGGCATCCATTAATATATAGACTTCCTGTCCTAATTTCAGCAACATCTGATGATAGATATTCTGCACGGTTTTCGAGTTCGGGCCAACACCTTTTGCCTCAGAAATGATTTCAGGAAGAGGGATTAAACTGTGGTATGGACGCCAACGGGCGGATTTCTCCCCTCGCGACCGATCGGCTAACGCCTCAACTCTCGACATGACACCGACCGTCACAGGTTTACCGCAAACAGGACATAATCCTTTCTGCTTGATCGTTTCCTCTGGGGTTAAGCGGACTTGACACGCGCGATGGCCGTCATAATGGTATTTCCCTTCTTCGGGAAAAAACTCAGCCGTTCCTTTGAAACCCTTATTTTTTTTATTCTTCAAGGACTGATAAATCGAAGGATAGTCAAAATTTGTTTCAAAAATATTAAATTCCCGCGCTAATTTCGAAGGAGAATGCGCATCCGAATTTGAAATCAAAACAAACGGGTCTAACTGTGTTAAACGCCAATTCATCGGGGGATCCGAGGACAACCCTGTTTCAACAGCAAAAATATGTTTCGTTAAATCCCCAAAGCACCCCTCTATCTGATCAAATCCGCTTTTTGATCCTAAAACAGAAAACCAGGGCGTCCATATATGCGCAGGAACCAAAAAAGATAACGGATCTGTCTCTAAGACCATTTCCAGCAAATCACGCGCGTCTAATCCTAAAATAGGACGGCCATCCGAGCGAATATTGCCAATCGCATCTAATCGTTGCTGTAAAAGATCTGCCGCACGGAAAGAGGGAACAAAAACAACATTATGATTCTTACGGACTTTATCCGCTTTTTTATAAATATTGGAAATTTCCACAACAAGCATAAAGCGGACTTCCCCCCGGCATTTTTCAGGAACCGGTGCCGGACCGCTATTGGCATATTCTTTCTTTAATCGAAAAAACCCCTCTTCAGCTGGTTCTAATTTTTCTTTAAGTTCATCAAGCCATCCCGGATGAACAAAATCACCAGTCCCCACAACTTGAAGCCCTTTTAATTGCGCCCAATATTGCAAATGTTCTAAGTTCAATAGTTTGCTTGTTGCCCTTGAATAATGTGAATGGATGTGAAAATCGGCATAGAATTTCATAAGTCTAACAATCCTAATGTTTTTTGAGCCTAGTGAAGAAGCCTTTATTATACTGGTATATGCTGTTTCCAGCAAGGTTTTTTCGTGGAAAAAATGAATATTTTAGGGAGACGGATGCACCATGGGAACAAAATTTACCGCAACAATATTTTTTTCGATCATACGGCCATTTTGTTTGATCACAAGCTTCAACTTTTGATAAAAATGACCGACAGGAATGACCAAACGACCGCCTTCTTTCAATTGATCCACCAATGCCTGAGGAATTTTTTTTGGTGCAGCGGTCACGATAATCGCATCATAAGGGGCGTGTTCAGGCCAGCCTTTATAACCATCACCCCAAAAGACATGGACATTTTCATAACCCAGGGTTTGCAGAAGTTTTTTAGACTCATCCGCGAAACTATTAATAATTTCGACGGTATAAACCTCTTTTGCGAGTTCGGCTAAAATCGCGGCTTGATAGCCACTGCCGGTTCCAATCTCTAAAACCTTCTCACTGCCATCGAGCTCTAATAATTCCGTCATAACGGACACAATGAAAGGTTGTGAAATTGTTTGACCTTTACCGATGGGCAAAGGGTGATCTTCATAACTTTGATTCCGGTAAGATGACGGCACGAACAGATGTCGCGGAACCTTTTGCATGGCCGCTAAAACACGCGGATCTTTAATTCCTCGACGCTTAATCTGATGTTCCACCATTTGAAGCCGTTGTGAAATGAACTCGTTTTCTGCAGCGTCCCCAGAGTGATGAGATGAGAAAAAAAACATGGTAATAAATAAAATAAATTTAAGCATATCGAACACCTATGCCTGTCTTTATATTTTCTTCATTTTTGCCCAAGAATCCTTTAAAGCAACAGTGCGATTGACAACCCGTTTGTCTTTATTACTGTCTGGATCAACACAAAAATAACCTAGTCTTTCAAATTGCAAGCGGTCACCGACCTTTGCTGACGCTAAGCAGGGCTCAGCAAATGCCGCTTTTTCGACCTTTAATGAATCCGGGTTTAAATATGCTTTATAATCTGTTTCATCCTTTGGACTGTCCGGATTTTCTTTAAAAAAAAGCCGGTCATAAAGCCGGACCTCGCAGGTCACAGCAGACTGACCCGCTACCCAATGCAATGTCCCTTTAACTTTACGACCATCCGGAGATTGACCGCCCTTAGAGGCCGGGTCGTACCGGCAATGAACTTCCAGGATACCCCCTTGATCATTTTTGATCACTTTCTCACATGTGATGAAGTACGCATACCGCAAACGAACCTCTTTCCCTGGTGCAAGACGAAAAAATTTCTTAGGCGGGTCTTCCATAAAATCACTGCGTTCGATATATAACTCCCGCCCAAACGGGATCAACCGTGTTCCTGCGCTTTCATCTTCAGGGTTATTGATGGCTTCAAGGTCCTCTGTTTGATTCACAGGATAATTGGTGATGACCAGCTTCAAAGGATCTAAAACCACCATCACCCGATTCGCATGTTTGTTTAAATCCTCGCGCACGCAAAACTCCAACAAGGAGATATCAATCAAATTTTCCACTTTAGCGATACCAATGCGGTCACAAAACTCACGAATGGCTTCCGGGGGATAACCTCTGCGCCTCAAACCTGAGATCGTCGGCATACGCGGATCATCCCATCCAGAAACATGCCCGTGCCTAACAAGTTCTAACAACTTCCGTTTGCTCATAACCGTATATGTTAAGTTCAGGCGGGCAAATTCGATTTGCTGAGGATGACACGGGACTTGCAACGCCTCTAAAAACCAATCATAAAGAGGACGATGATTTTCAAATTCCAAAGTGCAAAGCGAATGCGTGATCCCTTCAATGGAATCCGACAATCCATGCGTGAAATCATACATAGGATAAATACACCATTGATCCTTGGTACGGTGGTGATGGGCCTTTAAAATCCGATAGATCACCGGATCACGCATATTGATATTTGAAGACGCCAGGTCAATTTTGGCCCTTAACACACATTGGCCTTCGTCCATGTCTCCTTTGCGCATTTGTTCGAAAAGCTCTAAATTTTCCTTAATGGGGCGGTCGCGGTAAGGGCTGTTTTGCCCGGGCTCGGTTAGTGTGCCCCGGCTGGCTCTAATCTCTTCAGGGGTTGAGCTATCCACATAGGCCTTGCCGATTTTTATCAATTGGACGGCAAACTGACAAAGCCGTTCAAAATAATCCGAGGCGTAAAATTCCTTGTCCGCCCAGTTAAAACCCAGCCAGAGCACATCTTCCTTGATCGACTCAACATATTGGACTTCTTCTTTGGTTGGATTCGTATCATCAAACCGCAAATGACATGTTCCATTGAATTCCTGCGCGATGCCAAAATTAAGACAGATTGATTTCGCATGTCCAATATGCAAATATCCATTTGGCTCAGGAGGGAAACGCGTCACAACTTCGCCATTATTCTTTTGTTTTTTGATATCTTCCGCAACGATGGTACGAATAAAATCTACTGACTTTTTTTCCTTTGAAGAACGATTCTCCTGTGCATGATCCATGGTTACAAGCCCGCTTTCGATTTAAGAATGGTTTTCTAAAAAAACCTATTATATCACATTTTAAAAAAATTCTCCTGCAAATACGAACCCCGTGCATACAAGAAATTCATCTGATCTTTAATACCAAATCCATTACAGCGTTAAGGTTACGGTTATCGTCTTGTCTTTCTCTGCCTCTGTCGCGATGTCTTCCGTCAATAATTCAATCACACGGTCACCGTGAATATTCAGGCTCGTGCGAAGAATATAGCCCTGCCGCTTACGTTGGTTCACGAGATCAACAGGAATGAACTGCCAGTATTCTTTATTCATGCAAGAAATTTCATCCAATTTATGATACGGGATAATAATCCCATAATAGGGTGTCTCAAAAGGCATGTCTAATTTGATGTTGATTGTTCCAAAATGAAGCGGGGGAAAAACCAGGCCGTACTTCTTCATGACCAGCCGGCAGATTTTAAAACGCTGGGCGGCCGCACCGTTTCCAAAAATAATCCTTCCTGTCAATTCTTTCATAATGCCCTCCTCAATCAATATCCTGTTCTCATCCAAATATTTCTGATTTAAGGCTATTTAAAATCCCATGATCCATATTCCTTCAAAATTCGAGGTCAGCATGGTTTTTGAATAATCCCAGGCGACCGGGCATAAACGGACATATCGAAGCAGAAGAATGCCTAAATATCCGTAACTGATAAAAAAATGCTGACATTGCTTCCCGTGGTCCTACCATACTTCTTTTAAATAACTCATGATGGAGCTTTTATGCGGATGGTTCTTTAGCCAAGAATGAAATTCAACGACATGCTGATAATCCGGTTCACCAAGTATGGACTGGATCCGTTTTTCATACGTCTCTTTTTGTTCTTGCTTTTTTCGTGCATTTTGCCATGCGGCGCTAAACACAAGATGGAGTTCATCGTGAAGGTTACGGCTTCTTAAAATCTCCCATTCATTTTTATCAAACCATATTCCCCCGCAGGTCGCGCAGTGGTCCAATTGAAAAACAATGCCATGTCCGACTTTATGCCCAATTAAAAAACATCCGCATTCCGGACAGAGTTTACCCGCCGTTGACTCTTCGACAGGAACCATAAGCCCTTCATCCACGTCTTTTTCAGGGAGGCGTTCAGCGTGTTTTTCCAGCCATCGCCAATATTGAAAAGACGACAGCCAGCTCCCTTCGCATTGAGGGCAATGCTTAGCCATCAAGCCTTTATCCAGTTCTTGATTCTTTAAAACATTTTTTTGACAGACAGGACATTGCATGTTCGATCCTTTCACATTTTATTCCATGCTTATCTCTCGTCGGGGCCTGAAATAAAAAATTGACGGATCCCGTTATCTTTCTTATAAAAACTGCCCCGCCAGGACTCGAACCTGGAATCTAAGAACCAGAATCTCATGTGTTGCCAATTACACCACAGGGCAAAAAAAATCCGTATAAGGACAAAGGCCCTCATTTATTCGTTCGTAAAATTTTTCAGGCGGTAAACGGTTTTACTCTTTCCGAGCAAAGCCATCGTTTCAAATAACCCCGGCCCAACCGCACTGCCGGTTAAAGCAACGCGAACAGGATGAACCAGGTCAGACGCCTTCAGGCCTAATTCATCAACCACGGCACGAAAGGATTTTTCAGCGGAATCTTTATCATAGGCATCCAATGCGTGCAAACGGTCGGCAAGAAGTTGGAATTCCATTGTCCGATCTTTTGCTAAAATTGTTTCTTTGGCTTCCTGTTCAATCTCAACCTTTTCTAAAAACAAATAGCGCGCTCGATCCAAAAAATCCATGAGCGTCGGTAAACGACTTTGATATAGCGTGACAGCTTCTTTAATAAAGCCCGGGTCCACATCATCCGTAACAAGCTGATGTTCTTTTAGCAGCGGGATCAGGGCAGATGTTATATATTGCGGGTCGGCCTGTTTAATGTATTGCCCATTCAGCCATCTAAATTTATCCATATCAAAAACAGCGGCTGTTTTGTTAATTTTCTTTACAGAAAACTTTTGAACTGCATTTTTCATGCTCATCATTTCCTGATTATTCCCTGGCGACCAGCCCAATAACATTAAAAAATTCATCGTCGCTTCCGGCAAAAATCCCATTTTCCGGTACGCGCTGACAGCGACGGCACCCGTTCTCTTGGACAACCGTTTTCCATCAGCACCCGTAATCAGCGGCAAATGGGCAAACTTCGGCGGCTTAAAACCTAAAGATTGATAGACAATCAACTGGCGGGGTGTGTTTGAAATATGGTCTTCACCACGGACAACATGCGTTATTTCCATTAAAACGTCGTCGACCACACAACAAAAGTTGTATGCCGGGGACCCGTCGGATTTTAATAAAACCTCGTCTTTTAATTGCGCCTCACCTGTTTCATTTGTTTTGCTCCCGGATTCTTCATCCCAAACCACAAAGCTTGCGGTATCAAAAACAATTTCTCCTCGGATAAGATCCCAAAATTTAACCTCCTGCTTTGGCATTTTCAATAAAATCGCATCACCGTCTTGATAAGCCTTCCCCTCAGAGACAAGCTTTAAAGCGTGCTCCTTGTAGATATCAAAACGTTGACTCTGATAAATCAACTCATCCCAATCCAACCCCAACCAGGTCATACTGTCTAGAATTTCATCGACATATTCCTGTTTAGATCTCTGTTGGTCGGTATCTTCAATTCTTAACAGAAACTTTCCTTTTTGAGCCTTAGCATACATCCAGTTGAACAAAGCTGTACGAGCACCGCCGACATGCAAAAAACCGGTAGGACTGGGAGCAAAACGTACTTTTACCATATTGTATCCTTATAATGATTATAAAAAAAATTGAGGGGGTTATAACTTGGGGCGTTCTTTTGTGTTTCGGACAAGCTTATCAACAACTCGTCGTAATCGTTTTTTGTCCTGATCATTAACATCATCAAATTCAATACCAATATCAAAATAGGATGGTTTCTTGTCTTCTAACTCCCGGCGCCTGACATTCCAGACAATCTTGCCTGTGCACTGAATATGCTGGTCCATGTCCATTAAATCAATTTCGAGGTCAACTGACGCGAATTTTTTTAGATCCTGTTTTAAGATCACACAAATTCCACCAACGCCAATATTCTCAGTATGCGTTAAAATAATATTTTTTTTGTCAGCCGCCTTCTTTAAAACAACGAGGCAGGGATAATTAACCCGGACAAATCTTCTTCTATCACAGCCTTCCCAGCTAGACATAGCGAATCCTCCTTCATAACTGGTAATATTTCTATATAATGACGACTATTATTCAAACCAAAACATACAATAAATCAAAAAAATTATAATATAGAATAAAGCCTATAACAAGTTAAATATCGTTTATTCATGCGCAGCTTCTTTTTCTGAACGATCCGGCATATAGTGCTGCTTAAATAATTCTATGTTATCTGCCTTGCCAGTTGATTCATCAACCTGAATCAGCGCACCAGAGATGTTAATGTCCTCCTGAGCGACACAAAAACGAACGGGGTGGCAGGTCTTAAATCGTTCAATAATATTTTTTTTATTCTGCCCTATAACGGAGTCGTGAGGGCCTGTCATTCCTAAATCGGTGATATACGCGGTCCCCTTCGCTAAAACATGATGATCCGCTGTCTGAATATGCGTGTGTGTGCCCACAACAGCTGAAACACGCCCATCAGCATAATGCCCTAAGGCAACCTTTTCACTTGTTGTTTCAGCGTGAAAATCAACAATAATGATATCCGCCTGATCTTTAATCTTTTCTAAAATTTCATCAAGCTTATAGAAGGGGCAGGGAACATGATAACGCATAAAAACTCGGCCAAGCAAGTTGATAACCGCAACTTTTGTTCCATTCTTAGCCGCAACGATACACCATCCGTTTCCGGGATTATTGGGAGGAAGGTTCGCCGGCCGTAATAAAGCGGGAATTTGATCTAAATGCACTTCTATTTCTTTTTGGTCCCAAACGTGATCCCCCAGGGTAATGACATCACATCCACATCGAAAAAGGTATTTCGCAAGACGCGCAGTGATGCCGGAACCACCGGCAGTATTTTCACCATTAGCAATAACAAAGTCAATTTGATGTTGTTCAATCAATTTTTCTAACAGGGCATTCAATGCCAGCCGCCCCGGTTTTCCAACAATATCGCCGATACATAGAATTTTCATATTTATTTGACTGCTCGTCCCATATTAACCCTGAAAAATTATTTAGCATATTCAACAGCGCGTTTTTCCCGAATGACAATAACCTTCACTTGTCCTGGATACTCCATTTCTTCCTCAATCTTTTTACGAATATCACGCGCCATAACAATGGCTTCATCATCATTAATTTTTTCTGGATCAACAATAATCCGAATTTCCCGCCCTGCTTGCAAGGCATATGATTTATTAATACCCTTGAAAGAATTAGCTATCTTTTCCAGGCTTTCCAATCGCTTGACATATGTTTCTAATGTTTCCGCCCGGGCTCCGGGTCTGGCCGCACTGATAGCATCCGCCGCGCACACGAGAGTTCCATAGACGGTCTGCATTTCCACTTCCTCATGATGCGATTCAATCGCATTAGCGATTTCTTCCAGTTCTCCATATTTACGCGCCAAGTTACCGCCGACAATCGCATGTGTCCCTTCTTCCACGTCTTGGCTCACAACCTTTCCGATATCATGCAAAAGTCCAGCTCGCATGGCAATTTTGGGATTGAGTCCAATCGTCGATCCCATTGAACCCATTAACATTGCGACTTCTTTTGTGTGTTGCAAAGCATTTTGACCATAGCTTGTTCTAAACTTTAATTTTCCGACCAATTTAAGCAACTCGGAATGCATCTCATGGATACCCAAATCAAAAGCAACTTTCTCACCTTCTTCTTTGATGATATTATCCATCTCTTTTTTAGCCTTCTCGACGACTTCTTCAATGCGGCCTGGGTGGATGCGTCCATCTGCGATCAGGGTCTCTAAGGCTATCTTAGCGATTTCCCTGCGATACATATCAAATCCAGATATTGTTACCGCTTCCGGAGTATCATCAATGATAATATCGACGCCTGCTGCTGCTTCAAGGGCGCGGATGTTGCGGCCTTCACGTCCAATAATGCGTCCCTTCATTTCATCGCTGGGGAGCATGACGACAGAAACCGTTGATGCCGCGGTATGCTCTGACGCACATCGTTGGATCGCGCTGCTGATAATATAGCGGGCTTTTTTGTCAGCATTATCCCGGATCTCATCTTCCATTTTTCGTATACGTGTTGCTTTTTCATGTAAAATTTCTTCATCCAGACGTTTTAAAAGCAAATTCTTGGCTTCTTCTTCCGTCATCGAAGAAATCTTCTGTAAACGCTCTTTTTCTTCTTTAATTAAATTTTCATATTGCTCATTTAGAGACTTTGTCTTTTTCTCATTTTCCTGCAACAAGCCTAAACGATTATTGATATCTCTTTCTTTCCGCTCCAAAAGATCGACCCTTTTATCCAGGTTTTCTTCCTTTTGAAGAATTCTTTTTTCCGTTTGAGTAATTTCTTCTCTACGATCCTTTGTTTCCTTCTCAAAGTCCTGTCGAAGCTTAATTATTAAATCTTTGCCATGCAATTCAACTTCTTTCTTGCGATTCTCCGCCTCTTTTTTGGCGTTCTCGATCAAATCCTTGGATTTTTGTTCCGCCTCTCTTAATTTTCTATTGGCAAACACATATCTCAAAAGATACCCGGCAAAAAAGATAACCATTGCAAAAATAGACAAAGCGACACTTTGTTTATATATTCCCATTTCTTCCAACATATAATATGCTCCTCTCTTTAAATGAACCTATCGAATGTCTTTACCTTTCCAGTTCCGACAGTAAAGACCGAGCTAGTTGCTATTTTGTTAATAATGATTCGAAACCGACTTATCCGCCCCAAAAAGCATTTACAGGTACCCTAAGGCTTCCAACAAACAGTTCGCAACTGTCGTTGGCCTCCTAATTAATAAACATGTCTAACTTTCAGATAAAAAATCTTTAAATTAATTTGCAAGAACAACGGACACGGGAATATCGTGGGCCTCTAACGAAGGGATCTGATCAACGATTTGAAAATCAAAAGCTAAGCCTATTGTGGGAATACAAGAGGGTAAGGATTGCATAAAACGATCATAATAACCACCACCCCGTCCGAGACGGTTATTGTGGCGATCAAAAACAACACCCGGAACAACAACAGCATCCAAACCATCTAACGCAATGGAAGGATCATCTCGATGTGGTTGTTTAATTCCAAACGGACCATTTTCTAATTTGTTTAATAACGGAACTAAAGCTGGGACCATCAAATTCCTGTCCCGAACTATTCTGGGTAGGGCAATCTTTTTTCCTAATTGTATGGCTTGTTTCATCATTTCAAACGTATCGACTTCTCCATCAAAAGAGGCATAAAACATAATTGTTCTTGCTTCTTGTATTTCCTTTAAAATGAAAAATTTATGACAAATATGTAAATTCTTAGCGAATTGGTGATCGCTATGTTGCTCCCTTAAAAGCCGCAATATCCTTTCTCTTAATTGTTTTTTATTTGTAGCAGCATTCACAGACGTATTTTATATTATAGTATATTAATATTTTAATTGATTATTTTAACATTATTAATAAAAAGATACAACTCTATTTTTATTAATAAGTTATAAATATTCATTGATGCCCGGATTACCCCATCTAGCCACTTTTTTCTCTTTTTTTCAGATCTTCTAGCCAAATCTTTATTTTTTTTTCATATCCCATCTCCGTGGGATGGTAATAGTGCACATCCATAGGCATATAATCTTGCTCAACATAATGTTTTTTAAAATCGTGAGCATATTTGTAGTTCGCGGCCTGGCCTGTTTTTTTCGCAACAGAATGCGGATCCCGTAAATGAGTGGGAACCTCTTGAATGCGCCGATTTTTCACATCACTTAAAGCCTTTTCAATGCCCATATAAGCCGCATTCGATTTTGGCGCACAAGCAATATAAACAGCGGCCTGGGCTAATGGAATACGGGCCTCTGGAAAACCAATAAATTCTGACACCTGAAGAGCGGCATTGGCTAAAACCAAGGCCTGCGGGGCAGCATTCCCAACATCCTCTGCGGAACAAATACATATCCGCCTAGCAATAAATCGAGGATCCTCTCCGGCATAAATCATTTTAGCTAACCAATACAACGTGGCATCGGGATCAGATCCGCGCATGGATTTAATAAACGCCGAGGCTGTATCATAATGCGCAGTCCCTTTTTGGTCATAAATGACCTGCTTTTTCTGAATCGACTCTTGAGCAACTTTTATCGTAAAGCAAATTTCGCCTTTTTCATTGCGCGGTGTTGTCAAGCAACCGATTTCTAAGGCATTTAAAGCGCGCCGGCCATCTCCGTCACTGGCTTCTGCCAAAAAATCCAACGCTTCCATATCGTGTCGTATGTTCAAATACCCCAAGCCTTTTTGTTCGTCTTTTAATGCCCGTTCTAAGATAATTTTGATATCATCCAGGGATAAAGACTGCAGTTCAAAAACAAGTGAGCGTGATAACAACGGGCTGGTCAACGCGAAAAATGGATTAAAAACCGTAGCGCCAATAAGCACAAGATTGCCTTCTTCTAAGTCCGGCATCAAAACATCTTGCTGAGCTTTATTAAACCGATGGATTTCATCAATAAATAAAATCGTTTTTCGACCGGTCGTTAATCGACGATTCTGAGCCCCTTTTATAATTTTGCGCATTTCCTCGACATTGGAAGAAACGGCGTTAATCCTCTCAAAATGGGCTTCTGTTTGATTGCAGATACAGCGGGCAAGCGTTGTCTTACCGACGCCCGGAGGACCATACAAAATCAGGGAACTCAGACGGTCGGAATCAATGGCCCTTGTTAATAATTTTCCCGGGCCGACAATATGCGTCTGACCGACATAATCATTTAAATGTTTCGGACGCATACGGGCACTGAGAGGAGCGTCCTTTAATAATAATTCATCTTTATCTTCTTCAAAGAAAACATCCGGGTCAGACATCTTTGTTCTATGATGCGATTTCATTTTGTTCTCCACGGGCGAAATGACTATAATCCAAAATCAACACAACGATCATAACGGACCGATTCCTGCCAAATCCATTAAATAATTGTCCCATTTAATGGATTTGGTAACAGTTTAATATTATGGTTAAATAAAAAAATTCCCCGCTTATGCCGTCGGATACACAATATGGTGAACCGTTGTCACCACGTGGGCACCTCTCTCAGCTATCCACGGATACCAGAGAAGTTTAGCGCCCTTTATAGAGTATTGGTTCTATATGTATGCACCCTAACGCGCACAGCAGGGAATATTATTTTAGCAGCTAATATAAAATTAATAAATCAATAAAATTGGGTCAACCTATCGAATGATAACACTCAAATGTTCAACTAATTTTTCACAAAGTTTTTTATGCGCGCACGAAACGTCGTCATCGCGCAATGTCTGTTTTTTTGATTGGTACTGCAAAGAAAAAACATACCCGCGACAATCATTCGCTATTTTCTCACCTTCATACTTTTCGATAAAACGCATGGAAACTATTTCCATGCCGTCTAAAGTCTTGCCCCACTCTCGCAATGTTCGCATAATCTTTCCTGCGGACAGGTCTTTTTTAACCGCAAGGCTGATGTCACGCTGTACCGACGGATACTCTGGCAAAGGAATGAAATGCACGCATTCTGTCTTATACCGATAAACCGTTTCCAAATCAATTTGAGCAAAAAAAGCCTGTGTCCTTTTTATACCGAAATCCGTTAAAATATCTTCGTCTATTTGACCTAAAACCCCTATCCTTTTATTCTTTAAAATAATATTTGCTCTTTGACCAACACAAAAATATTCTTCGTCGCTTATTTCAAAGGATACCTCTTTAAGATCGAGGTGATAATCCAGAAACATGTTCTCAATAATCCCTTTCAAGTCGTAATAATCAATGACTTGTGGCTTTTCGTCCCGCCAATCGATGGATTTAATGCCTGACAGTAAAATTCCCAGGGTTTCTTGTTCTTTCTTTGGTAAATATATTTTTCCCAATTCAAAAAACTGAACATTCTTTTGGCCTTTATTGATATTGTTTCTTAATATCGATAACAAGCTCGGCAATAATGTCGGCCTCATCATTTCATAATCTTGCGTCAATGGATTTTGTATTTTTTGTCCGGCCAGATGGTGCTGCCTGGCCCGATCAAGCTCGGCCTGGTTGATCATTGTATACGTGATAACCTCATTTAACCCCTGGGAACAAAGATTACGCGCTATCTTATCGCGCTTCCCCCTACGCGGATCCACAGAAATATTTGACATAATGATGGACGGAACTGTTAAAGGCAAATTGTCGTATCCGATGATTCGGATGATTTCCTCGACGATATCAGGTTTTCCTTTTATATCTTCCCGAAAAGGCGGCGGCTGAATTTTAAAATGGTTGCGGTCGTCAGACTGGACAGAAAATCCTAATTTTTTTAATATTGTCCGGCACTTCGCTGTATTCAACTTTGCCCCGATGTGATGATTAATTTCATCAAGACTGATCAAAATTTTTTTCAAACTTTTCTTCGTCTTTAATGCTCCTGTCATCGAGCGCGCTAACACAGCGCCTTGAGCTAACTCTAAGATGAGGCCTAAAGCCCGCACAGACCCCGTATCAACCATTTCTTTATCCACTCCGCGTTCAAATCGATAGGATGAATCCGTTGATAATCCCAATTTGCGAGACGCGCGCCGGATTAATATGGGATCGAAATAAGCGCTCTCCAGTAAGATGTTCTTTGTTGACGCCGTGACCTCTGTCTCTTTTCCACCCATGACCCCAGCAATCGCAACGGGCCTTTCGGCATCCGCAATCACCAGGATCGAAGGATCCAACTCCCGTTCAACGTCATCAATCGTGACGATCTTTTCTCCCTTGCTTGCCCGGCGAACGACAATCTTTCCTCCGGCAAGCTTATCATAATCAAAGGCATGCAGAGGCTGCCCTGTTTCCAGCAAAACAAAATTTGTTATATCGACAATATTGTTAATGGAGCGTAATCCTAACGCGTTTAACCGCGCTAGCATATCTTTGGGCGTCTTGCCAATGTTCACATTCTCAACCAGAGCGCCGATATAGCCTAAACAGCCCTCATTGTCGTCGATCGTAATGTCACATTTTTTCTTAGGATAAGCCACCGGATTAATTTTAGGCGGATTAAAAGACACATTCAAAATCGCACTTGTTTCGCGCGCAAGACCCAACATGTTCAAACAGTCAGGGCGATTAGGCGTGATCTCCAATTCAAAGACCGTATCTCCTCCAACCTTTTCTATTTTCTCAACTTCTAATCCCGCCATTGTCAACCGTTGCGATAAGGTCTCTATCGGAACATTGACATCAACATAATCGTTTAACCATTTAATGCTTATTTTCATTTATTCAGTCCTCATTAAAGATATTAATCGTCTTCCCCAAAAGCTAAAATTGATTTAAAAACCGATTATCATTCTCATAAAAAATCCGGATATCATGAATACCATGTTTAAGCATGGCGATACGCTCCACGCCTAAACCAAAAGCCAGCCCGGTATATTTTCCCTTGGGATAATTAACAGCTTCAAAAACACAAGGATGAACCATGCCACACCCCATAATTTCTAACCAGCCCTTGCGACCACAGACCGAACATCCCTTTCCACCGCAAATATAGCAAGAAATATCAACCTCGGCCGACGGTTCGGTAAAAGGAAAAAAATGCGGGCGAAAACGCATTTTGATATCATTACCAAAAAATTTCTTACAGAACACGGTCAATAATCCCTTTAAATCTGACATCTTAACATCTCTGGCAACATATAATCCTTCAATTTGATGGAACA
Source organism: Candidatus Omnitrophota bacterium (assembly GCA_021108075.1). GTDB lineage: Bacteria > Omnitrophota > Gorgyraeia > Zapsychrales > Zapsychraceae > JAIORP01. The sequence continues at coordinate 99,498 of JAIORP010000090.1, read as the reverse complement.
TAAAAGAATGGCTTGCGTCAACAGCATCAGGCCGGTAGACTTTTCCAGGAATAACAACAGCAAACGGCGGATCATATTGCTGCATAGTACGGATCTGACCAGGAGATGTTTGGCTTCGCAACAATAAATAGCGCTCTTTTTGCTGGGGGTCGGGTGTTTCAAGATAAAACGTGTCAAAAGCATCTCGCGAGGGATGATCAATCGGAATATTTAATGCTTCAAAATTGTTGAATTCCGTCTCAATTTCCGGTCCTTCTTGAATGACAAATCCCATCTGTACAAATATTTGGCAAATTGATTCAATGGTTTGCGTCAATATATGCCGATGTCCGAGGTTTGCACGTGCCCCTGGAATGGTCACATCTAAATCTTCCCGGGTGCTGAGCTTTTCTTTTTGTTTTATTTCCTGTTTTTTTCCTTCCAGAATTTGACTGATGTGATTCCGCAAATCATTTGCATTTTTGCCGACGAGGGGTCTTTCCTCTTTCGACAAAATTCCCATCGACGCATAAATTTTAGGAATAAGTCCCTTTTTCCCTAAATATTTGATTCGAAAGGCCTCTAATTCATGACTAGAAGCAACATTATCGGCATCATTTTGAACATCCACTTGTATTTGCTGAAAGTTCCAAGACATATATATCCTCACTTTAATAAAATTCGATTACTTCAGAAACATTACACCAGAACACTTTTTATTTATTCAAAAAAAACTCAAATAAGACAGGATATTATACCATCAAAAAATATTCAATCAAATACTATTCAAAAGGGGAAAAGTTAAGAGACGCCCATTTCCGTTTAGCTGTTACGACAGGAAATAGACGCTATTTAGAGGGATCAATGTCCAGATAAGAACCCACGATTAATCCATCTGACACATCGATAAATATTTGCTGTAAAATTATCTTGAATTATCTTTAAGGCGTTGCTTGAGAGCCGTTGTCTGTTCTTTAATTTGGCGCAGACGGTCTTGTTGTTGACGACGATTTAAATCCTGTTGAACAGCAGTTTGTCTCATTGTCTCTTTCATCATCATCATTCGCGTACGCGCGATGTCATTAAACTGCTTTGCTCCATTGGACATGTGGGATTGCATCGTCCTTATCGCTTCTTTCTTCCGCGTCATGGTGTCTTTTACGGATTGCTTGATATCCTGGCCCCGAACAATTTCATTATCCTTCTTGCGACTGATCGCAAGATCCTTTTGGATGCGGATCGAATCCTTCGTTCGCTCAATAACCAAATCCATATGAAAAGAATCTAAACTACCGGCCTCAACCAGACAAACAAAAACAAAGCATCCTAAAAAAATTATAATGGTAAAAACAATTCTGATCGCGGTCATCATATCCTCCCACAAAAAAGACAAAAACACCTCAACATGGATAATATATCCATTAAAGTATCGTCGAGATTATTTATTTCTGTTTGCGTTATCTCTAAGCTTTTGCTGCAATGACTCGGTCTGATCCCTAATCATGCGCATACGATCTTTCTGCATCTGCCTATTCAGCTTCTGTTGAATTTTATTGCGTTCAATCGTTTCGCGAATCGCGCGCATGCGTTCCTTATTAGACATCGAATAATCAGCGCCCGTATTATTCAACCGTTCTTTAATGGCACGAATGGATTCTTTTGTTCGTCGGACGGAATCTCTAACGCGCTGGGAGACTTCACGCGCGCGCGCAGCAGTTTCTTGCCGCATACGTCGAATTTCCATCGCTTGCTGCCTTCTACTGCCATTATTACTTTGCGATTGAACCGTTTGGCTCGTGTTTTCTTCATCCACAGCAAACGCTTGTTGTGGAACCGCCATCATTAGTCCCGGAATAAAAAAACAACAAAAAAGAAAACAAATATAAATTTTTTTCATTTTACTCCCCCCCTGTATCATAAATTTAGAATATGGACAAAAATATATCTTTACTATTATGCTACAAAATTCCAAAAAATGCTATCTTTTTTCGATGATAAGCCTATTCACATAAGGAAAGCGTATTTTTTCAGGATCAGCATTCAAAAAAACCTGCACCACTCCAACCTCTATCGGTCCATGTTTGATCAACTCCCGCTCCCGGGTATTTGTTAATATCCATTCCAATCCGGACGGTCCATTCTTTTCCTGGCCCAGATGAATCTGGCCATAGTCTGTCAATCGAACATAATACTTCAGGACAGGGCCATGCCAATCAAGCCGAACCCAGACACCCCCCAATTTGTTCCTTTGGTCCAAATCGATCATCCAATCATGAATAACCGTCTCCTTATTGCTCTCCAAGTCTTTTTGACACAACTGTAGGCGGTCTGATTTTACCGATATTGTTACTTGTTCTCCCATAAAAGGGATCAGACTGCCCCCTTCCACCTGATAATCCACCATGCGTTTGATATAGGCGACCGATTTCCCCTGGGAATTAAAAACGGGGCTATAGTAGATGGTTTGTTGCCCCTTAAACAGAAGGTAGAGGATCACAACAAAAACGATAAGACTGAACAGGAAACACAGCGTCCATATATCTTTTCGATTTATTTGTGGCATGCGTCTTGACCTTATAGAAGATGACAAACAGAAGGGCGTCCGCTAAAAGAATACAGCGTCTTACTTAAAAAAATTTATTTGGCGTCCATCATTTCTTGCTTTTTGACACAAGTTTTTTGCGTTAAAACACCATCTGATAACTCGAGGTTAAAGCACCGACCGATGCTGACCCAGGCATCAGGTTCAACTGCTTTTTCTTCTTCATTGGGAAGGGAAAAAGTTACTTTCCATGTAAAAATGGCTTTATCGACATGCTCATTCAAATACAGCTCATAAGCATCCATTGTCTTAAATTGATCACAAGCAGGTCGAGCGTAAGAAAAACAATTTAACATATGCTTATTACCTGTCTTATAAAAATAGACGGTTTCAGCGGTATCTTTTGTTATTGATTTACTACATTTTCCATATTCACATACACTGCGATGCCCATCTCCAATCTCAATGATAACCGAATTGTCCTTCAATTTGTATCCGTCCAAATACAAATCGATTTCATCTATTACGATAACAACGGATTCCGAAACAGCCGGACGAAATATCACCAACAAAAGGATAACAAACAATATTCTGGATAAACAATGGAAAAAAATACTTTTTTTCATATTTTGTCCTTTTTTTTACCTATTATTTAAGTAAAGGGAACTTGAAATACTCATCATCATTTCATCTATTTGTATATCTGTCGACATATTTTTTTTAAAAAAATAATTTTTCAAACAATCTGCGCGCACGCCGAATATCCATTTAGGTCTCAAGCATGAAAATAATCACATCTCTTAGACTTTGATTGACGACCGTTCCATATTTTCACCGGCTGTATCTGACGCAATCGCCATCGCGCATTACGCTTCATCAATAATATCCCTTAAAATATCATAGAAACGTTCCCGAACTAATTTCTCGACCCAGGGTTTATGTCCGCATTGAGACAATACGATAAAACGAAAAGAGGCAAGATGTTTGAGCGGCTCAAAAACGCCTTGTGCTGGATGGGGGTCATAATCTCCATGCAGAGCAACAACAGGGCATTGAATCTTCTCCCGTAAATCTAAAAGCCTTCCTTCCCTGCGCCATTGAGTGGCTTGCGGCCAAATTTGCCGATAGATATTCGCATCAAATTCGATGTCATTTTTCACATCCTGCAACGGAATAAATGTGTCAGCTTTTTCATAACTCAAACCTATTTCCAACAAGATCTCATCCCGATGATCATTCGTGATGTCTTGCAGTTCTCGGGTCCATAAACGAACTTTTTGACGGTCAGCAGCATTCATGCGTTCGAATCGTTTTTGTTGAATCACGTCAGCACAGGATTGCTCAAAAGGAGCGCTACTAATAAGCACCAATTTTTTAACAATATCCGGATACTGTGCGGCGACAAAACAAATCAGCCAGGCTCCCCATGAAAACCCCATTAAGATAACCGGACACACCGCTTCATTTTTTATAATTTTTGCCAGCTCTTCAACTTGCCCCTCAATTGTTCGTGCTGTTTGCCATGGTTCAAGAATATCGAACTTAGCTGATAATTCTTCTGCAACCGGTGTCATTTCCCCAGCCGCTCCCGGCCCTCCATGGACAAGGACGACCGAAGGGCTATTTCCATATTTTTTAAATGTCATCCTGGACATGCACAGAGCCCTTCCCTTTCCCTGATATTTATACCAATTACAGAAAATAAAGACCCATTTGACACGACCAATTCCATTAAATAATATTTCTGATTTCATCTCGCTGTTCCCATAAAAGCATTCGAGAAAAGCGAGATAAAATTTGGGTCATTATTTAATGGAATTGGTATTACCATTTCATCGTTTCTAAATATTCCCGCAACTGGGAAACTGTCCTAAATTTTTTTAGAATCAAACCCTTTTTTAACCCACAGCATATTTTTTTTATTTCTTGTGGGAACTTGGAATAATATTTTGCGCCCCCGAGTGAATCATAAAAAATATGAATCAGTTCGCACAGATCATCTTCCCGATTAGCTTTGCTGGGTGAAGACCAATGAAACATGTCCAAAAGCTTTAATTCAAAATACAAACCAAACCGGTTAACAATCACATTGTCGGAATGCAAATCGCCATGATACTCATTCAGCAAGTGAATGTCTTCAATCCCTTTGACAAGGGAATATAATAGATGCAACGCCTGAAATGGCGTCAATTTTTTCCCGGGAAACGATCGCACAAAATCAGAGAGGAGCTGTCCTTCGACATATTCAGAAACCAACATAGTGATGGGAAGCCCATCAAAATACAATGTTTCTTCCGTGTGATACTGAATCAATATTTGACATTTGCGTAATTTGTGTAATTTTCGCGCATAAAAACAAGACGCCTTATGATTGATGTTGCGTTGCGGAAAAAACAACTTCGCGGCCCGCTCAATCCCTGTTCGCATTTCCCTAATCTTATAAACTTCTCCTTCCCAACCTGAACCCAATTTTGATACAACCTCATATTTATCTGAAATAATCTGCGCGGTTTTTAGCTGAAAATTTGTAATTTTCACTGTGTTCTTTTTCATCGCAATTCCTTTTTATGACTTTCAAGCTCTAAACAGGCTAATAATGTCAAATCCATTAAAAAATTACCAAAGTCATTATAATATTCTCGACGTTTGAATGAAAATATTAGCATTCAAATAGGATAATTATACCAAATATTTTCAACTTGCAAACGGTTGTTATAAACATTGGCACAACCGATGTCCTCCGACTTGCCGTAAAAAAACACCGGCTCACGCCTGACGGTTCTACGCCCACAAAAAAAGCCCCCATAAAAATGGAGGCTTTTCATGTCTGATTAAATTATATTCCTGCACCAACATTATGTATTGGATCAACAAATCCGTAATTCTGAATCAGATCATCAATGGAATGTAAGCCCTGAAATTTTTGCTGAACTAATTCATGAAAATCAATATATGTGTGATCCGGGACAACTTTTACCGATTGTCCTGCGACAATGGAAACCGCTGCTGTCACAACCAGGGATGAAGAAATAGAGCATCCAACAGACATTTGTGGATCATTGTACCATTCACCAGCTACAGGACTTTCAAAAATATCAACCAGGGATAAAAGATAATCCGGAATTTCTGAACTGATAATTTTTCGAATTAATTTCTGTTTTATTTGATCAAAAGAATATTGTTTGAGCGGAGTCAGGCCTAACACTTCCTCCAGGGTCGGAGATTCCGGCGTAAATATTAACAACGCCCCCCCCCAGCCAATGTTTATAGGAAAAAAAACCGTTTTGCCAAGATTTCTTGCTTTGCGGTTACAATCCAAAAAAGCGGGGTGGTCAAAATCAATGGTGTTGACAATAATATCTGCTTTGCTGATCGGCGCAGCTAACGTTTTTGGGGTCAAAAATTCATCAATAACCTCTACTTCAACATCCGGATGGATCCGTTTGATCATATTCGCAGTCGCCCAAGCCTTGTTCTGCGAAAGATCACGGCTATTAAATGCCTGACGGTTTAAATTTGAGACTTCCACCCGATCACCATCCGCGACAATAAAACGTCCGATGCCCGTTCGAACGGCTGTTTGCGCGATAACGCTTCCCAATCCTGACCCGGCAATAAACATACGGGTGTCTTTCAGCTTGTCTTGCAGCGAGCGAGAAATAAAAGCCCAATTTCTTGAATAAATACCTTTTTTAGGAATAGCGTATCTGTCCTGGGTCCTGAAAAACTTAGACATTAACCGCGTTTCTTTTAAAACTGTGGACGTATCCTGAAACCATTCAAAAAATTGCGCATTCTTAAATTGCAGGTGATGCTCAATCGCATCAAGAGGAGATTCCGCCGGTATCGTGATACCCATGTATTCCCCCGGGCAGGCAAAAGGTTTAAACGGAAACCCTAATTTTTGTAAAATTTTCAAAAAAATCTCATCAACCAAAATGTACCAGTGCTGAATATCGTTATCACGCGCATATTGATAGAGGATTCGGTATAATCCTAAGGCAATGTCGCCTCTCCGTACTTTTTTGTTGACCACTAAACGGGAAATCTCAGCACATTGATTGGGAACGCTAAAGGTATGGAGCTGGACATTGGGATGATCAACGATCGGCAAGGTTCTGTGTAACGGAATTTTATGGGGTAAAATCAAACGAATGGTTCCTATAACCTCGCCATTTTTATCTTCCGCATAAAAATGTTTTGAATACGCATCATAAAAATCTTTTTCTAGATTATTCGGATAATTTTCCGGAGGCAACCAATCGTTTTCAAGACAATACACCTGATAACGTAATGCATATATTTTTTGATATTCTTGCTCTGTCTGAGCTTCTTTAAAATGATACATGCGCATCCCTCTTTATATTTTTTTAAAAATCATTAATTTCACCACAACTAAAAATTAGAAAAAAAAAGACACCATGTTATGGTGCTTCCATAATGCATGGCTAGATATAAACACCGTAGAATAAAACAAAACCCTATTTTATGGTGACATTGTAGCAGTAATTACATTTTCTCAAAACAGTTTTTTGTGTTTTTTTGCCACCCCTGTGTTGAGCCATTCCCGTTTTAAAAAAAACGAAAAATCTGAACGAGTTATGCTCAAATAGACCAAATATGTTATTAATCTACTTTATTTACCAGAAGACATCAAGATAAATTAAAAAAAATAGGACCGGGGAAAAAGAGACCGGTCAGGTCATTTTCGCCAGGTAGCCGGATGAAAGAGGATCAAAATCGAATAAAGCTCTAATCTGCCAGCTAACATTAAAAAAATCAGCATCCACTTGCCGGGAAGAGATATCCACGCATAGTTTTGAACGGCTCCAACCTTTGCTAATCCTGGGCCAATATTGCTTAAAGAAGCGATTGAGGCAGAAAATGCAGTGACCAAATCACATTGATCGGTAATGGTCAACACAATCGCTCCCAAAAAAAACAAAAACATAAAAATGATAAAATAAGCGCTAACGGCCCTTAAAATCCTTTCTGAACAAGCTGCTCCGTTAAACCGAACAGACACAACCGCGTTTGGAAAAATCGTTTGGATAACCGATCGAAAGGCGATTTTAATAGAAAGAAAAAACCGCACAATTTTCATTCCGCCGCCTGTTGATCCTCCGCACCCACCAATGAACATCAAACAAACCAGTGCAAAACGCAAAAAATGAGGCCACAAGTCAAAATCAGCTGTGCAAAAACCGGTTGTTGTGATTATCGCGACAACTTGAAAGGTGGCATCTCTTACAGGCGCGTTGGAATATTGCCCGAAGAATAAAATCAAACTAAAGACAACAATCGACCCTAAAATAACAAACAAATAAGACTGGAACTCTTCATTTCTGATATATCCTTTTAATCTTCCTTTCAAAGCCTGGTAATGCAACATAAAATTGCAGCCGGCCAAAAACATAAAAACAATAATGACCCACTGAATATATGGGTCATACGCAGAAATACTGGTATTTTTAGTCGAAAATCCCCCCGTCGCCATTGTGCCAAAAGTGTGACATAAGGCATCGTAGAAAGGCATCCCCCCGAACATCAATAAACACGTTTCTAAAAAGGATAAAAGAAAATAAACACCCCACAGTGTCTTGGCTGTTTCCGTAATGCGGGGTTCTGTTCGCTCAACCGTTATGCCGGGAGCTTCCGCTTTATATAACTGAAATGCGTTTGAACCAAAGGCGGGTAAAAGCGCTAAATACAGCACAATAATCCCCATACCACCAAGCCAGTGCGTTAGACTGCGCCAGAACATAATTCCGCGAGGCAAGGACTCAATCTCTGTTATAACGGTTGCTCCTGTTGTCGTAAAGCCACTAACAATTTCAAAGTATGCGTCTGTGTAGGAAGGAACGGTGTTTGTTAAGTATAATGGTAAGGCTCCCAAAGCAGAAAGAATAACCCAAGACAATCCCACAATAGCTAAACCATCCTTGGCATTTAATTTATCATGATCAGATGCTCTTAATTTAACGTTTTTAAGAATAATCAAGGCCCCGGCCGATCCGAACAAAATGGTATAGATAAAAGCTTTAACCTCTGTGCTGTTTGGATCAGCAAGGATCGCCCAAATCAAAGGAACGAACAGAAAGCAACAAACAATTAGAACGATCCTGGAAATGATATTTGCAATAAATCTTTTATGCATAGGAGGATATAAAATAAAAATAAAATTCTACATTTAGCCAATTGTACCAAATCCATCAAATAATTATCAGAGTCATTGCGATATTCTCGACGTCTAAACGAGAATATTAGCATTCAAATAGGACAATTATTTGATGGATTTGGTATTATTCCGCATTGACTCCGAATAAATTATTTTTTAAACATCTTTTTATGTGTAAATAAAGACTGTAGCTTTTTCACGGCCGACTCCTGACAAAAAACAATAACGCGTTCGCCAGCATTGATCTGCGTGTCGCCCTTAGCAAGGACCACTTCTGACCCTTTATCGACAGCGCCAACAATCGAATTTTGAGGAAAAGTCAAATCCTTTAGGGCTTTTTTTGTTATCGGGGCCCCTGCCTCACAAATAAATTCAACCGCTTCAGCGTCACAATCTAAAAATTTTGTGATGGCGCTAATTCCTTTGCCCCTCACATACCGCAAAATCTGTTCCACAGCCAATAAGTGCGGACTAACAATCGCATCAATCTCTAATGCCCCAACAATTGAGGTATAATCTGGCTGCTGCGTTGTGATAATCGTTTTTTTTGCGCCCATCCGTTTCGCTAAAACAGCACTAATTAAGTTGGAATGATCATTATCTGTCGCTGCTATGAAAATGTCTGCGGCTTCGATTCCACATTCTTTCAATATGTCCTTCTCTGATGCCGATCCATTAATGATGCGAACACCGGGAATTTGACTGGCTATGAGTGCTGCTAAATGAGGACTCTCCTCTATCAAAATAATATCCTTAACGTCTTGAAATAAAGCCTGGGCAACATGCTCTCCAGTCTTAGTTGCACCATAAATAATTATTTTATTTGGTTTTCTGCTTTCAGGATCAACAAAGGTTATAAATTCGCCTAACGACGGGGTTGGCAATAAAACATAAATACGGTCATCGCGCTCAACGTGTGTTTCACCTTTTGGAATAATCACTTCTCCTTGCCGACGAATGGCAACGATCAAGAAGGGCCAGGGAAAATCGTCATCTCCAAAGTCACTGATTTTAGTTCCACATAAAGACGACTCTAAAGAAATATCAAAAGATCTTAACAGAATTCGGCCATCAGCGAAATCCGCAACTTCACAAGCGCCCGGCGCTTCAATTGTTTTGACAATGGCTTCTCCCGCAACCTCTTCCGGATTGATGATTTCATCAATATGAAAATGATGATATCCACTCTTATCAATTTCCTGACTCAAATTCGTATTTCTAACCCGGGCAATGCAGCGCTTGGCGCCGTAGTATGAAGCCAACGAACTGACAACGAGATTTGTTTCATCCGACATTGTCACAGCAATCACCAAATCAGCCCGATGAGCTTGGGCTATTTTTAATGTTTTCGGATTTGCGCCATTGCCCGTAATGACCTTCACGTCCAATTTCTCATCCGCGTTGAGGGCTGTGTCTGGATCACTTTCAATCATATAAACTTCATTATTTTCTTTGGTTAACGTTTTCGCTAAATTCATGCCGATTCGTCCAGCTCCAACAATAATAATGCGCATAAGACAAAACCTATTTTTATGGTTACTACAAATTTAAACTACGCAGTGCGTGTTTCAAGAATACGTACCATATTCCTCAATGAATGTCGCTATTATACCCCAGGGTCCGGTCCGGAACAATAACTCAAATAAAAAACATAATATTGTTTGCTCTATATGATAAATTCACAATAGCCTCTTTACCAATTATTAATACCAAAAAAATATTATATGGACATCATCCCGGGTTAGAATAATCCCTGAATTTCAAAGACCGCTCTCTTTCTTGTGTTAATCATTTATTCTGAGTTGTTCTTATTGCTGTTTTTTAGTGGCGATCTTCTTCATTTTTTGAATAAAAACACTTGATGATGAACGGCGAATCTGAGCGGGATGACTGATTTGTCTTTCACTTGTTTTCAACAACCAAAAACAAACAGAGATGATTTCCTGACTGCGATAAAAATCCATCTATTTATACCAAATCCATTAAATAATTGCCAAAATTTCTCATCATTTTTTGCGAACGCTTTTACGCAAATAGCAATGAGAAATCAGATGAATTATTCAATGAATTTGGTATCATTACCAAAACCGATTCTGCTTTTATCAACGCTTTATCTAGAATATCAAAATCGAAATAAAATAAGTCATTAATGGATTCGGTATAATATAATACGGAATTCCCTGTTTTTGTCAATCAACCACCTGATCACGTTCAATCACGCATTCTGTTAAATCATTCCCGGAAACAAGAAAAAAGCCCATTATCACGATCGGATAATGGGCTTAAATAAGTTTGATTTATCAAGCAGCTGAAACAGTTTCTGTTTTCTTTGGTCCAGAAGCTTTTTCTTTTGCCACTTCAGCTAATTTCTTAAATGACTCAGGGGCACGAACAGCCAATTCAGCTAAAATTTTTCGATTAATCAAGACATTCGCTTTTGTCAAACCATCAATAAAGCGGCTATACGTGATACCGCATTCTTGGCAGGCGGCATTAATACGAATAATCCATAAACTTCTAAATTCTCTCTTTTTGACTTTACGGTCCCGATAAGAATACGCCATGCCTTTAACAATAGACCGTTTCGCTTGCGAAAACCGTGTACTGCGGTGTCCAAACTGACCTTTAGCTTTTTTTAAGACACGTTTTTTTCTTCTTTTTGTCGCAACTGAATGTTTTATCCTAACCATAAGGCAACAACCTCCTTATTTTCTTTGCATCACTATCAGACAAATATGAACTTTGACGCAATTTTCTTTTAGCCTTACGCGACATTTTTCCCAAGATGTGTCCCCGTCTTGCGCTACGTTTCTTAATTTTTCCTGACTTCGTTATTTTTAAACGTTTTGCCGCTGATTTACATGTCTTTAACTTTTGCATATTATAACCGTCCCTTTAATTAACTATTTGCTACCCGGAAATATTAATAAAAAAGAATATCATATTCCGCATAAAAAAACAAAAAATAAGTACACCACATAAAAAATTAAATAAAACATGTCCCTACCCCCTTAACATGTGGTTTGCTTTTCTCTCAACAATGAACAAAACAAAAAAGATGAAAATTTTAGATTTTACTCGTATGAGGAGCAAAAACCATGGACATCACGCGTCCTTCCATGGATGGCTCTTTCTCAACTTTCCCAAGTTCGATCAAATCGGTCCTCATTTTTTCTAAAATCTCACGGCCCAATTCGCGATGAGCCATTTCACGTCCTCGAAAAAACATATTGACCTTCACTTTATCCTTTTTTTCTAAAAAACTCTTTGCTTTTTTTAACTTAACCTGATAATCGCTTTCTCCAATGTGAGGTTTTAACCGAATCTGTTTTAGATGAGTAACAACTTGATTTTTCTTTATTCTTCGCTCTTTTTTCTCCTGGTCATATTTATATTTACTGTAATCCATAATCCGACAAACAGGAGGAGTAGCTGTTGGGGCGATTTCGACCAAATCCTGATCATATTCTTCAGCTAAATCCAATGCCCGCTTTAAAACAACAACGCCAAGTTGTTCTGAATTCGGTCCAATAACTCGAACCTCTTTAGCTCTGATTGATTCGTTAATGCGCACAAACTTTTGAATAATGACACCTCCTTATTAATAAACTAATCTAAACTTTTCTGTTCTATTTCTTTCTTTATTTTTAAAAGAAAATCATCAAGAGGGACAACACCTTGATCCCCTTTGCCATGTCTGCGAATAGCCAGTGTCTGCGACGATTGTTCATTATCCCCAATAATGATAATATAGGGAATTTTCTTCAATGTCCCTTCCCTAATTCTTTTGTTCAAGCTTTCATTGCGGTAATCAACCGTTACCCTCATTCCTTCAGCTAGCATACGCTCTTTAACCTGATTGGAATATTCTTGATGAGATTCGCGAATCGGGATCAACAGTACTTGGACAGGCGCTAACCAAACGGGAAACGCCCCGGCATAGTGTTCAATTAAGGTTCCGATAAAACGCTCCACACTGCCCATAATAGCACGATGAATCATAATGGGTCGCGTAGGCTCCCCTTTTGCATTAGTATAACTTAAATTAAAGCGTTCTGGCAAAGAAAAATCACATTGAATAGTCGCGCACTGCCATTCTCTTCTTAGAGCATCCTTTAGCTTAATGTCAATTTTCGGACCGTAAAAAGCGCCATCGCCTTCGTTGATTTGATACTCCAGATGCTTCTCCTTTAATGAAGCTTCCAGTGCCTGCGTAGCCACATCCCAATCCTCTACAGCTCCGATAAAGTCATCCGGCCGCGTACTCACTTCAATATTTAAATCTTTAAAGCCAAATGTATGCATAAAATCAAAGACAAACTCTATGACTTTAACAACTTCCTGCTGGACTTGATCTTTTGCGCAAAATATATGAGCATCATCTTGTGTAAAGCCACGAACTCTTAACAACCCGTGTAGAACGCCTGTTTTTTCTCGTCGGTAAACTGTACCTAATTCAAAAAATTTCAGGGGAAGATCCCGGTAAGAACGTAATCGGGACTTATAAATCAACATGTGCCCGGGACAATTCATCGGCTTAACAGCATATTCTTCTCCATCAACATCAAAAAAATACATATTTTCGCGATAATGGTCAGCATGCCCGCTTTGAACCCATAGTTTGCCCTTCAAAATATTCGGTGTTATCACAAATTCATAGCCTCTCTTAACATGTTCCTCACGTACGTACTGCTCAATAATATTGCGCAACATAGCCCCATTCGGATGATAAAAAACAAGCCCTGCCCCCGCGGTATCATAATAAAAATTAAAAAGATCTAATTGTATGCCCAGTTTGCGGTGATCTCTTTTTTGGGCCTCTTCTAATAATTGGATATGTTGCTCCAGCTCTTCCTGGCTGTAAAAACACGTTCCATAAATCCGTTGCAGGCGGGCATTGTTTTCATCCCCACGCCAATAGGCCCCGGCAATGGATAAAAGCTTAAAGGCGACGATCTCTCCCGTATGTTCCACGTGAGGACCTTTGCACAAATCAATAAATTTGTCCTCGCCCGTCGTGTAAATAGAGACCTGCTCATCCTCAAAGCCTTCAATAAGCTCCAACTTGTATGTTTCATTTTTTTCACTGAAAAATTTTAGCGCATCGGCCTTAGGCATGAAGGATTGCTTGATCGGCAATTTTGCGCTGGTAATTTTTCTCATCCGTTTTTCGATTTTCTTTAAATCTTGCGGAGTAAATGGTTCCGATTTATCAAAATCATAATAAAAACCATCCTCAATGGCTGGACCTATCGCCACTTTCACGTCCGGCCAAAGTTCTTTGACAGCTTGTGCCATAACGTGAGAGCAACTATGTCTTAAGCTATCTAACATTTTATTTTCCATGTCTCACATAAAAAAAAGTTGCTGAAATAAATGGTAAAAAGATAAAAGTCAACTCTTTCTCTCCTTATATTTAATTCAATGGTGGGCGGTACAAGACTCGAACTTGTGACCTCTACGATGTCAACGTAGCACTCTAACCAACTGAGCTAACCGCCCAAGTAAAACAAAGATATCCAAAAAAAATTCTTTGTTTCTCAAAAACATATGGGCAAGGTGGGAGTCGAACCCACACGGCCTTGCAGCCATTGGATTTTAAGTCCAACGTGTATGCCATTCCACCACTTGCCCACAACATATCGTAATAATCCACTCACGCTTCAATCATCCATTAATGTACGATTAAAGGCGCGAGCCGGAATCGAACCGGCGATAGTGATTTTGCAGACCACGGCCTTACCACTTGGCTATCGCGCCACTATTTTTCTTGTAAAAGATCATTTACAGCTTTAACAATTTCTGAAACAGGCGCTAAATGCCCTTTTCCTTCATCTCGACAGGCTAACTGACCTTCAATCGGCTCTATAAAATGAAAACCAAAATCATGCAATTTTTTGCAGTTGTTTTGATAAATTTTGTTTTCATACATGACTGTATTCATGGCTGGAGCGATTAAGATAGGCGCTTTTGTCGCCATAACTAAACAGGTCAACAAATCATCGGCTAATCCTGCCGCTATTTTTCCTATGATGTTTGCAGTCGCAGGAGCGATGAGGACCGCATCCGCATCCTGAGCTAAACCGACATGGTGAATAAATTCTGGATGGCATCTCTCATCAAACATCCCCCGATACACGCGATCTCTTGATAATGCCGCAAGCGTTAGCGGTGTTATAAATTGCTCCGATGATACTGTCATAACAACGGTTACGCAATACTTCTCAGTTAATAAACGTCGTGTTATATCCGCTGATTTATATGCGGCAATGCTACCTGTTACGCCTAAAATTATTCGTTTGTTTTGTTTCACGCTTATTTTTGAAGACCCACGCTTGATTACTTTTCGGGTTTGGCTTCTGGATTTCTTTGTGCGTACTCAGGAGAGACCACCTTCCCTTGAGCAATTTCATTCAATACGATCGTGCTAATTTTCTCTATCGACTTGGCTTCAATAAGACTCGGTTTACCCTCTGCAAGTTCCAATGCACGATTGGCAGCTAATCGGACAAGTCTGTACACACTTCCATTTGCTTTCGGTAACAATTCTTCAATAGGTATTTCCCCCATCTATTATTTGCCTCCTCATTAAATATAAGTTAAAACACTTATGCTGTCATTTCTATATATAATAACGTTAATATATAGCACATCTCGTCTCTAATGTCAAAAAAAATTAACTGCGTTTTAAATCCTCCCGTCGTCTATAAATAATTCATTTTCCAAAATATGGTCTAATTGATTGACAGCCTTGAGGATCTGATCATTGATGACAATATGATCAAAATATTTCGCTTCATTCAGTTCTTGTTTCACACGTGCCAGTCTTTTTTTCTGAACAATCCCAGACTCTGATCCCCGGTCATTGAGACGCTTTTGAAGCTCTTCCATCGACGGGGGCTTAATAAAAATTGAAACGACACGTTTAAATTTTTTTCTAACTGTCTGTGCGCCTTTAACATCAACACACAGCAACACATTATCCCCTCGAGCTGTCAGGTCTTTTACCTTTTTTTTAGGTGTTCCATAATAATGGTCAAAGACTCTTTCCCACTCTAGAAAATGCCCTGCGCGTATTTTGTATTCGAACATCTTAGGACTAACAAAAAAATAATCCCGGCCATCTCGTTCTCCCTTACGTCGGGATCTGCTGGTAACGGAAATCGAACGAAAAATTTTATCACAGTATTTCTTCAGCTTGATCACGCGTTGAAACAGCGTCGTTTTTCCAACCCCAGAAGGCCCAGAAATGATAAAAATTTTCCCCTTATTCTTCTTTTTTGTCACTGGCATCATTCAATATTTTGAGATTGCTCTCGGATTTTTTCAATCTTGCTTTTTAATGCAATGACAGCATCTGATATAAGATTGTCCTGGACCTTCGAACCAATGGTATTCGTCTCCCGCTGCATCTCTTGCGCAATAAAATCAATTTTTTTACCAACGGCTGATTCACTGTTCAGCAATAACTTCAGTTCTTCAATATAATGTATTAATCGCGATATTTCTTCGTTAATATCACTGCTCTTTTGAAAGGAATAAAATTCGTCCGGAGTTAACATCTTCTTATTTTCTTTGCGAATCACATGGATTCTTTTTTTTATATTGTTTGTTTTCAACAACATACGACCCAATTGTCCCTTGACATCCCGCGCTAAGCTCCTCCCTTCACGCGTTCTCATCCGCATCAAGCTCATCAAAACTTTGTTGATAGCTTTTTCTAAAACAGGCCACACGGACTCCCCTTTAACAAAAATTTCTTGGGTTTCGACTACCCCTGGAAAACGGATAATATCGGAAAGCGAAAGATCATTGTTCAACTTAAAGACCTTTTGTAACTTTTTCGATTCGTTAATATAGCTTTGAACAACTTGCTTATTAAATGATATCGTAGGCGGCGGTTTTTGGGTAATCTTTATTGAAACGGTTACCCGCCCTCTTTTAATTTGCTTTTGAGCAATTTGACGAATTTTGTCTTCTATCGATGAAAATCCAGAAGGTAAATAGCAATTGATGTCAAAATATCTATGGTTTAAACTTCGAATCTCGACTAATGCTTTCAATTCTTTAATCGCAACTTGAGTTATGCCAAAGCCTGTCATCCCCCTAATCATACCCATATCCTTTTTTGCTTATTATTATCAAGTGTTGTTGAAAACAACATCATTTCTATATCACCGGGATTAAACCATAATTTTATTTCACGCTCCGCAGCCCCTAAGCTCGACGACACATGAACGACATTCTCATAAATATCCTTGTTGTTGACACGACCGTACGACCCTCTTACTGTGGTTGGCTTCGCCTCTTCGGGGTGGGTGGCGCCTGCAATATCCCGACACACCTGGACAGCATTTTCACCAAAAAAAATAAAAAAAAGCAATCCTTTTTCAAAATATTCTTCTCCCATGAAGAATTTAACCTGCTTTTGAAAAAAGGGTTTTTCTTTTAAGTGCTCATAATGTTTTTCGGTTTTTTCTCGCGTTGGATTGATAACTTTTGCAGCGACGAGATCAAGGCTGGATTGTTCGAATTTCGTTAAAACATCCCCTACAAGTCTCTTTTTCATTGCATCAGGTTTAAAAATAACTAAAACAGGCTCTCTCATGCTTTAATTCTTGTCAGAATTCGATCCAAATCATCTAATGAATAGTATTCAATAACAATCTTGCCTTTCTTTTTTTTATTGCTAACAATACTCACTTTTGTTCCTAAACTTTTTTGCAAATCATCTTCCAAATGCAAAATATCCGAATCTTTTTGAGGAACACGCTTAGCTGGCCGTAATAATTTTTGATTTTTTCGTTGCACGAACAATTCCACTTCCCGAACAGACAAATTTTTTTTCAATATCTCATCAAATATTGCTTTTTTGTCGACAAACGACTCTAAGGCCAACAAAGCCCTTGCGTGACCAACAGATAATTGTCCCTTGGAAATCGCTCCCTGTATTTCTTTTGGCAATTTTAATAACCGTAAAAGATTTGTGACGGTTGATCGATTTTTTCCAACAGCTTTTGCAACTACGTCTTGGGTATAACTGAAATCTTCGATCAACTTCCTGTATGCCATGGCTTCTTCCATGGGATTCAGTTCTTCTCTTTGAATATTCTCAACGAGGGCAATGACAAGCGCTTCCTGATCATTAACATTTTTAACCAATGCAGGTATCTGTGTCATGTTTAAGGCCTTAGCCGCCCGTAATCTACGCTCCCCGGCAATGACTTCATAGCTTCCATTACTTTTTCTAACTAAAATGGGCTGAAGAATCCCCTTCTCTTTAATAGAAGCCTTCAATTCGTTAAGTTTTTCATTGTCATAAATGCTGCGTGGCTGGTTCTGATTAAATTTTATGCTTTCCGCTTTTAAATAAATAACGGATTCTTCAGTTTGGACATCTTTATTCTCTGGAATAAGAGCTGATAGACCTTTTCCAAGTGCCCTATTCTCCATAAATTTCTCCCTTTTCTAGTTTTTTTACTAAATTTTACTGTCCAATCTGATTATTTTGTCCAATCTGGACAGTAATATCATCATTATTGCCTTGTAATAACTCTACAGCTAGTTCTCCATATTTTTTTGCCCCTATAGACTGCGGATCATAAATATTGATCGGCTTCCCATGGCTGGGAGCCTCACTAAGTCGAATATTCCTAGGAATGATCGATTTATAAACTTTTTCTTTAAAATACTTCTTTATTTCTCCAATAACTTCCGAAGTCAACTTGGTCCTAAAGTCGGCCATGGTCAGCAAAACCCCCTCGACAAACAACTGCGGATTCAAACCTTCTCGAATAAGGTTAATTGTATTCAATAATTGGGAAACACCTTCCAGCGCATAAAATTCACATTGTATAGGTATAAGTATAGAATTACTTGCAACTAAAGCATTTAAGGTTAATAACCCTAATGATGGCGGCGCATCAATAAAGATATAATCATATTTTTTCTTAACGCTATCTAACGCCTTCTTTAATCTCGTCTCCCGAGATAATGCACCAACTAATTCAATTTCAGCGCCCGTCAAATTAATATTACAAGGCAAGATATCAACATTTTCAGATGCATTAATAATAGAAACTTTGTCAACAGATTGATTATCGACCAAAATGTCATATATCGACAATTTCAGTTCACTTTTATTAACACCAAACCCACTAGTTAAATTACCTTGTGGATCAACATCAACTGCTAATATCTTTTTATTCAATTTACCCAGCGAAGCCGATAAATTAACAGCCGTTGTTGTCTTACCTGTTCCACCTTTTTGATTACAAACTGATATAATTTTAGCCATAATTCGGTATGTTTCACGTGAAACATTAGAGATAATATATTAATTATCCTTAATCGTAACAATAATCTTTGCGGATTTAGCCCCTTCCATGCCAAAAAGGCCTTTACTTTCCTCACAAACAACTTTGATATTCACTTCTTCCTTACTAACTTTCAATTGATTTACAGCTTTTTCAATAGCATCTTCGACGGTGCTCCCCTCTACTGTTATGCTTTTAGTCGTATTTTCTTTTTCCATTTTATTCAACCTTAACTTGTTTCGACATTTGAAACTGTGAAAATGTTGAAAACATATAAAACATACTGAAATATAGTGTTAATCCACTTGATAACCGATAAAAAATAAACCCTAAAAATATAGGGAAAAAAATGCTCATAATTTTTTGTTGCTGAGCCTGAGCAGGATCGCTTGTCGACATATTTTTCATAGAAAACCTTTGCTGGAAAAACATTAGAATAAGAATCACTAACGGCAAGACATTAATCTCATTTCCAATAACGGGTAATTGTGTCGGCAACATAAACAATCGATCCGGCATTGACAAGTCTTTTATCCAAAGAAAACTTGATCCTTTTAGAGAAACAGATCGGTATAAAACTTGATATAAACCGATAAAAACAGGCATTTGTAGAATCATCGGTAAACAGCCCCCTAAGGGATTTATTTGATGTTTTTTGTATAATTCCATCATTTCTTGGTTCAATTTTTGTGGATTATCCTTATACTTCTCTCTTATCGTTGCTAATTGCGGTTGCAAAGCCTGCATTTTTTTCATGGATTTAAGGCCTTTTTGCGTCAATGGGTACATCGAGAAATATACTATAATACTAATTAATATTATGCAAACACCCCAATTCGGCACAAATTTATTGATTAAATTTAATATAGAATAAATTACTTTAGCAGTAATATCAAAAATACCTAATTTATAGTACCTTTTAATTTTATCGTAATTATACTCATATTTTTTTAAAATATTGTTATTTTCTGGCCCAAAAAATAAATGATATTTTCTCGACGATCCGGAAGAAAATTTTTCCTTAAAGTTCAAGACAAAACTTGACTCTGGATTAATATCATATTGGGCCCCATCAAATAATGGGTTTACAACAAAGCAAAAATATCTTGTTCTAAAGCCCAACCAATCAGCGTTTTCAATGCCTAAACGTTGATCTTTATTGTTAAATTTGAATGCCTTGTTTTTCCTAATTATTTTTTCACTTGTATTAATCATATATTCAAATAAACTTCGGCTTCTTTCTGCATTCATGTCTCTTTTGGTGGGTTCTTGTATCTCTGTCATATCTAAATTAAATAGTGTCGTATGTTCCGAAGGATTTGAAGAACCGGATATTTCGGCGATCAGGCTAAAATCATCAATAAATTCAAATTTTTTGAAAATTTTTGAACCATTATCATCAAATTCGAACAAAATTTCTTTGTCTGTTTGGCTTATAACACGGAAAGCGGCCTGAGATAGGCGGTCTTCTTGAAGGATTTTTGTGACGGGTAATGTTTGATCGTACTTTTTTAAAAATATATTGACAATATTAGCGCCTATATTCGAAAACCCAACTCTAACCTCTTCTGTCTCAATGCTTTGTGTCTCTTCCTCTTGATGTTTCTGATTAGACAAAACCTTCTCGCCTGGCAACAATATTGGCTCCGTCACGTCCAATTGCTGTTGATTAATCTGTTGCGTTTTTGGAATTACTGTATCTTTTTTCAGTTGCGGGAATAAACGTGTCCAAATTATTAAAATTATAAATGATAAAGTTATAGCAATTATTAACCTTTTTTCCATATATTTACCTTAATGGGTCATATCCTCCCCCTGTAAAAGGAGAACATCGCAGAATTCGGATGAGTGATTTAATTGAACCATGAATAAAGCCGTACTTTTGTACGGCTTCAATGGTATATTGAGAACAGCATGGATAGAATCGGCATGTTCGGGGTAAAAATGTACGACTAAAAATTTGGTAAAATTTTATTAGAAATATGATAAATTTATCCAATAAATTGTTAAATTTCGTCATTTATGATCCTTAAATAATGTTCGTATAATTTTATTTAATGATCTATTTTGAAACTTTTTTTCTACCCTTAGCTCGTCGGCGATTTATGATGTCCTGCCCTGTGGACGATTCCATTCTTTTACGGAAACCGTGCTTTCTTTTACCTTTTAAAATTGTTGGAGTCTTTAAATTCTTTTTCATGATTCGACAATTATATCATAGGACTTTTGTTAGTCAAGAATTTTAAGGTATTATTTTTTTCACTTAGGAATAAAACTTATTCTCCTCTATTGTATTATAAAAAAAACACCTATTTTTGGCTGATAGTGATGATTCAAAACCATTTTTTTTTAAATAAATTCTTGTTGGTTTGGAAGTCATTGTTATGCAATGTTTTTATATTATGGAAAAATTTGATTTGAAATAATTTTTCTGTTTGCTATAATATAACATTCATTTTTAATTTACTTATTTCTGGCATCTTTTCCCGTCGTAAAGGCATTGATAAAATACTTATTCACATTTTTTCCACAACGTTGGATAAATTGTGAATAAATTTGAGACATTTATAAATCATTCAGAATCATAGAGATATGAAACCTATTGATATTTGGAATAGCATCCAACCCAAATTAAAAGACACCATCGGTGTCACATCCTATGATACATGGTTCGCCTCTCTCCATGTCCAACAAACTGACACCAACACACTGACCATCGAAACCCCTGACGATTTTTTTAAAAATTGGATTATCGATCATTATCAAAAAATTATCACAGAAAGCATAAAAACTTGCACTGACGACAATTTAAATATAAATTATATTGTCAATGATCTGATACTTAACACTCAGCCCTCCCCTTCTATGCCAGCTGTTCCAAAAATCAATTTACCTCAAACTAATAACATTATCGATCTTAATGATCGTTTCACTTTTGATAATTTTGTTATTGGCTCTTCAAACAGATTTGCCTGTGCCGCCAGCCTCGCCGTCGCTGAATCACCAGCTAAAGCTTACAACCCGTTATTTATTTACGGTCAAGTCGGTTTAGGGAAAACACATTTAATTCAATCCATCACGCATTATATCAAAAATAATCAGCCTGGTCTCAAATCCGCTTATCTGACATCTGAAAAATTCACAAATGAATTGATTGAGGCTATCCGTCATCGCTCAACAAATCAATTTAGAAAAAAATATAGAGAAATTGATGTTTTACTCATTGATGACATTCATTTCATCGCCGGAAAAGAATCAACCCAAGAAGAATTCTTCCACACGTTTAATTATTTGCATAATAATCGACGACAAATCATTATTACATCTGATAGGCCGCCAAAAGAAATAGCTAATCTTGAAGAACGATTAAGCTCTCGCTTTGCCTGGGGCTTAATTGCTGATATTCAACCACCGGATTTTGAAACGCGTGTTGCGATTTTACGAAAAAAAATAGAAAGAGAATCCGTTAATGTTCCCGACGACGTTATTTATTTTATTGCCGAACAAATAAAAACGAACATTAGAGAATTAGAAGGTGCTTTGGTGAGGGTTGTCGCTTATTCTTTATTAGAAGAAAGACCTATTTTATTAGATATGGCCACAATTATATTAAAAGATATGGTTAAACAGAGTGTAAAAATTATTAGTATTGAAATGATTTTAAAAGCAACCTGTCATTATTTTAATGTTTCTTTGCTCGATTTAAAATCTAAAAGACGTAGCAGAAATATTGTTATTCCAAGACAAGTTGCCATGTATTTATCTCGAAAATTAACGAACATGTCTTTACCTGAAATTGGCAGCGCGTTTGGTGGTCGAGATCATACAACTGTTTTGCATTCTTGCAAAAAGGTTGATAAATACAAAGACAGCGGAGATATTTACAGCAAAAGCATCCATCATTTGTACACAGTTTTAAAACAATAATTCATCATTAATGCAAAACTTATTCACAGGCAAAAATGTCATAACCCATTATTTTTCAATACTTTTTGTTCTTATTCAAATTATTCACATGTCCTATTATAACTACGACTATTTTAGTTCCCAAAAAATAGCTAATCGTCACGGAGTTAATAACACATGAAAATTAAAATTTCAAAAGAGAACCTTTTAGCAGGAATACAAACCGTTTATAATATAGTATCTAATAAAATTTCATTACCTATATTATCTAATATTTTATTACAAACAAAAGACAATAAATTAATACTTAATGCGACCGATTTAGATATCGGTATATCCTGTGAAGTACCTGTGGATATTGTTGGAGAAGGGGGGATAACAATTCCAGCAAAACGTTTTAGCGATATTGTCAAAGAATTGCCGCAAGGAGAGATCACTATTAACGCGAAAAAAAACAATCAAGTCGACATTGAAGGACAATTATGCCGATTCAAATTAAACGGTTTACCCAAAGATGAATTCCCTAAATTTCCAGAGTTTAAAGACAAGGAAGTTTTTCAACTCGATCAGGAATTATTGAAGGAGATGTTTCAATTAACAGCTTTTGCTGTTTCGCATGAGGAATCAAGATACGTGCTCAATGGCGTTTTGTTGGAAATTATCGACAATCATATAAAGATTGTCGCAACGGATGGGCGACGGTTGGCAAAAATACAAAAACAGTTAAAAAATGTAACGAAAAAAGAAATATCTGTTATATTACCCATTAAAGCTGTTCAGGAAATTATGCGAAACTTGACGGATGAGGGAGTTGTTTCTTTTGTTGTTGGTTCTAATCAGGTTTTATTTGATATTGATAGCGTTTTAATCGCGACGAGAGTTATTGAAGGTGATTTTCCTAATTATAATCAGGTTATACCAAAAGAAACGACCACTAAAATTAAAGTTTTAACAAAAGATATATTATCTGCAATTAGACGTGCTAATTTATTGGCCACTCCCGATTTTCAAGCGATAAAATTTGAAGTATTTAAAGATAAATTGGTTGTTTCGAAACAAACACCAGACATTGGAGAATCGAGAGAAGAGGTCGTCATTGAATATACAGGAGAAGAATTGGTGGTCGGTTTTAATCCACAGTACTTAATTGATTACCTGAAAAATATAAATGAAAAATATTCTTTTATGGAACTGTTGGGGACGGATAAACCGGCTATTTTTAGAATGGCTGATTATTTATATCTTGCTTTACCGATGAGAATATAAAAAATGGATAACATTAAAGACATTATTCAAGATTTAGTAAAGGGAATAAATATTCAAAAGAAAGATGGGGTATCATTTGAATTTATTTTAAATAAGATCCTAACCGAAAAAGAAAGAAAACATGCAGTAATGTTAGGTATTAATGGAAAAACAGTGACAATTATAGTTGACTCGTCGCTATGGTTATATCATTTAAATATGAAAAAGAAAAAAATGTTAACAATTGTACAACAACATGTTCCCGAAATAGACAACATAAAATTTAAGATAGGAAAGGTGTAATGAGTAAAGAAAAAGAAGATGGAAAAGATAAAAAGCCGCATGATAAAGGGAAATATGATGCAACGAATATTCAAATTTTAGAAGGAACAGAAGCTGTCCGCCTGCGGCCGGCAATGTATATTGGCGATACGTTTAGTCGGGGACTACATCATTTAGTTTATGAAGTTGTTGACAACTCTGTCGACGAGGCTTTAGCTGGATTTTGTACGAAAATAGACGTTATCATTAACGAAAACGGGTCCGTTACTGTTATTGACAACGGACGCGGCATTCCTGTTGATACACATAAAACAGAAAAGAAGCCAGCCGTTGAAGTTGTTATGACAACACTTCATGCCGGAGGGAAATTTGATCACCGTACCTATAAAGTGTCTGGCGGTCTACACGGTGTCGGTGTCAGTTGTGTTAACGCACTCTCTGCCTGGCTGGAAGTCGAAATAAAAAGAGACAGTAAAATATATCATCAACGATATGAGCGAGGTATAACAAAGACAAAATTAACCGTTATCGGTAAAACAAAAACGACAGGAACAAAGGTTACGTTTATACCTGACGCAACAATTTTTAATCAAACCACAAAATATTCCTATGATATTCTCTCAAAAAGATTAAGAGAACTTGCCTTCCTGAATAAAGGTTTGATTATTAAACTGGTTGATAAGCGCGCCGAGAAAGAAAGAGAATCTGTTTTTGAGTTCAAGGGAGGAATTTTTTCTTTTGTTCAAGATTTAACAACCAACAAAAATTGTTTACATAAAAAACCGATATATTTTAATGTTGAAAAAGAAGAAATCAACTTGGAGGTCGCGCTGCAATACGATGATGGTTATTCTGAAAATGTATACACATACGCAAATAATATTAACACTATCAACGGAGGAACACATCTCAGTGGATTTCGATCAGCGTTGACACGGTCTATCAATAGCTATATTAAAAGCAAAAAAATGCTAAAAAACGATTCAGCAATACTAGGAGATGATTCTCGTGAAGGGTTAACTGCTGTCGTGTCTATTAAAATTCCTAACCCGCAATTTGAAGGGCAAACAAAATCTAAATTAGGAAATTCGGAAGTCGATGGTTTGGTTGCATCAGCAACCCTGGAGGCTTTGAGTACTTTTTTTGAGGAGAACCCAACGATTGCAAAAAAAGTTGTTGAAAAAATTATTACAGCATCAAGGGCTCGCGAAGCAGCACGAAAAGCCCGCGAATTAACACGTAGGAAAGGGGCACTGGAATCAGCCGGCCTTCCAGGAAAACTGGCTGATTGTTCAGAGAAGGATCCGTCGATTTGCGAGTTGTATCTGGTTGAGGGTGACTCGGCCGGCGGGTCCGCCAAGCAAGGGCGAGATCGAACATTCCAGGCTATTTTGCCGTTAAAAGGGAAAATTTTAAATGTCGAGAAATCTCGGCTTGATAAAATTTTAAGCAATGAAGAAATCCGGACAATTATTACAGCTTTAGGCGCTAGCGTTGGTTCCGATTTTAACATTGAAAAATTACGTTATCATAAAATTATTATTATGTGTGACGCGGATGTCGACGGGTCCCATATTCGAACGTTATTGTTAACGTTTCTTTACCGGCAAATGCGACCATTGATTGAAAATGGGTATATTTATATTGCGCAGCCGCCGCTATATAAAATCAAAAGAGGAAAGAGGGAAGAATATATTGAATCAGAAGAAGAGATGAGTTCGCTGATCTTAGATATGGGGATGGAAGGCTTGCATCTCATAAAAGTTAAAGGTAAACAAAAATATACCCCGTCACAGTTCAGTGATATTCTAAATACGACCATAGAAATTGAACGGATCGCGGGTATCATGAAAAAGAGATTGATTTCTTTTGAGGATTATGTTCAGCAATATGATCTAAAAACAAAATCTATGCCGAAGTATGTTATAAAAAAAAATAACAAGAATCATTATATTTTCGACGACAAAGACTTCGCGAAAGTGACGGAAAACGAAGAAGATATCCAATATATAGAAATTTTTGAAAAAGAAGATTTGGAATTAATTGAGCAAAAATTTAATAAATTTGGTTTCAGTCTCAATGATTTTAGGATAGAAGTTAAAAAGGAAGAGTATACCTTAAACGCTGAAGGAATGAATAAAAAGGACAACAAGAAAAAAAATGAACCAGTTATGAAGCCGTTGTTTTTGTTGAATAGCGAAAAAGACAAGCATGAATGTTATTCATTACAGGAATTATTAAAATTTGTTAGTGAACAGGCTAAGAAGGGTGTTTATATCCAGCGTTATAAAGGGTTGGGGGAGATGAACCCTCAACAGTTGTGGGAGACGACAATGGATCCCGCAAGGCGAACGATTTTAAGGGTGGACATTGAAGACGCCGTAGGGGCGGAGAAAGTTTTTTCAACACTTATGGGTGGGGAAGTCGAACCAAGAAGGGAATTCATACAAACCTACGCGCATGAGGTAGAAAATTTGGATATTTAGTTAATTATTTGGTTTTTCAGTTATTAGAAAAGAAAGGTATTGTAACAAAATGAGAGAATTAACAGCTCAAGAGAAGATATTTCCTGTTAATATTGAAGAAGAAATGAAGAAGTCTTATTTGTCTTATTCAATGAGTGTAATTGTCGGTCGAGCGTTGCCCGATGTTCGTGATGGGTTAAAACCTGTTCATCGACGAATTTTATTTGCGATGAAGGAATTGGGTCTTGATTACGGAAAACCATTCAAAAAGTGCGCAACCATCGTCGGAGAAGTGTTGGGCAAGTATCATCCACACGGCGACATGGCTGTTTATGATACGTTGGTCCGAATGGTCCAGGAGTTCTCTTTGCGTTATCCACTGATCAACGGGCAGGGAAATTTTGGGTCTATTGACGGTGATAGCGCGGCAGCGTATCGTTATACTGAAGCGCGTTTATCCGCCATTTCTGCCCAGTTGCTGGCCGACATAGACAAACAAACAGTCGATTTTTCTTCGAATTTTGATGGAACAAAAAACGAACCGACAGTATTACCTGCTGTTTTACCTAATTTATTAATTAATGGGTCCAGTGGTATTGCCGTTGGTATGGCGACAAACATGCCACCGCATAATTTAGGTGAGGTTGTAGATGGGATAAATTTTTTGATTGATAATCCAGATGCGACACCAAAACAATTGATGCGGTATATTAAGGGACCTGATTTTCCAACCGCTGGTATTATTTGTGGACGCGAAGGAATCGTGAGTGCCTATAACACGGGAAGAGGCAAGCTAACTGTTCGGGCCAAAGCAAATATAGAGCGACAAAAAGGCAGTAAAGATACGATTATTATTACGGAAGTACCGTATCAAGTTAACAAAGCAAATCTTGTTAAGGCTATAGCGTCGATGGTTAACCAAAAGAAACTTGAAGGCGTTTCTGATATCCGCGATGAATCCGACAAGGACGGTATTCGTGTTGTTATTGAATTAAAACGAGACACAGAGCCGCAAATCGTCCTGAATTATTTGTATAAACACACCCAGATGGAAATTACTTTTGGAATTATTAATTTGGCATTAGTCAATAATAGTCCAAAAGTTTTGAGCTTAAAACAAATTTTAATGTTGTTTGTGAACCATCGTCGCTCGGTTATTCGACGACGCACACAATTTGATTTAGATAAAGCCTTAAGACGGGCCCATATATTGGAAGGGTTAAAAATTGCGCTTGATCATATTGATCAAATTATTAAAACAATCAGGGAGTCGAAATCAACGCAAATAGCAAAAGTTAATCTGATGAAAAAATTTAATTTGTCGGAGATTCAATCGCAATCAATTTTAGAAATGCAACTGCAGCGGTTGACGGCTTTAGAAAGAACTAAAATCGACCAGGAATATAAAGCTTTGTTAAAAGACATTGAAAGCTACCGCGCAATACTAGCCTCAGAGATGAAAATAGAAGCCATTATAAAAGAAGACTTAAACGCCATAAAGAAAAAGTTCGGTGACGAGAGGCGAACAGAAATTGCCGCCAAGGCGGAAGAAATTGAGATTGAAGATCTTATTGCTGAAGAATGCATGGCGATAACAATCAGCAACAATGCGTATATTAAACGTTTAGCCGTGTCTTCCTATCGCAAACAACGCAGAGGCGGCAAAGGTGTTTCAGCGATGACAACCCGGGAAGAAGATTTTGTGAAACAGGTTTTTGTTGCTTCTTCGAAAGATTATCTTTTAATTTTTTCGAGCAAGGGAATTGTACGCTGGCTTAAGGTTTATGAAATACCGGTCGCGTCTAGAAGCGCTAAAGGGAAAAATATTGTTAATTTGCTTGCTTCGTTTAAAAAAGATGAAGAAATTAGTTCGATTGTAGCGGTTAAGGAGTTTTCTGATAACCAGTTTGTTGTCATGGCGACGTCAAATGGCAACATAAAGAAAACAAAACTATCGGCTTTTAGCAACCCTCGAAAGGGAGGCATCGTCGGCATAAACCTCGATAAGGGTGATAAGTTGATCGGAACGTCGATTAGCAACGGTAAATATGATATTTTATTGGCAACCCGGTCGGGGAAATCTTTGCGTTTTAATGAAAAGCAGGCGAGAGACATGGGCCGAGCAGCTCGAGGCGTTAAAGGTATTAATTTAGCGAAAGGGGATATTGTTGTTAGCATGCTAGTCTTTCCTCCGGATGTTTCTAAGACGGGAAGCACATTGATAACCGTGACAACGTTAGGTTATGCAAAAAGATCTGATTTTGCTGCATATCGAACACAATCACGAGGAGGAAAGGGGATTATTAACGTTAAAGTTACAAACCGAAACGGTCTGGTTGTCGGGGCTTTACCCATTATGCCAGAAGATGAACTGATGACCGTTACCAAGAAAGGCATGATTGTGCGTTGTTCTCCGCAGGAAATTCGTCAAACAGGGCGGAGTGCTCAGGGCGTTCGTTTGATTAATTTAAGCGCTAATGATGAAGTGAGTTCTATCGCGAATGTTGTCGCGAAAGAAGAATAAGAATATGAAAGCGGCATTTAAAAATTTTTTCTTGACCTAATGTTAATCTTGAATATAATAATTAAACTCTAAGTAGCAATGATCCGTAGAATTTATTTACAAATGAATAAAAACGACCCCATCGTCTAGTCTGGTCAGGACACGAGCTTTTCAAGCTCGCGACGCGGGTTCGAATCCCGCTGGGGTCGCTGAATATCAAAAAAGGTCCATCGTCCGATGGGCCTTTTTTGATGGGTGGAAAAGTTAGACAGTTTATCGATAATAATACCAATTTCATTAAATAATGACCAAAACCAATTCTGATTTTCTCGACGATTTAGCGAGAATATCAGAATTAAGATAGAGCAATTTATTAATGGATTTGGTATTATTTATAATATACTATTAGGTAAAGATAAATTATATTTAATAGAAAGTGAAATCAGAAAGGACTTCTTTTTGAAAAAATTATTTCGATCCATGCAGGAAAAAAAAATCGCAGGTGTCTGCGCAGGGCTGGGTGAATATTTTGAAGTAGATCCGATTTTCTTTAGAATTTTTTTTATATTTTTATTGTTCATTACGGGAATAGGTTTTCTTTTGTATGTCATTATGTGGATATTGGTGCCTGTTCACGATCAGGATAAGGATTCGTCCCAGGCTCTTCGTCGGATATATTTATCGAGTGAGGACTGTAAAATAGCCGGTGTTTGCGGGGGCTTAGGGGTCTTCTTTGAGGTCGATCCTGTTTTTTATAGAATAGCCTTTATTGTTTTTACTTTGTTTTTTGGCGTCGGAATTTTGGGCTATATTATTCTTTGGTTGGTGATTCCCAGAAAAAGAGATATTTAGTTTGTTGCTGTCATCATTTTAAAAAGCCTTACCTGAACAGATAAGGCTTTTTAATCGAGCATTTAAAGTGTTTTATACTTAATTTAACACACATTTTTTTGTATAATAAGTATTTATTTCTTTAATTGTTAGAGAATGCGGGGTTTAAATTGTTTATGTGGAACGTAAAATTCAAAGAAGAAGACGCGTTGAAGCACTGTATTCCTACGGGATGAAAGTCTTTGTTCACGCGCAAAACCATTCAAGAGGACAGAGAGCAAACCTTACCGTTTGCGTTTATCAGCGTTAGAACTCAATCGCGCATACCGGGATTGGTTAAAAGACCTCAATGGAATTCTAGTGATGCCATCTGTAAATATTTAGCTGATAAGACACAGTCAGATCTTTACCTGAAAGGGCTTAATAAAGAGCGGGCTGTTGTTGATCAATGGCTATCTTTTTGTTCAACACATATTTTCATTGCTGCCGGAAAAGTTTTATTTTACCGCGTTTTTGCGCCGATTCTGGAATTGTCCGTTGATAAAGGAAGGAATGGATCTGTGAGAAGTATTTACCGGTATTAGATCTACAATTATCTGAAACGGCTTATTTAGCAGGAAATAAGATGACGATTGCGGATATTGGCCTTTTAGCACAGCTTGATGCCCGCGGTTAGCCGATATTGATTTAGGTTGTTATCCTCACATTGTCGAATGGAAAAAAGAGCTCACGCAAAGAGATTTTTATACACGGTGTCAGCGGGTGTATTGGAGAGGGCTTAGCGAGGATTTTAAAAAAAGACATAAATGATATGATGAAAAACATGATGAAAACCGCTGTTGTTCAAATGTCTTCGACGGATGATAAACGAGCCAATATCGAAAAAGCTGTTTTTTATGTCCGTAAAGCCATTCGAAGAAAAGCAAAATTTGTCCTTTTGCCAGAAATGTTTATATATAGAGGACAAATTAATCAAGCAGAAAGAACATTGTTGGCGGAATCAATACCAGGACCGACGGTAAAAATATTTCAGAAAATTGCCCAGGCTGAACGAATTTCTATTTTGATGGGGTCAATTTATGAGAAAGTGGATAAATATAAAAAAGTGTGTAATACGTCGATATTTATTGATCAGAATGGACAAATAAAAGGTCGATACAGGAAAATACATCTTTTCGACGCTATTGTCCAAAAAGAAAAAATAATGGAATCAACTAATTTTATCCCTGGTAAACGCAAGGTTTTGGTGGATTTAAAGCCATTTAAGCTAGGAATGGCGATATGTTACGACATACGATTTTCTAATTTATTCCATTCTTATACCATGAAGGGAGCGACCGTTATTTGCCTGCCCTCTGCGTTTACCTTGCTGACAGGACGGGACCATTGGGAAGTTTTATTACGAGCTAGAGCCATTGAGAACATGTGTTATGTATTAGCGCCAAACCAAGTCGGCCCTGATAATCGTAATGGTCATCATTTTGGACATAGTATGATTATCGATCCTTGGGGAAAAATATTAGCCTGTGCCAATAGGAATGAAGAAAATGTTATATATGCTGATTTAGATATAAACAAAGTCAACCAGCTTAGGAAGAGGTTTCCTGGCCGATTTAAGATTAAGGAGTAGAAAATGGAGGCATTTAAAGAAATCAAGGTTGCTGTTACAGGAGCAGCTGGTCAAATCGGGTATGCTTTATTGTTTCGAATTGCATCCGGGGAGATGTTTGGTCTTGGGACACGTGTCCATCTTCAATTATTAGATTTATCGCAGCAATTGTCCATTCTTAAGGGTGTTATGATGGAATTGGATGATTGTGCCTTCCCTTTATTGGCTTCAGTGATTGGCACAGATGATCCTCACGTCGCATTTCATGATGCCGATTGGGCATTGCTTGTGGGTAGTGTGCCACGAAAAGCGGGTATGGAAAGAAGCGATTTATTGAAAATAAATGGGAAGATATTTATTAAGCAGGGAAGGGCATTGTCAGAGGTGGCGATGTCAACGTGCAGGGTCTTAGTTACTGGAAATCCTTGCAATACAAACGCTTACATCGCTAAATCTGTTTGTTCGAATATTCCTGACGAGAATTTTTATGCCTTAACAATGCTAGACCAAAATAGAGCCGTCGCTCAGTTGGCTGAAAAAGCCCATGTTCCTGTTTCAGCTGTAAAAAATTTAGCGATATGGGGTAATCATTCGGCAACACAATTCCCTGATTTTTACCACACGACCATTAATGGTGTTCCTGCAACCGATGTAATTATAGATGAAGAGTGGCTCCAGAATACTTTTATCAGCAAGGTTCAAAAACGCGGAGCAGAAATCATCCAAGCCAGGGGTCTATCTTCGGCAGCATCAGCAGCCAATGCTATTGTTCAGACCGTACAACATTTATGCATTCCAACACCGGAGAATGAATTTTTTTCTGTCGCAGTTTCTTCTGAGGGCAGTTATGGGGTTGATAAAGGGCTTTTATTTAGTTTTCCTGTTCGTTTTGATGGTGGAAAATTGTTAGTTCCTATTAATATTAATCATAATAATTTCAGCCTAGAAAAAATTAAGACTACGTTGGAAGAGCTTCACCGCGAGAAAAATTTTGTCCAATCAATGATTAACGCTGGATGAAGGTTATAAAATGGGGAATTTTTTGTTATTTTATCATGTTTTAACTGAAATTTGTATAAATAGAAATTTCATAAAACCCCTTGTTTTTTTATAAACCCCCATGTATACTCAATAATATAGATTTCGATAACGCCAACACAAAGGAGCGTTCCCTTGAAAAACAAGAAAACTACAATCTTTCTTTATATTTTTTCGCTTATACTATCAACAAATTTTGTTTTAACAGGATGTGATATGGTTAAATCTGCATCAGACACAATATCGCCAGAGGAAACTTCCGTTGTAAAACCTGCCCCTCAAAAACAAATAACACCTCCCACAGGATCACAAGCAGCGATTAAACCACAAGTACCAGTAGAAGATGCGTTAGTTACTGTTGGTGATTGGTCTATGTCAGTCGATGAATTTAAAGAACGATTGCTTGCCTTAAAAGAAGTTGTTCCTGACTATGATATTGAAAATAAGGACGCTCGGAAATTAGTCCTAGATGAATTGGTTCGTCAACAGCTTCTTGTCCAATCTGCGAAAGAAATCGGCCTTGATCAAGATCGAGATATTCGATTGGCTGTCACTGAATTTGAAAGAACGTTGATTGTGCGCGAAATGGCAAGAAAGCTCACGGAAAGTATTGAAGTTACTGATAAGGATGTTTTGAATTTTTACAATGATAATATGGATAAACTCACTTCACCCGTCGAATATCGGGTTCGAGAAATTGTCCTTAATGACAAGTTAAAGGCGTCAGAAATACTGACTTTGCTTTTAAAGGGAGAAAGTTTTTTGCAGACGGCAAAACAACACTCTGTTGGAAAAAGTGCAGACAAAGGTGGTGATTTAGGTTTTCTAACTAGGGAGCCCTTTCTTGAGATGGGAGAAGAAATATTAAAATTGAAAGTTGGCGAGGTTAGCAGCATTTTTAAAGGGCCTGAAGGTTATTACATCATTAAGCTGGAAGCAAAGCGGGGAGGAGAGGTTGTTCCTTTCGATGAAATTAAACAAGATATAAAAGTGCGTATGTTGACTGAGAAGCAACAGACAATTATCATAGATCATATTGACACGTTAAGGGAAAAAACTAAGGTTGACTTAAACGAAGATTTACTAAATTAGACGAAAAGAGGTAACGCAAAATGATGAACATTGAGAACAAAAAGCAATTTGCTTCTATTTCGCTTGCAATAGGCCTGGGTTTGGTTGCAACGTTTTTAACCAGCCACTATGTCCAATCTAGTATTAAAGGTCAAGCGAAAGACATGGCAAAAGATTATCAAAAAAAGAATGCCGCTTTAATTGGAGAGTTAGAACTCGTCAAAAAGCAAATGAGGCAAGTTGTTGCGCAACAGGAAGATTTAAGAAAGAAACAAGAACAACAACAAATGATGGTGGCAAATTTACCCTCTCAGCCTGGTGGACCAGGAGGAAAAGCTCCGAAAAAAGACCCTGTTGTTGAGATGAATTCATTTTCTGTTAAAACACCTCCAGGAAAGCGGGCTTTAACAATCATGATTGATTCGTTGTCAGCTGTTGGCGGTCTCATTAGCCCGGGTGACTTTGTTGATGTTTTGTCTCACCTGGAAGTACCAGGTCGAGGTGTTGATACGAGTGAAACGGATACCGTTACAACAATTTTATTTCAAAATATACAGGTCTTAGCTGTTGGCACGAATTTTCAGATGGCAGGTAAAGCCCCTCAATACGAAGCACAATCAAAAACTCGATCATTGAATATTACGCTAGCGCTTACGCCCGAAGAAGTCGGTTTAATGAGCTTTGCACAACAGAATGGACAATTGCAATTATCTTTAAGAGCTCCAGCTGAAAAGGAAACATGGAACCTACAAGTTGCTTCCTGGGAATCCCTAGCAGATTTTGTTTTAGAGCATCAGGGCACAGAGTTAATGTTACCGAAACAGAAGAAACCAGTTATTACGTCGATTGATGAGGAAACGGAAGAAGGGAAACCCTTTATTCAAATCTTTCGAGGAGGGAGAGAATTGTAAATTATGCTAAGTAGAATAATTATAAAAATGAGTCAAATGCCGAAAAGTTTAGGTTTATTGTTAGGGGTTATGGTCATGGGAATAGCTTTAATAGCGACGAATGCTGATGCCATCGATGATGGCATGTTAATTGATTCAATGGAAAATGACGAGATTAACATGATTATTGGTGAACTGGTTGCGGTTAGAGTCTATAGCATGACACGCGTTTCAATCGCTGATCCGACAATTGTTGATATTGTTGATGCTGATGATGTCAGCCTTTTGCTTATTTCCCGTTCGATGGGAAAGACAGCCCTTTTTATTTGGGATGAAAATGGTAAACGAACAATAATGGTTAATGTCCTTACCCAAAATTTAGATTTCGTACAAAAACGAATTGAAAAATTATTGGAATCAGCTCAAATTGATACAATTAATTTAGAAATTAATGGCAAAGAAGGTAAAGTTATTATTACAGGTTATGTTAACGAAGATAGACGGTCGCAATTTGATAAAATTGTAGCACCATTCTCGGAAGAAATTATAAATTTGAGTGAAGAGGAAGATCAAGCGAGTCTCATTCAAATCGATATGCAAATTGCTGAATTAAACACAACTGTTTCAAGAAATATTGGTATTTCATGGGCATCGCAGGGAACAGGCGATGCAAGCCCTACTTTAGTTTTCAATTACGCAGAAGCACTTCCTTCTTTTGATGGATCTCCTGGTGATTGGTTTAAAATCGGAGATTTTACGCGCCAAAATGGTTTGCAATCCATTATTAACGCGTTGATTGAAGAAGGGAAGGGCCGGGTTCTATCACGTCCTAAATTAGTCGTTAAGAGCGGGGAACAGGCCGCATTTTTAGTCGGTGGCGAGATTCCGATACGAACAACAACGGCAAGTAGTTCCGGACAAGTTCAGGAAAATGTCACCTTCAAATCTTATGGTGTATCTATGAATATTACACCTAAGATAGTTAGAAATAACAAAATTGATATTAGATTAAACATTGAGGTCAGCGATGTTGACGCATCTGTCCAGGTTGGAGATGATGTTGGTTTTACGAGCCGTAATGCTGAAACAAGTCTTTTGTTGGACGACGGACAAAATGTCTTGCTCGCTGGTTTAATTAAGCACAATGATAGTGAAACGATACGAAAAGTTCCATTTTTGAGTAGCATTCCTTTGCTTGGAACGATCTTTACAAATAGATCAAACCCGGTTCCAGAACTAGATCAAGAACTTGTTATCACCTTGGTTCCGACAATTTTAACTTCTCAAAAGAACCTAGGCGCTCCTCGGCAAGAATATATTGATGATATGTTCGGGGTAAAAGAGCCCATCATGGAGGAAGGCATGGACGAGCAGCCACCGGCTGTTGATTTGTCGAACATTCCAAAAGAGATGGCGTCTTATGTGCAGGGTCTCCAAGAAAAGATCATGGGATCGATAGCTTACCCATCAGAAGCCCAAGAATATGGCTGGCAAGGGATCGTTAAGATGGAGCTGCTCATCCTAAGCGATGGTACACTAGCATATGCTTTGGTAGAAGAATCATCTGGCTATGAAACCTTTGATGTAACCGCTTTGGATGCTGCTAAAGAATTGGCCCCATATGAAAAGTTTCCGGCTGATACAGAGCTGCAAGAGATTAGTGTTACAATACCAGTCGTTTTTAATTTTGCAAAAAATTAGTTGGTATGATCTTATTCTAGAGGTATAATTTACATTAAAATTATTTTCAAATTATATCAAGCGGAGTAGGTGTATATGAACGCTAAAACAATTTCTATATTTAGTAATAAAGGTGGTGTCGGTAAAACATTTGTGGCTGTCAATTTAGGGACAGCGTTAGCGCTTGCAGGCTATAAAGTTTTATTGATTGATTTAGACTTTCAAGCGGGACAAGATATGGCCCGAATGCTTAACCTTTCCCCTCGAAAATCGATAGCTGATTCATTTGCACAAGTTGATGAAACAACAGAACCGGAAGTGATACAAAGTTACGTTGTTTCTCACTCTAGCGGATTTCATTTTATTCCTGCCGTAAAAAATACAAAAGAGATAGGACATATATCCCCGGATAATCTTAAACCGTTTCTAAAAAATGCTGCAAAGTGTTATGAATACATTGTGATTGACACGGGAAAATCTTTTAGCGAGACACTCATTACGATTTTTGATTATTCTAACCTTATTATGCTTATCGCTACACCAGATATTTTAGCTGTTTATCAAATCAAATGGTGTATGGAAGTCCTTCAAAGCCTCCAATTTCCAAATAAAATGGTAAAACTCGTTTTAAACCGCTCTGAAAGCCGGGGAAGCGTGGCGTGGCAAGAAGTCCGGTCTGCTCTGACGTGTGAGATTATCAGCCATATCCCTTCAGATGGTAAAGCCGTTGGGATGGCATTAAACCAAGGCGTTCCCTGTGTGATTGACAGTCCCAAATCCAAGGTCTCTGATGCTTTTTTCAGATTGGTTAATTTGTTTAAGACGAAAGATGTTTTTGTCCAAACAACGGATATCGAGCGGCAGAGAACGACTGATGGGATAACATCACAACAGAGTCAGTTCTGGGAGAAATTTGGTATTTCCCGTCAAATGGAAACGCCCGGTTCTGGTGAGGCGGCATTCTCTTCTGCCGAGGATGAAATTATCGCTATTAAGCAGAAGGTCCATGAGCGTTTGGTTGAACGATTGAATATGGAAGGGATCCGCTTGGACGCTTTAACAGATGAACAGACGGTTAAAGAGGTTAAGAAGTTGTCAGAGAAAGTTGTGTCGAATTTGTTGATGGAGGAAGCGGGAGGACGGATTGTTGCCCATGATGAACGTCGAAGATTAGTGCGCGACATCATCAATGAAGCTTTAGGCTTAGGCCCCTTGGAGGATTTTTTGGCTGATGGTGATGTGACCGATATCATGGTTAATAACCGAAATCAGATTTATGTTGAAAAAAATGGAAAAATATTCTTAACGAATAAAAGATTTATTTCTGATCAAAAATTACGTGCCATTATTGACCGTATTATCGCCCCGCTTGGCCGCCGGATTGATGAATCAACCCCCATGGTGGATGCCCGTTTACCCGACGGTTCTCGTGTTAATGCGATTATTCCCCCGCTGTCATTGAATGGTCCAATGATTACAATTAGAAAATTTGGTGTTGAACGTTTGGAATTAAGACAGCTTCTTGAGAGATACAGCAGTTTGTCGAAGGTTATGGGAGATTTTTTACAGGCATGTGTTCTCGCCCGTAAAAATATGATTGTCTCCGGTGGAACAGGCTCGGGTAAGACCACGCTGTTGAATATCATTTCGGAATTTATCCCAGACGATGAACGAATTATTACCATTGAAGATGCGGCCGAATTAAGACTAAAAAAGATTCATTGGGCTCGTCTTGAATCTCGCCCGAAAAACGTGGAAGGTAAAGGGGAGATCACAATTAGGGATTTGTTTACGAACAGTTTACGTATGCGTCCGGACCGAATTGTTATTGGTGAGTGTCGCGGCGGTGAGGTTTTAGACATGTTACAAGCTATGAACACCGGGCACGACGGTTCTTTGACAACACTACACGCTAATTCGACGTCAGACGTTATGACCCGTATGCACGCCATGATTTTATTGAGTGGGATTGAGTTGCCTGTGCGCGCTATCAATGAAATGATTGCTAGCGCCATTGATGTTATTGTCCACGTGAACCGTTTCTCTGACGGGACAAGAAAGATAACGGGTATCTCCGAAACCCTCCACCTTGATGAAGAGTTTCACTTGAAATTAGCGGATATTTTTCTTTTTAATCAAACAGGAATAAGTGACGACGGGAAGGTTGTAGGTGAGTTTGTTTCAGTAGGAAATTTGCCAACCTTTTATGACGAGTTTGCTAAAAAAGGGATTGTCTTGGATAAAGAGATGTTTTCTTCAGGATATAAGCATTAATTCGGGTGAAACAATGTTCGTTTATTATAAGGGCCCTTAGGAAAAGGGCCTTTTTTGATTGTTGCTAGCAGAGTGTTTTTAAAGGAGGTTTATTTTGATCGTCAAGAATAAAACGAAAAACAGTATCATTGCTAGCAATGTGCGCATGGCCGATTCATTTTTTTCGCGGCTGATCGGGCTTATGAGTCGATTGTCTTTAAGTGACGACGAAGGGCTGGTCATCACCCGTTGCAATTCCATTCATATGTTTTTTATGCGATTTGCTATTGATGTGATTTTTGTTTCCAAGAATCACAAAGTCGTTGGCTTGCTTGAAAACATTAAACCGTGGAGAATGAGCCGTATTTACTCAAAATCAAGTTATTGTATTGAGTTGCCCAGTGGCAAGATAGCCCAAAAAGGTGTTTCAGTCGATGACGAATTAGACATTTCTTGATTTTTTTATTGATGCGCTGCAGTACAAATCGATGTGTCGATGAAAAGTTTTTTTGATTGTATGCAATAAAACCATTAATAATTTTTATAAAATAAAAATTTTTGATCATATATTTATGGGAGTCATTCACAAATTAAAAAAAGAAGTTGTTGACTATATTGTCAACGCTAAAAAAGAAAATCCTTCCTCCGGTTGCCGTGCGTTAGCGGAACTAGCGAGCAAGGAATTTGAAATAAAAATATCCAAATCCTCTGTTAATACCATACTCAAAAAAGCGCTATTAAGCAATCAGGTCGGCAGACGTTTTCAAAAAAAGAATGCACCAAAAGAACTGAAGTTTATTATCCCGGAACAGAAAAAGAATCAGCTCTTTAAAAGTTTACCTTCAAATATATCCGTAGACAGGAACAGCATCCGAATAAAGAAGAGGCCTGACTTGAAAAAAGAAATTGATAAACTTCTACTGGCAGAGCAACAGTTTAAAGGGGATGGGACACACGAGCTGGAACAGAGACGGGAAGAGGCGATACCCGTCATTTCTAAAAAGGAACCGCATATTCCGGATAGAAAAATGAGGTTAAAGGATTCGAAACAAAATCCTTTCTGGCGTGAAAAGAAACATCAGGAATTTTTACAATATGTTCGCACATTAAAACGTGAATATGAACAAAGGATGTCCCCAGTTTTTCCCAACATGGGAATGGTTTTTGTTCGAGCTGCTGAATGGGAATTAAATCGAGGTGCCTTTTGGCAAGAGTTGTTTCAAAGCACGTCTCGTTTATGGTCCAAGAATTTACCGGATGCCCTCTCTCTGCTTACGATGCTTAAGGTCATAAAGCAAAGGG
Source organism: Candidatus Omnitrophota bacterium (assembly GCA_021108075.1). Classification (GTDB taxonomy): domain Bacteria; phylum Omnitrophota; class Gorgyraeia; order Zapsychrales; family Zapsychraceae; genus JAIORP01. The sequence continues at coordinate 59,408 of JAIORP010000090.1, read as the reverse complement.
TGTTTCTTGATAGCCTGGAAGACACCATGTCATTCGTTTCCGCTCAGACAGAATTATTTCAATGTATTTTAAATTATAAAGAGGTCGACCTGAATCGGGAGTGGGCCACGCTTAATCAGCAACAAATATCCGAACAAATTCTTTTTGAATATAAAATGCGTAAAAGGGAAGTTTTTTTAGGAACGGCCTTTGTTGAGCTTAACTTGGTAGATGGCACGAAATATTTCATTAATTTTAGTCAATTTACAGTCCACACAGCTCCCCCCCCAATTAATACAAGCACTTTATTAAAATCAATTGAGGATGTTACAAAATATATTATCAGTAACCAGGACGTTTTTTATGTTTCTTCGTTAGATGTCGATGTCCCTCATCTCCATTCTTTTTTAAAGGTTTTTTTCTCTGTTTCAACGCAAGAAGTGAAGCAAATAAATATCTGCAGCAGTAATCAGCAACCTTTAGCAACATTTGATGTTTTTCCTAGGATGAAAAGGCGAGTTGTTATTGGAATAAACCCCAAGCAGAAAAGCAGAATGTTTTTAAATGTGAAGGGTCAGATAGAACCCGGCTCTTCTCTGCCGTATGTTTGTCAGTATCAAGAAGGACTCGCAATGCTTAATAGGGGAGATTTTAAGGCTATTTATCACAATGCCTACGATGAGGTTTTTTATTATAAGGAAGGATTGATTCCAATATCAGAGAAGAACGGAGAAGAAGTGAGTTTTATATTAAAAGGCATTAGTATTTGGAATGAAAAGAGGGATAAAGAAATCTGTACATTAATTACGAATGATTTATCTCAAGAGACGGAGGATGTGCTTTTTTCTTATCTATGTAGCTGGCGAAATTTTGCTCAGATCGACTTAGACGTAGGCTATGGGCGAAAAGAGGACAATTGCGAGATGCCGGAAGCTTCATTTGATATGGCTTCCATGGATCAAGGAGTGATCAGTTTGATTGAAAGTTATGCGCAGGATCTTATTTTATATACATTGAAAAGATTTTTTCCAGATTTATATTTTAAATATCTTTCCAATGAAGAATGGGAAGATGCGTTTGCCGCCTTGTTGTCCCTGCGGGGTAAATTTTGCAAGACAGACAATGAAGTAAACGTAAACCTTTGCGAATCAAGAGTTTGTGAAAATTCTAAATTACTGCGACAAGCCTGCCAAAGACTTAATGCCGCTCATATCAAGACGCAGGAAAATAAGTTGTTATTTATTGATTTTTGAAATAATTTTTAGTTAAAACTGAAGCATTGACAGAAGTAATTTCTATATGGTATACTTTTATCATAATATTTGTCAGATATAATATGAGAATCTTTGAAAATTGAACTTCCACACCACAAGGTGTTTGAACTCCTTCAGTAAATTATAAGTGTTTTTAAGCTTATAGTTGCTGAAGGGCCCGTTCTCAGGTTTATTTTTTGAGAAGGGATAGAGCCTTCTTGAATTTTTACTCTTAAAGGTTAGGAGTGAAGGCAAAGTTATTTGTTGAACACATAAGGTAGCGGCGATGATGTCAATTAAACAAAAAAAAATAAAAAGACAAAAGGGACAACATTTAATTGAATATGCCATAGTCGCAGCTATTATATCTTCTGCAGTTATAGCAATGGGTACTTATGTGTATCGTTCGGTTCAGGCAACGCAACAGATGATTCAAAATGAATTCACAGCAGAATAAATGTTCTTCAAGAAGAAGAATGTTTTATTGGGGTAAAGTTAAGTTATATGTTTAAGGAGGATAATAATGCTCAAAAGAAATATCATGAAATCAAAAAAGAAAAAAGGACAGAGTACGGTAGAATACATTATTTTGTTCGCTGCTGTAATCGCCGCCCTTTTGATTTTCCTTGCCAGTGGTGGTGTCTTTCAAACTGCATTTAACACTACGCTTTTAACTGGTACCAATGGCATGTCAAAAATGGCTAATAGATTATCAGGTTCTCGATAATTTATTTTACAGTTATCATTATGGAAATTATTTATTGATAGTAACTTTAGGAGGAAAATAAATGTTTAAGAAACTTTTTAAAAATAAAAAAGCGCAAAATACCGCTGAATATGCTATTTTGATTTCTCTCGTTGTTGCAGGTATTATTGCGATGCAAACATATGCACAAAGAGCTTTGCAAGCTCGCGTGAAAGATGCAGCAAAGTTCATGTCAGATTCCACAACTGATATGGGTACTACAATGCAGTACGAACCATACTACTTGCAATCAAACTATTCTATTAGTAGACAAGACGTGGATGTTAAAGAGTTGGATGACCAAGTTATATATGGTGCAAGACACTTGGCAGACAATGAAAGAACGAGACAATCTGCTGGTTATCAAACATCCCTTTACAACTCACAAGTTGGTGCGGGTGAAGATTGGTAATTTAAGACTTTCTAATTCTATGATTCTATAGATATAAACTTTTATCAGGAGGAAAGACTAATGTTTAAGTATTTAAACAAAAAAAGACAAAAAGGGCAAAGCACCCTTGAATACGCTGTTCTCATTATCATTATCATTGGTGCTTTATTGTCCATTCAAGTATACATAAAAAGAGGCTTGCAAGGACGATTTAAAAGTGCTGCTGATGACATTGGAGACCAATTCTCCAGTGGTAACACAAACGTAAGAGTTCAGACATCGACAATTAGTACTACTTTAGATTCGTTCACTACTGGTGTTACAACATCAACATTGACTGGCGCAGAAGTAACTAACACTCTATTGAATGAATTTATCATCAACGTTCAACAAGAATTCTGGGGTTAATAATAACCTTACAGTTGTTTTGTTAGTTGTAACAAAAGGCTTGTCAGGATTTTTCTGACAAGCCTTTTGTGTGTTCGCAAAAAAGTATTTGTATGAGCGATAATCAGTCATTTAAAGAGTCCAATGCGACTTTTCTAAATTTAGGCGATAGTATTATAAATCTATATGTGACAATACTTTTTGTGTCTATTTAAATGAGCGGATCGTGTTGTGAGTGGGTGATGCTAGGATGATTTTTTGCAGAAGGAAAAAATCGCTCAGAAAAAATGTGATGATTTCTTTATTATTTTAGGGAAGATGATTTTATTGTGATACAGTTTGAACTCTGCTGTTCCATCAATATCGCATGCTTTGTTCAGGATCCGGTTTTGATTGTTAGATGATAGTGTCGTCCTATAAAGATGTGCTGATTATATTTATTTAACGACTTTTTATATTAACGGGTTCTGTTTTTATTTTTGGCTGCGAAAAAAGGCATGAGAATATTATTCCGTCAGGTCTTCCATCATTACGTGTTTTCTCTTTAAATCATGTGTTGATTTAAGCATGATTATTTTGTCAATTTAAATGAATTATTGAATAAGGCCGTCTTTATTTTTTTGATTTGTCGACGAGTATTTGATCATCACGGCAGCAATATTTTTTTGACGGTTCATGCGCGACGAGATTCATTATCGTTATAGGTTGTTCCGTTTAACTATTGGGACATTTTTTCAGGCTGATGCAACGCACGACAAAATTTCGTAACAAAGTAAGTCAAGAATCGCAAATGCGTTAGAGGCCCCTTGATCAGATTACTACTTCGCATGGATATGTCAGGCAGGTCTTTTAGTTTTGAACAGCGCTGAAAGCGGACAAGATAGTGTGCTGCCTTGAATTGACATTAAAAAAGGAAACTTATGAAAAAAAAGATTTTATTTATTTTTTATTTTTTTTCTGTATAATATTATATGTGATATGGTCAGCAAGGAAATTTTCAGTTATACTTGTAATATCAAGGAAAAGTGTGTGTTATGTTAAGAAAAATCCGGAACAAAAAAGCACAAGCGATGTCAACCGAATATGTTATTTTTATAACAATGTTTTTAGCCATGTTAACAGCCATCAGTTTTTATTTTAAGCGTGCGGTCCAGGCTCGTTTCAAAGATGCTCGACGCACCATGTTTGCGATTATCGTCGACCGATCTGACCCCCATATTGTACAGGAACTCTACCGAGCAGAATATGAACCCTATTATTCAAATGTGATAACACGTTCAGCTGCGCGCGCCACACATGACACCCGTTTATTGCCAGGAGGAACAACAGGGATTTTTCGTAAAATTGTGGACGAATCAAAAACAAGCGTCACTCAATCGGAAACCGGGGCACCAGGAACGGCTCGTTGGGAATAAAATAATTTATGTTAAGACGAAAATATGAAAATCAAGCACAAACAATGTTAGAATATACGGTCGTCTTAACTCTTGTAACGGGTTTGATGTATGCCATGCTTCCGCTCATAAAAAGGTCAACACAGACAATGATTCGTTTGGTCGTCGATCAGATTGGAAATCAGCATAATGCTGAACAAGAATTTTCACGCGAGAGAGGGCATCTTGAGCATTCCTATACGTCGAGAAGATCGCAGGTGAACAAACGGCGAATGGAACGATTGGGAATATTTAATTTCGTCTACGATGACACCATCTACACGGTGTCCAATGCAAAAATCAACATGGGACATCGAGATCGATAATATTTATGGTAAATGTTATTTATTTATTGTAATATAGTATAATTGCTTTAGGAAGGAAGATTAGAATGCTAAAACGACTGATAAAGAATAAAAAAGCCCAAAGCGTCCTTGAGTACACGTCGATTATTGTGATTTTATTGGGCGCGTTTGTCGGCATCAGCAATTACTACAAAAGAGGCATTCAGGGACGATGGAAAGCAGCTGTCGACGGATTAGGTGACCAATATGATCCTCGACTCGGCAACACCTCCTTGCTGTACACGCTAGAACATAATACGAATACACAGTTAATTACCGTCGATGATCCGACTGGATATTGGTCACGACGACGAGACATGACGGTCAGCACGGAAAGAAAAATAGGCTACGAAGGGGTCGCCTCTTATTAGTTTGTTTCGGTTCAGCCAGTGAACAGGAACATGGCTGAACCGACAATTTTAGATTAACATGAATCAAATTTATATAAAACAAAAAAAAGCAGATAATCGTTGGGGACAAACAGCTTTAGAATTGGCTGTTTTTGGATCGGTTCTTCTTTTTGTCATCGGCGTTACGGTTAAGCAATCTATGAATCAATCTTATGGGCAGCATCATCATATTCGAGCGATGCGGATGGCCCTGCAACAGTCGTACATGTATTCGGAAGGAATGATGGGGGCAGGGCCGATGGCTTCGCGCAACAGCGCAACAGTAATTTATGTTGAAGATCGATTAGCAGGAGCATCCGCAAAATTTGCCTCGAAGAACAGATCACCGTACATGGCTAGCGGCTCCGCTAGTTTTAGCCGTCACCTGTTTATGGCTATTGAAGGAAATGACAGGCAAGACATTGCACGAATTGATGCTTTTGTTAATGGACAATATTTTCCTTTAACAATATCTAACTATGTTACTATTGCGGTTCCAATGACAGGTCCTGATTCCGCCTGGGATCCTAATTGTCTGATCCGATCGACGACATCATTCAGTCCAACAGGAGCTATTATAACGACTCAAAGCCCCGCGGGTTGTCGGTTTTTTCCAATGAAGGTTTTCAACCATCGGGCGAGTGAAAAATATTGTTGTGGAACGCCTACCTCAACTTGCCCGAATTCGTGTCCCGCTGATTTATTGCCTGAAGACGACCGTTTTGATCTGGATCGCGATGGAGCCACCGATGTCGTTGGTCCAGCCCTTCGCGCAGAATTTGGTTGGCAATGGGTCCGTGTGCGGGGGTGGGATTCGACCAAAAATAGTACGATTACCCGGAATTTCAATATAGCAGAATTGATGAATATCGCTGAAGAGGTTAATGTTATGCTCGATCTGGATGGAGATCTTAAACAAGAGCGAGTCTGGAGCATGGTCAGCGATGGTTGGGGGCGGGCGATAAGTTATTACGTTGAAGATTTTCAAGAAGGCGATTGGGATTCGGGTGTGAATGATAGCGACACAAAACCCCGGTCAGGCTTTCAGAGTGACATGCAGGTTTATACCAAAACCGAACCGGGGCACTACCTTTTAATTGAAGAGGGAAAGCTGTTCGCGGCAGATCAACCAGGACGTCAGTTTGTGCGTAACGCACAGAAAAAAGATCAGATTGATGTCATCTCGCGGCTTCTTCAGCTTAGTGCGGATACAGGTCGTTTCTGTGTGCACCAAACGGGTTTTGAATATCTTCCTGCGGCACAAGTTGATCCGGAGCGTCCAGGATATAATCCTGTTGAAGTCTGTTGTAGTCCTCACGGCGGTTGTAGCAATGGACTCCCTGATTGTTTTTCCGGCAATAATCTGGTTTTAACCTGTTATATCGCAGGAGATATGGCCGCGGTTCCTCCGATTTATCCGCGCATTTTTGTGCGGAGTCGGATCCGGGATATAAGAGGCCGCAAATGGATTACCGATGTGCAAAATGATCCGTATGTCAATATTACTTATTAATAGTTTTATTCAACTGAAGGTGTATTAACGTGTTTTCAGTTTTGCAAAAAAGAAATCTAAAAAAAAGGACTCATCAAAAATTTGCTCAGGTTCTTATTGAATTTACTTTTTGTATGATTATATTATTTATCATGTTTTATTCAATTATAATGATCTTGCGTTGGACGGGGATTGATTTGGCTCAACGCCGATTGGCCCATGATCGGCTGCTCGTTCAAAGCGTTGTTGAGGATTACGGATTATGCCTGGGGAATCTTACTTTTGGGATGTGCCTGTCGGGTTATGATCCTGCCAGCTATTATCGAGGCCCGCTGGGGCAAATAGATCCCTCTTTCTACCATTCAACAGAGATGAATGCCGTCTGGGATGATACGGCGCCACACTATTAATGAAGTTTTTTTAGGAGGTAAGCTTGTTTCAATCTGTTAATAAATTGTTGAAAAAATTTTCTTCTATTCTTTTTTCTGAAACACAAAAAAAAGAACGAGCAAGCGCTTTTCTAGAAAAAAAGGCAATAAGTCCCAGAGGTCGAGGTTTCTCTAACAAAGGGCAAGTTGCGATTGTGTTAATGTTTGTGATTGCCATCGCGCTTGTTTTTTATGCCGCCTCTCAAAATTTGGGGCGACTAAATAAAGGGAAGCTTGTTTCTCAGGTCGCGGCCACATCAGGCGCGGCGCGACTGGGATCACAAATGGCCAGTTATGGGCAAGTGCTGGTTGAAGAAACATTGGGCGGGAGCAAAAAGAAGTGTGATTCTTCTGGATTATTTAAAACTGTTTTGTCTTTGGTCATTGCGGTTATCGCTCTGGTTTTAACCATTTGTACATATGGCACCTCGTCCTATGCGGCAGCCGCTGCTATTGTTGCCGTTATTGGGGTTGTTTTGGCTGTTGCGTCCGTTGTGATTCAGGCCACAGTTATTGAGCCGTCTCTTACAGAGATGTGGAATGCTATTATTACGGAAACAATGAGCATGACGGATTCTTTCCTTGAGATGGGTATGCAAAAAGCCTTATTTGCATCGGTGACAGATCAGGGTAAGGTTCCGGATATAAAGGACCTGGATGGGGATCGCCTGTTTGGCTTTACCGGAGCTGTTCCCAATGATGAAATCAGCCGGTTTTCAGCATATTATGATTGGCGATTGCGCGATATCAGAGAAGCAGACCCCGGACCGGTGGGTATTTTTATTGTCGCCACAAAAGAGTTTATTTATAAGGATGGTGACGATTGGGGGCTGTATGATCCTGTCCGCATATCCTATGAGCCTGATCCGTATGCGCAATTAAGAGCGATGGATACGAATCACCCTTGTTTACCAGAGGCTGCTGCAGGGCGTTGGTCGGAGTGTAATCCCTGTTGTTTGCCAGCAGTTGTGACAGATCCTTCTGATGAAAATAACGTGCTGGCCATTCGGGATGAGTGTTGTACTCAATTTGGTGCTGCTCCTGGAGATTGTGGCGCTTGGGGAACCTGCGAGCTGGCAAGCACAACGCCTATTTCACACACGCTCTATCCATGGGTCTATGATCGATACTTTGAAAACCATCGCAACAATGATCCTGCCAGTGCAGACTATTTTCTATCTTTCCTTGAGCAACTTGGCCGAGATGATGAGATCATTTCTCTTTATGGTGTGAATACAGAGGTCAACCGTGATTTGGTCTCTATTGATGCGGATGACAGCCAGTTTCATCCGCAAATTTTGACACCGTTTATCCCCACGGGGACGATTCCACCGGATCCGACGTGGAACATCAAAGATGCAACCAATTACATTGAGAATCCCGACCGTTTTTTGAGTTACAGCAACAGTGAGCTGCGTGGCGGTGTTTTCCCAACTCTTTACAAATTGCAGGATTGGGGGATGAATTTATTGCAGGAAGATGTGGTTGTTGGTACGGAAACAACATATTTGTCACTGAATCCTACGGGGGTCAATAACAATGATTTAAATTCGGATCATACGTATCGCCCTGAACACTGTCATTGGTTTGATTGGTCAACAGGAAATTGTCCGAATGTTATGCCGCCTAATTGTGATCCACTGGTGACAACATTGCCGGAAGAATTAGAATATGACTTTATCCCGACGCCCACTCTTTCTGGCGTGCATTTTTATGTTGCTATCGATCCGGCTCGTTTGGTTTATGACCGCAGTTGTCAGGTTGATGGGCTGCATACAACGGTATTTCCACCAGCCGGAACGGTTGGATCAACATCGGTTGTTCCTTTTGGCGGGGCAACAGTACCTGCTGCGCCTCCCAATCAAGACCCTTGGGGGCTTGGGCCAGCCATTAATCCACTTTACACCGATCCTCGGACGGATCCGAATCTTGAGCCATTGAACAATCCCCTACCTCTCGATGGGTTTGAATTGGAACAAGATATTCTCGCTGTTGAGGCCATTTGTGCCCAGAGATTTATTCCAGATGATGCTTATGTGGTTTATTATGCTAATTACCCGGGGGCCGGTGGTCCGATTGCATTGCCGCCGGAACTCGATGTCACGAACCAGCCCAGAGGTTTTTGGAAAAAAGGGGCAAAAAGATTTTGCTCCCAACACTGGTCATATCAGACTGGTTGTGCCCGTCATGGTGGTGAGGATACGGCTGTTACCGGAACAACGCCTGGGAGCGGTTTTGATTTCGACCGTTTGATCGCCTGTTTAAGTTTGGAAGATGAAACGGTGCCGACAAGCCCAACAGCGTATGAAAATTGCGAGTGCGGGGTTAGCGCGCCGCCGTATGTGTCGATTGATGCTGTACGCGGGGTGCCGGAAGATTATCCGGATGATGTCTTAGATGACATGGTCTATGGATTACCCAGTTTCTTAGAGATTGCCGAAGGATTAGTTGCTTTTGAATCTACACCGGCCATTATCACAAAAGATATTGATCAATGGTACCAGGATATCGCTGTTTGGATTGAATATGGAACCAATAGCGGTGCGTCGGGTGATTCATCTGTTTGCGGGAATCCTCGTGTCGATCACACTGTTGGTGCGGCTGCGAGTGGGACTCCCCCTTGTTGTTGGATTTGTGAAATTTATGATGGAGCGCTCGTCCTTTTTATGAAGGAGATTGAGGAAGTTGCCTTGCGCATTGAACACCAAATTTACGGGGCTACTCACGTAGAGCCGGTTGCCGATGCTTGGTGTGTTCCTGCTGCTGATCCAGTGGACTCTCCGGCGGTGGAAATTGCGACATTTGATTCCAATGGAAACGGCGTTCGTGGAGATTTTGAGGATCTTGTTGCGTGTTTGGATTGGAATGCGAATGATATAGTCGGAGGGGCAACGATCCCTCCGGATGCGGCCTCGACCAATGGGGGCTGGACACCGCATCACCCCGGGGTGGCTGTTGTAGGAAATTCCTTAAAGTTTGAGCTTTGTGCGACAGATTGCTGGAATTATCAAGGGCTTTGCTCGGATTTGCCGCGTTCTATTATTCCTTATTTTGATGATGACTGGCCGTTTATTCCGATGGATATGGCGGTATACAATGATTTTAATGATTGCTACACAGGTATTTTAAATACAGGAACACCGGTGACGAATGGAGGGGTTGATTGTAATGAATGTTGGCTGGGGAATGTCACGAATAATCCGCTCCAGGAAGATTGCACCATGGCACCATATTTTTGTGATGTTGTTTATGCCACTTATCTTGGCGATGCGAAATATGGCGTTGTTTTTGGGGAATTTGCGGGTCCGTTTGTCTATCCCACATGGTCTGTTGGAAGCAGTGGAACGGTATATGATACTTGTCCGCAAAATTTAGTTTGTACGCAGAATTCTCCGGCAGATGTTGATTCTCTGGTGGATTGCCCGGGAATAGATTGTTTGGATCCGATTGTTGCTAATCGGACCTGTTCGGTCATTGATGATACGTGGTGCGCGGGAACACCGACAACCTTCAACACGTATGGATGTAATACGTCCTGTCCAACCAGTTGTGTGGTTCCTATGTGTCCAGCGTGTATTCCTTGTAGCACGTGTTCAACAACTTGTGACGCCGCCTGTCCGGCATGTCCTGCTCATCCGTCTTGTGCGACGACAATACCCCTAGCCTGTTGCACGGCTGACTGTTCGGGGTGTTGTGAGGCCGCCTGTCCGGCATGTCCTGCTCATCCGTCTTGTGCAACAACAACACCATTGCCCTGTTGTACCGTTCAGAATTGTCTGGGTTGTGCCTGCCTTGCGGCTTGTGACCCGGGGGATTGTATTGATTTGAACAGTTGTACGAATACGGCCACGTGTATGGGCGCAAGTTGTGCTTATACACAACGTTATGATTGTGACTGGACCGGCGATCATATTTTGGATGGCGGTACTTGTTTGGATCCTGTCTTCATGCGGGCGATAGAGCGGGGAATGATCCTTGCTCAAGGATCTTGTGCGGAAACACGGCAGAATGGTTTTTGTAGTGCGACCTATCCATGTCCGCCACCTCCATTTGACGGAATTGACGGGAATTGTGACAATTGTTATTTAGGGCAGAATATTCCTAAAGCTAAAGGGTTTATTGATCTGACCAGAGAAGCGTCAGAACAGTCTGTCAATCAAATCAATAAAATGCGTAAACGGGTTGGCTTTTTAAACGACCGTCTGACGGAGCTCACCAATATGTACAACATTTTAGCCCGCGCTTACCAGGAATTTTCTGAATATCTTAATGATGTGGCTCAGGATTTTATTAAATATTACATTGATCTTGCGACGGGTGACGAGAGGGCCTTGCCCTATCACGTTATTTATGGTTGGCAAGGAGATCCCCCTGATCCGACAGATCCAACATCTCAAGGCCTGTGGCATATCGTCCGTGTAGATGCGCGGACTCCGGGGCGATGCGATGCTGCATGTGCTTCAAACCAGCGCTCTTATCGGGCTTTCCCACGTGTGCGTACATATGGTAAGGACTGGGGTATGACCCGTTGTTATGAGTTAGTGGATGAACGGGGTGTTATTAAAATGAGAGTTTCTCGTTACGATCAGGGCCGGCAAAGCCGGGATATTTATTTCGCGGATGGTGAAACCAAAATTTGGAATTTTAGAATCATCAATACCCGGCAACTTCCTGTCATTGATCCGAATGATTTTAATATGATGGAGAACTCCTGTCAAGATGTCGCGCAACCAAACAATCCAAACTCATACGCAGGTCCGGGTTTCTTGTATGGTGACGCCTTTATGTTGTGGCGTTATATACGAATTGGTGATGATCCTTCTGACCCAACATTAGATAACACTCTTTGTTGGGATTATGCGACAAAATTCCTGGCAAAAGGCGTTGAGACAGAGGCTTGCATGGAATACTATTATCATTACGGTATGAACAAGGGCATGGGAATGAAATTTATTCAATGTTTAAGTTTTTAATGGAGTGAATTCCTCTGAGCTCTGCTGCGAGGAGATTCACTTTTGAATTATGGAAGGAAACGATTGAGAACGTGAGGGTTATGTTGAAAAGAAATCGAAAAGGGCAATCGACTTTGGAATTCTTGGCCATGATGTTTTTGCTTCTAGGGGCTTTTTTGATTTTCCAAAAATATATTGTGCGGGCCATGGATGGGAGTTGGAAGAAGGCCGGTTCCGCTTGGGCTTTTGGACGCCTGTATGATGCAGATGAGACCATTGAATGCGTGTATGATCAGGATTGGACATATTGTTGGTATGATTACCGATGTTTCAAGGCCAACGGAGGATATTGCCGCACGGATGGATACCCCGACCCCACAACCTGTCAGGACATTATTGCCCTTTGTGCCACGCCGACATGTCAAAGTTAATCTGTGAATTATTTGGTCCGGATCACTTGTTTGATCGACTTTTTCATGTTATCCTTATCAATATTAGGTTTAAACTAACTCTAAAATAGTGTATTAATATGGAAAAATAGATATGTTATTTATTATTTTATTCTTGATGTTCACCACGATTTTTTTTATTGCTTATCTGGTTATCCCGATGGTCTACGAAAAAGCGACTGTTATTAGTGAAAAGCGCCAGAAAAATCTTTCCGCGAATTTTCAACAACTGTTACCGACCAATCAGGCCAAGAAAATGAGCCGATTTTTCGTTTTTGCTCCATTTTTGTTCGGTGCGGCCCTTTATTTCCTTTTTCCGGAAGGATTACGTGTTTTTGGTTTGATTATTGGCGCAACTGGCGGTTACTTATTTCCAAAAGTTTACATTCAGATTATGACCAGACAAATTAAGGAGAAGTTTAAAGATCAGTTAATTGATGCTTTAATGATTATGTCCAGTTCTTTTCGGGGTGGATTGAGCCTTATTCAGGCCTTTGAGGCTGTGGTTGAGGAGATGCCCAACCCGATTAATACAGAGTTCAGTTCTGTATTGGGGGAAAATAAGATGGGGGTAACATTAGAAGACGCATTGTACCACTTGTACAATCGCATGCCGTCAGCTGCTTTACAGCAGATGATCACGGCTATTTTGCTTGCGCGGGAAACCGGGGGAAACCTTCCATTGATTTTTTCCCGTATCGTTACTAATATTCGAGAGAGTAAGAAAATTCAGCAAAATTTATCCACATTAACGATTCAGGGTAAATTACAGGGCGTTGTCATGACCTTGTTGCCGCTTGGTTTTGCTTTTATTGTCTATTCATCAAATAAACGTATTTTTGAGCATATGTTCACAACGGATTTAGGGCGTTCCATGTTAATTTATGCGGTGATTTCTGAAATAATTGGTGCGTTTCTTATCATCAAGATCAGTTCATTCAAGGATTTTTAGGTTTTAGCGAAATAAAGAAATTTGGGAGTTATTATGTTAGAGTTAATTTTGATCATGGTTTATTTATGCGCGTTTAGTTTAATCCTTGGAATCATGCCTGTTGACTGGGAGTCACGGCCGACATTACATTTAGGATTAACAGAACCAGACACAAAAAAGAGGAAAAGAGACAGTATTTTTTTACTGTTCAGAACTTTATCAAAAATCAATAAACCGTTTTGTTCAGGGGCTGTTAGACGTCGGGTTTCAAGAGATTTGGCTATTGCCCACGTTAATTTAACTCCGGAAGAATTCTTTTTGGTCAAAGAGCTGTTGGGTTTCGTCGTTTTATTGGTGACTTTTCCATCTGTATCCGCTGATTTTATCTTTATGTGGTTGTGTATCGGGCTGGTTGCCGGATACATGGTTCCGGAATTCCTTTTAAAAGGAAAGATTAAAAAAGCCAAGGAAAGTATTGTCAAGGATTTGCCGGACGCGATTGACTTATTGGCCCTTTGTGTTAATGCTGGTCTGGACTTTATGTTGGCCCTCAAATGGGTTGTTGAGAAGTCACCACCGTCAATCATGATCCAAGAGTTGAACGTTGTTTTGCAGGAAATTAGTGTGGGTAAGACACGTCGTGATGCTATTAAAGACTTGGCCTTGCGATATGATTTGCCGGATTTATCCACATTTGCCCGAACGCTTATTCAAGCCGACAAAATGGGAACCTCTGTTATTGACGCTTTAAACATTCTTTCAGAGGATATGCGTCTCGCTCGTTATCGACGCGGTGAACAGCTAGCTCTTAAAGCTCCGATAAAAATGCTTGTTCCACTTTTGATATTTATTTTTCCAGTTGTTGGTATTCTCGTTGCTGGTCCGATTTTGCTGGACTTTACTCAGAATAATCCATTCGCAGGTTTGGCCGGCGGTTAAGCCACAGCGAGCCCCCTTGCATTTTGTAATGTTCGCTCGATGTGCCCGCTGCTTTGCGTGACAAGGGAGACAGGGTGTTACTCCAGTTTTCCACACCCATTCCCTCATTCAACCCTGGTATGTGGTCTGAGTAGGCCATATTATCCAGTCTTTTTTTCCTATCGTAGGTCGCGGCAGTATTGATGCGAATCCTTCTTACAAATAATACCAATTCCAGGAAATAATGCCTAAAACCAATTCTGCTTTTCTCGACGATTTAGCGAGAATATCAGAATTAAAATAGAACAATTTATTAATGGATTTGGTATAAAAAAGCCTTTTTCTACCAGAGATTACTGTAGGGAATCATTAAAAAGATACCAAAGATAATCAATGGGCCCTTGGGGGCAAAATTACAAAAAATAAATTTGACATCCATGATATATATTCTTTAAATTTTATTCTACGGTTGTTTACACTTGAGAAAGGAGACATTATCGAGCGAGGAAACAATATGAAGGATTAGGCTAGTTATAAACCCTCTTTACCCACATCCACCAACGAGATGTTTCCGCATTATTGTGCCATTAATAGATCCACCCTGATTATTCTTGGGCCCTTTCTCATGATCGCCTACAATTACGGTCTGCACATCAAAAACAAGCGTGCAGCAAGTATTAATATTCAACAATTTTTTGACATCTTTTTGTCCCAGAGATGTATTTGAGCCTTCCACCGGCGGTAATAAGGCGGATTAAACGGAAGGCAGAATTTCGGTCCACGGTTCATTCAACCAAATTTTCGCGAAATGAGGCAACATTTTTCAAAAAATCCCCATGCGCAGTGATCCCCATATTAGATTTTTTCTCTATTTGAGAAAAACATAAATGGACTGCTGCATAAAAAACAGACTTGAACAGAGTCAAAAGTCTCATTTTTCAAAGAGGATGCGCGTCACAATATCATTTGCTAATGTTAAGGTTGCTTCCCCTTGAAGGCAGAATTTCGGTCCACGGTTCATTCAACCAAATTTTCGCGAAATGAGACAACATTTTTCAAAAAATCCCCATGCGCAGTGATCCCCATATTAGATTTTTTCTCTATTTGAGAAAAACATAAATGGACTGCTGCATAAAAAACAGACTTGAACAGAGTCAAAAGTCTCATTTTTCAAAGAGGATGCGCGTCACAATATCATTTATTAAAGTTAAGGTTGAAGATAAAAGTTTTTTATTCTCAAGTGTATAAAAATTTCCATTCGATTTTTTTCTTCTGCCCATTCAAAAATTTGTGATTTCGGCGTTAACTTTTGTAACCATTCCGATTACTTTTTCGATATTTTTACAGGACCTATTTTTTCATTTTAAGGAAGCTGGAGATGAATTTTGGTCCTCATTTTTATCCAACAGATTTTAAGAAAATTTTGGCAATGGATGGTATATTCGAAAATTTTTAATCATTTTAAGTATCAACGCCAAAATTGAGCAATTGAAATAATTCGTTTTTTTGGCTCCATTAGAGCATCCCCTTTACGGTCATTTTGTTGTTTCTTCATTACCGAAATCGTGGCTTTAAATTGAGTCATGGGTCATTGATATCTCGGAAAGGATTTTTCACCAAAGATTTTTGAAATGGATGTATTGACAACGGATTTAAAAGATGGTATCATTATCTTGTCTTATTTGCCACAATGACAGTTGAGACAACAATTTATTGTTAACTAGAAAATAGAGAACAAAATGATTAAAAAAAGAGAACAACCCCAGATTGATTATTTTAAATTATTGTCAGATCTTGTTGATATTAAAAAAGAAACAGAAAATACTATTTCTATCCAAGCCAACACGGTCTTGGTTGATGGCTATTGGAAAATGGGAAAAAGATTGTGTGAAGAAGATGCTTTTAGACGGAAAATATCCTCCTTTACCGGTCCTATTTTATCAAAATTGGCGCAAGCCCTGGAGATGGAATACACATTGTTAACCCGTGTCATCAAATTTTATAAATTGTGGCCGAACCGGAACAAAGTTGAAAGTGCCCCGCGCATGACTTGGAGTCATTTTCGCAATTTGATGACCGTTAACGATTCAAAGATCAGAGATTATTATCAGAGAGAGGCGCAAAGAAATACTTGGAATGCCAGGGAGCTGAGGTATCGCATTAAGAATCAGTACTACCAGCACAGCCGCCTTAAAAAAGCTACAGACAGTGTTGTTCGTAATATCAAACTGAAAAAAAAATCTGCCAAGCTTTATGTTTATGAAGCCAAACTTTTAAGGGTCATTGATGGGGACACCATTTTTGTTGAATTGAACCTTGGTTTTCAAGTCAAGCTTGATTCACGCATTCGGTTGCGGGGAATCAATGCCCCGCAACTATCTAGAGTCGCGTTAGCACCTAGGAAGGCTGTTCAGGCCAGGCACTTTATTCAGGAGCGTTTAGATAAGGTGTCTTTTTTGATCGTGCAAACGTTTAAGGTGGATCTTTACGGTCGGTATGTTGGGGATGTGTATTATCTTCCTGGTGAGACCAGTAAAGAGCGCGTCTTGAAAAATGGATATTTTTTGAATCAACAGTTGCTGGATTCGGGTTTAGCGGAATATTTTGATTGATCACGGGATGGCGAATGCTGGCTGAGGCGGATTATGTTTCTGAGGATTGTTAAGCAACCGTTTTTGAAGATTTACAGATTGTCGAGGTCTCCTTGGTATATTTGCCCTTATTTTGCGTTTAAATGCCCTTTAGGCATACGAAATTATGCGAAAGCATATCCATGTATCAATTTGAGAAAAATGTGCACCAGAGGCGAATTTGAGCGTCCGGTCTGTTCCGTGTCCAATCTGTTGGAGTATGAGCTTCTTTTATTATTTTTAATAAAATAAATAAAATATTCTAAAGACGTCGCCTCAGGAAAGCGGTTTCTTTTTTTTTGTTTAAATATTGTTAGTTGCGAGTGAATTAAAAATTAGTTTTAACTGTGTTTGTAAGTCTTTGAAAAAAAAGCAAAAGCAAGAAATACGGCCTAATGCGAAAACGTTTTCAAACGGAACAAAAAGACCATTTTTTGAATTTTTCGTCGGAAGAATGCCCCCATTTTTGTATATAATAAACCCATTTACAAAAAAAAGTTGTAACATCTTGAAAATAAACAACATAAAGTTGAAAAAAAAATTGCATAACCCTTGTCACATATATATAATATGATATACTTAAAAAGCTTGGAGTTAGCCGGTTAACTAAGAATGAGAGGGAATCCGTGAGGCTCGGAAAAAAACAAATAAATAGAAAAATCCTAATCGCAAACAAGCAATCAGATTACCTTCTGTTCTAGGTGGTCTTTTTTTATGCATACCATATAGTGCCATAGTTTTACTAACAGTTTACTCTAAAATTTATAAGTAAATGGTATCTAGCAATTTTTAAGGTTATACGTTTTTTGTAAATACGTTTTATTCGGGTTTTCAGATAATCATAAAGTCTAATTTTAATGTTTGTTGCTAGGTTTTCCGATAAAAAATATGGATGACAGATTGGACAATTTAGGTGTTCCCGACCCAGATGATCAGAATATTAGTTCATCTAGTAATAAAGAGCGGAAAGACTGTACGGACTCTGCGCGACAGGACGGAAATGTCCAATCTGAGGATAAGCACCAAAGCCCATCACAAAATGATCTTAACGAACATCCTGCCGTGAATTCCACAATAATTCAAAACGAAAATGAACAACAAGATCATGATTGCATTGTCGGCGCTAATAATTTATCTAGTCATATCAAAAATGCCCAACATCCTGATGATCGCATCCTTTCAGAAGCACACTTAGCGAAAGATAATTCTAATGAAGGTGCTTTTGACTTTGATGAAGAAGAATTGAAGAAATTTGAAGGTGAACATCATTTTATTGATGATGATTTTATTGAAAGACATATTTCGTCCAGATCTAAAGAAAAACCGTTTAAAAGTCGTTTTGATCAATGGCTCAAAGTTGTTGCGATGACCATTTTGGTCGTTTTTATCCCGGAACAGGCTAGCTGGGCGTTTAACTATAACCCTCTCGTTATTTGGAGTAATAAAGAAGATGCCGTTTATGATGTCGGACCATATGCCTCTGAGGGGGAAATAACATCAGCCAGAGTTGCGTCCAGTGTGTCGAGACTTCTCAATCAAATTTTATATAAAAATAATGCGAGAATACAACTACAATTGTCAGAACCAACAGGCGCTACAGCAGCCAGATCAATTCTTATTGACGCGAGCACGACCTTTACAAAAGAAACAGTTCGTTCCATCACAAATTGGATACGTGATCCTGAGATACGTCCTATCAATTGTGGTATTTACACATTGAAAGACTATTTATTTCATAATAATATTGATGTTTCCTTAGAAGAATTAGCGGTTACAGCCATTCTGGTTGATTTAACAAATGACATTATTCGCCCTGGTGATCGCAAATTAAAGACATCAATGTTCGCTATTAATGAGATTACAAAGGCCTATGGCGTACAGCTCACACCTGCTCGCATAGAAAAAACAGACTTAGCTAAGCTGAAAACGCCATTCATTGCGAATTTAGAACCGGAACATTTCGTGCTGGTCACTAATATTAGTGAAGACAAAGTTGTGTATTCTGATATTGGTGAAGTCACAGAAGCTTCTTTTGTCGAATTTCAAAGAATATTCACAGGCTTTGTTCTCGCGTCAAATATCAAGCAAAATTTTGATATTTCCTATAAAGATGTGCCGCCTTCCTTGCAGGCCTTTGTTTGGGGATCAAAATATACGGACAGATCAGATGACCTGCCCGGTCTGTATGATACTGGCGATTTGCTAGCCGGTTTCGCGTTGCAATTAATCATTACCATCGCAACATTTTATATTGGCGGTGCTCTTTTTAATTCATCAACGAGCGCCGCCAGTTTATTTTCAACGATCAGTTTAAGTTTTGGTGCCTCGAGTTTTTCTGATTCTATCGCCACTTTGTATTATTTAGATTCGTGCGCCAATGGTAAATGCGATGAAGACGGAGCTGCGCTTTTGGCCACCACGCTTAATATGGCCTTGACTTTTGGGGCGCAAGGTCTTGCCAGTGGATTGGCCTCAGGTACCAATGCTGCCGGTGCAGCAGTAACCGGTAGTATGGGTAAGGCGATGTCCGGGCTGTTTACGGGATTAGTCCAGGGAGCGGTTATCGGTTACATAACATACCATATCCAGAAGTATTTGAAAGAAGATGTTTTTGGTATAGACCCGGAAGATGAAAATATTTTATTAGATGCCCTTATCTCCATAGCTGCAGGCTGGGCTGGCCAGGCCGCAGGGGCATTGGTTCAAACAGCGATTTCTTTTGCCATCGAAAATGTTTTTAACATGGGTGGAAATAAAGGCCTGCAAATGGGATCAAAGGATCTAAATGGTAAAACAATAAAAAATTCCAACAGCACAATGGCCCGCTTCGGGCAAGCTATGTTAAACTCCCTCAAGTTGTGTCTTCAGCAATTTACCTCGCTCGATGGTCTCGTTCAGACGTTTGCCCCTCTTATTGGCGCCTTGGCGCGTTTGATCGCGGACGAAACGGGACTGGCGGATAAAGAAACTTTGATATCAAAGAGCATTGGAAGCCTTGTTTCCGCTTTATTCGTCGCTGCTATGAGGCAATTTGTTGTCGAACCTTCTCTGCAGGATGATTTGATTGATGAAAAAAAGGAACAGGCAGATTTAAAACAACAACTTGATCCTTACAAGGATCAAATAGCAAATAATACATTAGGTGCCGACGGCCTCGATATCCAGAGCCAATTGGCCCAGACGAACAGAAACATTAAACATATGGAATCACAATTAGCCACAATCAGTACAATAGATATAGGAAAAGTGCTTATTGTCGGTTTATTGAATGTTTTGCTGTCCTGGGGCATGGAAGCTTATTTGAACGATAGATTAGGGGACCGTGTTGAGTGGACCGACGAGGACGGTAATAAACGTAAGGGCCGAGAACGAGACGGTGAGAATGTTGAGTATTCCGATCTGGATCTGCAGTTTGATACACTCGCCTCTTTAGGGGTGATGTTTTTGGGAAGTATGATATTTTCCGGCGGAGCCATGCTGTTGTCTGACAAAATAAATAAAGACGAAGATAACAATACGGCTCCAAGCCTCGATCCAAACCTGAGCGTTGACACAACACTGGAAGAAAAAGGAGTAGGTGCTGTTCTTTTAGAGCCCCTGACAAAGTTGTTGTGGAACACAGGGCTTTCTATTGGAGCTGCCGGTGGGTACAATCTGTTTGTCTTCATGAACGAGACCACAGATCCGACCGGTCTCACAGGTTCCGACGCGGCCAATGCCATGGATCCATCGGTTTATTCCTCATATCTGGGCATGGAGGTTGCGAATATGTACGAGGCTCAGTCAAGTTTGCGCGGGTGGACATTGGACAAGGCCATGTTGCTGAAAAAGCAACGCGAAAATTTTGAAGAAGCCTATCTGGAAGCAAACGCTGAAAAAGATGAGCCCCTTGAAGGGGATGAGCTTCAAGAAGCCATGACCAACCAGTGGTTGATTCAGATTTGGGATCAAATTGATCCCGCGATGCAAATGCACCGTTTCATCATCGGGTCGTTTACGGCCGCTATTGAAGGCGCCTTAACGAGTGTGGACGACAATCCTCTGATCATCGGACTCGGTCATGTCGTCACAGCGGTAAACGGCGGCCCGGGCAAGAACAGGGACTCCATATTAGCCAGGACATGGACCGATCTGGGGCTTCCACTACGATATATGGGGCGCCTAACAATGATAGATGAAGACACAGGGGAAGTGCTCAATCAGGTTTATAGTTCAAGAACGCTACAGACAGTTAATAAGGAAGAGAAAGCCGCCTTTTTAGCCCTCGGAGCAGGAGAAGCTGAGTTAAGAGACCTGCTAGGCGAATCATTTGACGGTAAAGTAGAGACGGATGATGATGGAAATAAGATCTTTTTCAGTGATCGTATCAAAGCCGCATGGAAATCCGGCAAGGCGGGATTAAAAGCATTGATCGACGAAACAGCTAAAACAGATGATCCGGCTAAACTCGAGGCTCTTTGTGCCGCTGTTGACAATGTGTTTAAAAATGTGGCCAAGTTAGAATTAGATTTAAAAACAGCACAGGCTGGCAGGCCAGACTACCAGACTTTTCACGCTTTGCCGGAGTTGATTGCTTATGGGGCGGATCGCATCATTGTTGAGGAAACAGACGTAATAGATGAAGAGGGTACGGAAAATGATAAAGTGATCTACATCGGCGGTAAAACAGTCATCGATTTTCGCGGACTTCCGATGGAATTGATATCTAAGTTTGGATTATTTGCCGCGGCTGAACAAATTGTCAGGGAGGACGGGAAAAAAGCTCGATTGTTTTTAGCAAATTATACCACGACAGATGAAGAGATTGCTGACCTGAAGAATCAAGTTGATGCATTGGAAAAGAAGAAAGAAAAAGAAGAAATCAAATTGGAGAAAGGAAGTGAAGCTGGCTGGGATGATATGCTGCTCGTGCGGATAGATAAGCAGGTGTTCGAGTTGGGACTTGAAATTAATACGCTTGAATCAAAGATTGCTGAACTTGAAGGACAACATGGAATTGATGTTGAAGTCGCGCATGCGAACATCATCGCAGGGATGAATGATGAAATTGCTGCATTGAAGGAACAGAAGGAAGAAAAAGAAGAAGCGTGGGAGAAAGGAAAAGAAGCTGGTCTTGAAGATATTGAACTTGTCAGGCTAGATATGGAGGCTTTTATGATCGGCCGTGATATTGCCACGCTTGAAGCACGTATTCCTGCGTTACAGGGGCAATGGTTAGCGGAAGAAAAGGAAATGACAGCGGTTGAAGTCGGTAAAATGACAAAATATGTACAAAAAGGCGGATTTAAATTCAGCAGCGGTTTATTGCTTCCGGAGGTTTCTGAGACTTTGTTTTTTGGTTCAGAGTTGACTTACATGGTCGATTATGGTGATAAATCAATTGTTGCGCACAGGTCCGGAGATATGAATGGGGATGGTATCATTGCGCCAAACGGCGAAGGTGGCGAAGGCAAATGGACATATGTTTATTCCCGCGATAAGAAAAATGATGGCGTCTACGAGTATCAGATTATCACCACTAATTTTCCCAACAAAGAAGATCCCAGCATGCAAACGAATTCCTACCTCTACGGCGTTGGTAAGCCGGTAGATGTTTTTCAAATGGATGGTTCAAGAGTGTCGGAAGACCAATTTGTCATCGCGCAAACAGGGGGTTCTTTTATAAAAATCGGTGAAGGCGGTGATATAAAGGTTCTGAGCGTGTTTTATGATAAAAAAATTAATCTGTCAGGGCTGACAGACACGGAAAAAGCCGACTTTTATGCTGCTGTGGCATGGGATAAAAGCGAATTGCAGAAAAGAACAGGCTCTGATGACAAAAAAGACCCTTCCCTAAATAGGATCAATGGCGAAGTTGACGATCTGATTGCCTCTCGAACTCCGGATGATATCGTTCCGAAGGCAGGTGCTTCTCCAAATAATGATGGTATTACTCCGATGGAAAGTGCTGTTCCAAAAACAAGCACCATTCGTTCCGCCATGCTGGGGGCCATGGATGATGTGTCGCAACCATTGAATATGGGCATAGATTTGTTTGACCGTGATGCAGGTAAACAGATTTTAGCTTATCGCGGTTCTCGCGTACAGGACGAGGAGGACGGGGATCTTGTTAGCTGGAACAGTAAGATGGCGGTTTCCTCCCTTAACCATGAAGACGGTGTCCAAATCTATCAAAGCGACGATGTTAATGATCCAAAAAATGGCGCGATTATCGATGCTACGGGTCTCACAATCTTTAAATCTGTCGCGCTTGCCGAGAGTTATAATGTCGATGCTGCTGATTTTATGTTCCTGGATTTTCAGTCCGCGACAGGCAGCGAATCAGAAGTGGGGCAGACTGATTATTTTGACATCAGGGGTGGCTATTGGGGTGCCAAGGAATATATTGATGACCAACTTCACCAGAAAACGACAGATGTTAAGACAGATGTTAAGATCGGCACCTTGTGGGCAGCCGCAGCAGCTTTTGAAACAGGAGCAAAGGATGAAGATGACAGTTTTATCCTGACAAGAGATGGCGGTGGCCTCTATTCTGTTTATGACCGGACTGATAAAGACGCCCTGAATGCCTTTGCTACGATTTCCTATGGCAAAATGACCAAGGACGGCACATTGGTGATAAATTCTGTTGGAAGCTTTTTAGAATTGCTGCAGGATTCTAAGGGCGGTGCTTCGGATCATAAGCTGCAAACCGTTGCCCGGGTTGTTGACATCGAAGATAATGTCATCTTGAGCCAATCAAAAGACCAGCTCCGTCTAGCGACAACCACGGAAAATAGATTAGTCAGCATGAATAAAGCCGAGCTTTTAGGCCTTCGTGAAGAAGCGACTGAAGATGCTGAAGCCGGAACGACGTATGGTTTAGGCGTTTTCTTAAAGAAGGATGGCACTTACGAGGATAAAGACGGCAATGTTGTCGAAGGAGCGGCTTTAGACGCTGTCCTAAAAAAAGCCGTTGTAAAAGGCAATTTGGGCATGATCGATTTTTCTGTCTCCCGCGCAGACAGTATTTTAGAATATGGTCGAGATTGGGGAACAGGAGCCAACCCGGATGTGAAAGCTAAGAACGTGACGATTCGCCACAAGGACGGCACCATGCTTTATTCTCCCAACGGTTCTGGCTACGGTGAAATTCGTCATGAGGGTAAGGTTATCGGCACAACTGTTCAAGTGAAAACCGGTGAGGGTGATGATGATATCAGTCAATATGCGCGCGCCACAGGCGATGACAAGTCGCATAAGGTTATTTTAAATAATACGGAAGCTCTTTTAGCGATTGATTTAGGCGAAACAGTTTTGGCCGCGGGTCTCAATGCGTCTGTCTCTGTCCTGATTAATCCGCATGAACTGAAAATGGAATTCAAGGAAGGAACCACCCCGACAGTCGAAAACGAAACAGGACTCTTGGTAAAGGCGACAAATGCAGCCCTGGGAGCTGCAGCTGACGCCAAAAATGGAGTGACCGAGGCTATGCAGGCCGAAAATAAGGCCGCCTTGCAGTCCGGATCCGAAGTCAAGCATACGGATGCTGCCATAGCAGCTGCTGGTGACCAGGCCTTTTTCAGCAATTTAAAGGAAGTCGACCCCAATGCCGTTGTGAAGAAAGATACCATTGATTTGCGTTGGAATACCGAAACCGGCAATATGGAGATGATTGTTGAGCTCGACGATACCGACCAAATGAAAGATCCCTCACAAACAGACCATTTGGTTTCTGAGACTGGCAATACGGCCAATGTCTATGTCAATCCGGAAGATCAAAAATTGATTTATCCTCTGCCGATTGGCCGTATCGGCATCAGCACCAAGCCGTCTGAAGACGAAGTGACATACGGAGATGTGACTCCGGAGAGCGCCCTGACATCTATTGTCCTGGAAGACGGCGGCGTGATTCTCGGTCAGTATGTGGCGGATAAGACTCAGGGTATCAGCGATCCGATTTATTCGATCGACGGGCGTGAAGGCCATTTGGGCTATGAAGGCGACCCGTATACCTATGGAAATTTTTTAGGATTCACCATGACCCCGGTTCGACGCAACATTTATGCCAAGAATCCAAAAGGGAATATTCATACGAATCCACAATTGCTGGGCGGCTCAATGCTGGTCAAGAATATGATGGTTGGCGAACTGTACAAGAAACGGTACAAGGGACTTGTTTCGGGTCAAATCAATTATTTTGGTAAAGGGGATATCGTGATTGATGAAAAAGGTCAGGCCTATGCCCGGCAAGGAACACAAACCAAAGAGCGGCGCCCGACCTTTATTCTCGGCGATAGCATAGATGACAGCTTGTTTGTCCCTAGTCTAGACGCAGAAGAAAATTTGAAAAATCAAAAAGTTCTGGAAGCGCTCGCGCTCGGTTTGGTCGCAACGCTTGACGGCAACCCGGATAACATGCGCGATAACAGCATAACCCTATACACAGATGTGATCGGCCTCCAGGGTGCAGATAAAAAACAGGATAAGACCGAAACAATTGTCCTGTTTAGAAACGACCGGACCGACAAAAATGTTGAGGACCGCACTGGCATGAAGCTGGTCTTAAACGCCAAACTGTTGGACGGCAAAACAAAGGCTTATCTTATTCGAAAAGCTATTGGTACCGGTGATTTTGATTTGATTATCCCGGCGGGAGTTAAAGTATTAGAAGATGAATCGCAAAGCGTTTTCTGGCAAGGGGAAGGCGCGGGCAAAAGAACGGTTCACCTGTATGATTTCATGCCTGGCGCAGCGGAAAAGAAAGACGCCCCCGAGGGCCATTCTCCTGTTATGACGATTGCGAACAGTCATATCAAAGGGCGCGGCGATGACTTGATATTCACGAATATTTTGAATGGTAGACCAAAGCCAAAGCTGGAGAAAAAAGACGCGGCGGAACCGGAAAAACCAAAAGATGAAGAACCGCCCAAAGAAGAAACACTAGCTGCGACAACAACTGAAACAGAAGAAAAGAAAATAAACCCTCTGCGTTCTGCATATGTATTGGAAGGCTTTGGTTTTAAGGATATAACGCGCTTGATTTATCAAACGAATGATGAAGCCCAGACCGTTCTATTGGCAGATGCTGAACTAAAACTTGGCACGCAATTCGAGGATGCGAGACGGCTAAAAATTGCCGCTGGCGAAGAGGTGGATCCCTCAAATCTCGAAACAACACTTGCCGCCTTGAAAGACGGCACCGAAAAACTGCATATCACATTTGCCATCGGCGGTGAAAGCTCAGAAAAAGGTGTGAAAGATCGCGTATTAACCCCTATTCTCAACCCTTTGTTAACCAACACAGACTCAATTGCGTTCATTTCTCCGGAAGCCAATGAAAATAATCCTGACAAACAAGTTTATTTCTACACCGAGCAGAAATCCCACGAGAAGGCCGCGACCAGGAAAGAACTCGACGATATTATGTATCTGGATCGAGATAACAGTCAACTCAATGATGTCCATGAAGGGCGCCGGCTTGTCGAAGAAGGGACCTTGTTGCATTTGGATCAAAGTATCAAACGGGATGAGATTAAAGGATCCGGTGTGGCCGATAAAAACATCCTCGCTGGAATAGAGTTCACCCAAGACGGCATGCAGTACTTCGGTGCCGGCGAATTGGTTAAGGACGGGAAGTACACGCTTTTTGGAACCTTTGAAGTCAATCCGTCCTCCTATGCCGACCTGCCTGAAAACTATCCGGGAATTATCAATATCGAAGGCTGGGATGCTCCTGGCTCTATTGGCATTATCGAATTAAGAGGCAAGCGGTTTTTGTCGGAACGGGGCAATAAATTTTTGGGTATCCAAGGAGAAATGATTGCCGATGTGTCTCTAGCGGCCGCAAATAAAGACAAAAGAGACGTTCCGGGTAAAGAGGAAAAGGAAACGTACTTCCAACAAAGAATCGGCAGAGATGCCATGAGAGCCGGAACTTCGGTCGGTATTGCAGGAGAAGGCCCAGGCTGGAAACGGATCATCGGAAAAAGAAAGAACGAAGAAACGGGTGAATTAGAAGAAACGGGTGAATATACGGACATGGCACTGGAACTCACCTGGGGTAAATTTGAATTGCCCAAGACGATTTCTCTCTATAACAATATTATTCCTTCCGAATTGCCATCCGGCAGGAAAATGATGATAGCGCCATATGAGGCCAGACCGCCTAAAAAAGGCGAACAGCAGGGCGAAGGGCTTACGGATACGCTTGAAGATGGTTCCCATCGATTGGAAATAGGGATGTCTGACGACAGTCTGGATAGTGCGATCTATGCTGATTTAAGTGATGGTGGCTTTAAGACCTCTGTTCTTTATTTAAAGATGAGTGGAGATATTTTGCAAAGTGGCAACCTTGTCTCCATGGCAGACAATCCGGAGTTTGCCAAAGTCGTTGTGAAATTCAACTCGCCAGGGGCAAAAGGCGTTGACATGGAGAACGGTAAGCGTGTTGATCCCGCGGCAGGCCAGATTGATGTGCGCAATAATCGGCTGACTCCAACCCGGCGCTGGAACAAGGCGTGGGACCGATGGGAAGAAGAAGGGGATGATCCGAGTGAATTAGATAGCAACACCATGCGGAAAGATGATAGCGGTTGGTTTAATCAGTCATATGAGAGCAAAGAGAAGATGCTTGCGGGAATCTGGGGCAGGACGCACAAGAAACAGATAAAGAGGAACCTAGATGGAAGCCCCATGTTGGATGCCTCTGGTAATCCTGTTATGGAAGAGGTGGCCCTACCTCATTTTGAAAATACGGCCTCGTACTGGGACAAGACAATCAGAAAAAGGAGTGTTCAGCCTGAATTAGGTTACGGCTATTATGATGACGCACATAATATTGAGGATTACTTCCTGGCAATCTTGCCAATGTCCAGAGAAGATGGCGGATTAGGTGGCGTGAACGTTAAAGGTTACGGTTTTATTCCGATGGTTAGGGATGATGTGGTCGCACAAGCCTACAAGGACAAGAGGGAGCTTGCGGGTAAGGACGAAGCCAGCCTGACACCTGAGGAAAAAGCGACAAAAGAACAGGCTAATACCATTGTTGAGAACTATCGTTACAGTCGATCCGCTTTTTACACGTTATCAAACCCGAACGCAGAAGATAGCGATGAAGCCCCTAAAAAGTCTACGATAGTGACCGCCGAGGGTGGGGACCATGAAGGCAAAAGAATCATTGTCGCAGAAGATAATCTACATACAGGCAGGGGGTTGCGCTGGTGGCGCACCAAGGTTACGACCAAAGATGGGCGAACCATGTATGTTAATGATGATCAGATTGTAGAAGCGACCAAGCCGACCATTGCCTCAGATGGAGATGAGAAAGAAAAAGAACAGCAGGACCTGGAGCCCTATGATTCACCCTTGGAGATGATGCGAGCCAGATTGGATGCGGTCGAGAACAAAGGGGAAGATTTTGCGAACATAGAAATCAATGATTTGGGCATTCAATTTGCAGATGCCAATGGTGATATTCGTAGCTACTTCACGCGCTCTACAGATGAAGTGATTCGTATTTTTGATACTTTGGCTAAGCACGGATACGGGAGCGGTGCCCGCTCGGTTTCCGCTGAATTGCATGGGTTAAACAAGGTCGCCAAGATCCAGGCTGCCATTTATATAGCGGAAGGCGTCATCACCGTTGCAGAAGTTGTCTTGGCGCTATTTACCCTTGGTGGTTCGATCGGAGTTGGAGAAGGTCTAAAGCTAGGTATTGGCCGGCTTGCCAGTTCGGTTGCTGGGCGCCAAGGGGCTAAATGGGCCATCAGAAAGGCTTCAAAAGAAATAACCGAAGAAGTTTTGGAATCGTTGGTCGAACGGGCTGTTAAGAAATACACCTTCGGTAAGATGATGAAGATTGCGGGGTCATCTTTAGGTTCAAGATATATTACAAGACGAGCTCTTTACGGCGCTTTGATCGGCGGCGGAATCGTCGAGACCTTGAGTTTGGTTAATTCTGGTAAATTAGCCTCTGGGACTGAATTAGCCTCTGGTATGTTGATGGGTGTGATTTTTAATAAGGGGTCCCTGCTTTTCGGTTCAATAGGCGGGATGACCGGGGTGGGCGCATCGGAACAGACATTGCTGCAAGCAGGAAAGGCTTTTGGCAAGCGGGCACTTTATAGTGGCGCCATAACCCTTGGTGTCGGTAACACTGCCTCGCTGGCGTTCAGGGGGAAATTTTTAAGTCTAAATGAAAATCTGGCCCTGGGCGCAATATCCCTCTCGATACCTTTAGCTCGGGCCGCTGGTTCAAAATATGCGACGAGTTTTATTACAAAATGGGCTGGAAATTCGACAATTGCGAGTGTTGCTTTAAAGACAGGGCAAATGGCCTTTGCCGACGCCTTGGTTTGGGGACAATTTTACGCAACGTCAACCTCTGCACTGGATTCATTTCAGGAAGTTGAAGAGTCCTCCAGGATCGGCAATCTCTTTGGTGCATACGGACGAGGGTTCGCATTTGGAGCTATTGCCGGTGCTTCCATTAATTTGATGGGGACCGCATCGACACAGTTTGCGAGACGTGGTTGGGCGCAAGCTACGGCGCGCGGTCTGGCCGGTGGAATAGCTGCTGGTGGATACACGTTGGCCACCGCCAAGGAAAATGAAAGCGGCGAAGGCATGAGCGTTTTACAAAAAGCAGGCGTCGCCGCTATCGCGGGTTTTGGACTGGGTGCAGCAGGTTCTGGTTTATACCGCATGGCGATGAGCAGCAAAAGATTAAATATTGCGCAATTATCCAGGTCTGCTAAAATATACAAAAATTTGGTTGCTTCCGGAAAAAAAGTTCCTGAACGCATCGCAAAAGCAGCCAAGCAATACAATCGTCTCAAATTAGCCGCTTATGTGACTGGGGCTACTATGGGCGGTAGCATTAAGGTCGGAACAGGGATGGTTTCCGCTAAAAATAGCGGTCAGGATTACCATTGGAAGGTTGGCGTGTCTGACTTCGTGATTGGCTCAATGATGGGTTTGGTTGGCGCGCACTTATTAACCGGTGCGTCAACGATGGAAGGCTTTGGTAAATATTACGATGATGTGGGCGCATTGGTGAAAGAAACAACGGTTGGCGGGCTCAAATGGACCATGGTCTCTCCGATGTTTACCATCGGCGGCTCCATGTGGGAAGGTGTTACTGGAAAAATAGAGTTATTGATCGCCGGTGATGACGCGGAATTATATAATGAAATTATTGACGGCAAACGCGTTAAAGGTGTTATGGATGTGCCATTGTTCCTTTTGAAACAAGAGCCCAAAGAAGGGGATGCCCAATACTCAAAATTGATGTCTGCTGCCGGACATGATGCCTTGGTTGAAGGAATTTTAACCGGTCCACTCGATGGTTTATGGATGTCTGTCGGTTTCGGCGCCCTGCAAACAAGAGCGGGAACACCGCTTACAAAAATGGGACGGGTTGTTGAGTTTCTGCAAAAAGGCACATCAAAAAATCCATTTGTTGCCAAGTTCTACCGCGACATTGTGTACATGCCCGGTTTTGTTAAAGCCATTGAAAAAGGCTTACATTATGTTGACCGGGCAGCTTCAAGATTTAAGGAAGATATTCCAGGCACATCACTTAGTCAAAAAGAAAAAGAAGTCATGAGTTTCGCGGTCATGTTAGCCACCCGCTCTCGGGGTACGCTGGGTGAAAAAGAGCGCGGCAATGCCCGAAGATCGAAAGTGCAAGCAGAATTTAAGACCAAACAGGCCGTTGAAGCGGAGGCAGAATTGGACGCAAAAACAGCACTGACAAAGTCCAATAATGCCTTAAAGAATAAACTTTTGGCTCGTAAGGCATTAAGAACTGCTATTGCTAAAGGGAAGTCAAAGACTGAAATTAGCAAGATTCAAGCTAAAATTGACGCATACACAACAGAGTTTGACGCGGCCAGACAGGTTCGGGACGCCACGCAGAAAAATGTCATTCATACAAAGCTGCATCGCATGGATGCCGAAGATATCCAGGTGCTCAAGCAAGAAGCGCATGACGCAAGTGTTAATGCCCAGAAAGAGTGGAAAAAAGCATTGAAACTCGATCCGGCGAGTGCTGAAGCGTACTCCGGCATGGCTGTTGCCGGTAAGTTGGAACACTCCATACTGAAAGAATTTGGTAAAGATATCGGCAAAGACGTGTCGGATGCTTTTCAAAAAAATAATGCTATTATGAAAAATTTTGCTTTAGCTGCCCAATTGCCCGTGATTTGGAATAAACCACTGAAAAATCAAATCAAACAGAATCGTGAAATCTATCAGATTATACCAGCAATAGAACAAGGCTGGGCTCATCGCGCAAAAGCAGAGGAAGCCTTTAGCCGTAATGACATGGATACCACAATCATTGAATTAGAGAACTCCAATAAGGCTTGGAGAATTCTCGCTAAAATTGAAGGAAAATCGCCCAGAACTCAAATTAGTATAGCTGATAATCTGATTTCTCTGAGAAAAACATTGCAATTGAGGCGTGCAGGAATTATGGACATACTCGCCGGAAATTCTACGATGAAGAATGCCAATAAACTTCAATCCGAAATAAAAAAATTAACAAAAAAGATTGACACGATTGAAGGTCAGATTCAAACACATTTAAACCGCGCCGTCAATGCAACGTCTCAAGCGATGAATAAGGGAGTTGGGGGTGCGGCAAAATTAGATGGCAGAGTTGCTAACGTTATTCGCAAGTACCACACCGATCTGGCCAATGAGCGTGCTATTGAGCATATCGCCGAGGGGCAGCGTCTCGCGGCAAGTGAGGCCCCAGGGAATATGAAGAAAGCGCACAGTGAATTCGCTAAGGCGTTAAAGGAAATGCTTAACTCGGAAAAACTGTCGCCCACAGACAACAATCTAATATTTTTGGATCAGGCGATCAATTCTTTGGTATTATCGGAAGGACAGGCTAAGGCTCAAAAAGAAGTGCGTACATCTAGGCTCATCGCCAAAATTCGCTATATTGCTGAGTCGATGAAAGTCGGCGCCCAGGGCATGCAGGAGGTTCGTTTCGGTGATAAAGCAAAAGGATTAGAGCTTTTAGCCGAAGCCATAGGGTATGGCCGCCGTGGAGAACGCATTAAAAGGATTTATGCGGAAGCCTATAAACGCGAAACAGGTGGTGAAAATTTAATCGTAAAGTCTCAGGAAAAAACGGATGCGCAGGAAACGTCGAGCGTGGAATCAGGGAAAGGGAACCCCAAGCTCAGCCAGGGCCCGCCACCCACGGGCAAAAAAGGTTTTACCGGCCGCATTCAGGATCTCGCCAGAAAATTAACAAGTCCGAAAGGGGCTGGTGGAGACAAAGGTTCTGATCTTGATCATGGCATGCTCAATTCATCTTCTAAAAAGATCAATGATTTCGTTAAGCGCATTGCCTCTCGAAGAGGCTCAAAAACCGCAAGCCCTGTTGCTCAAAAAATAGATATTCTTTCCACAGCTTCAATTATAGAAAAGACCATTGAAAAATATTTATCCGGCAATAATAATTTCGATGTCAGCCAGATAAAAATACAGAGCCGCGTCAGCATATTGAGAGGGATGACTGGTGCTGAGCACAGTAAATATATGGAACTTGCAAAAGATGGCTCGACCGACGGCATGAAATCCCTCGAGCGAACCGTTGGCAGACGCATGAAGGTGCAAGAGGCCAGTAATCTCGTGGTCAGGGCAAAGAGTTTAGGTTTAGATGCGTCGAAATTAGCGGATGCAATTACCCTATTAAAAGGCAGCGCCTTAGGTTCCAGTCAGGACTCCGCCGCGCTCAAGTCACTAAAGACAGCCTTCACGCAAGTCAATGAACAGGTTAAATTAAAAAGCAAAGGCAAGCCAGTTAAAACTTCAGACGCGGCAAAAAAGAAGACCCGCGGACAAACAGACGCCTTCAGTCTCCAAGAGATTTATAAAATTTTACGTGATAGCGGTGTTACAAAAGAACAGGCTGTTGCCGCCATTGCCTATGAGCGTTTGAAGTGGGATTATGACGCATCAAAGGGAAGTTCTTCTAGAGGTGATCCATCGCTTATGTTGGGCATTACGCAGCATTTGTTACAAGGCGCGCAGACTTTGAAATCTATGTCTGAGATTGACCGACTGATGGACATGTTCCTAGTTATCAAACCGGTTTCCGGGGGTAAAACGGACATGACTAAATCATTGTTATTAACAATTTTAAAGCTTAAGCTTAACGGTAAGCAACCCCTTTTATTTACCACAGCGAGTCGTCAACTGGTTAAACAGATTATAAGTAAGCTTAGCGAAAGCGAAAAAAAATTTTTCACCATCGCGAAAGGCGAACACATTGGTGATTACACCAAATTAGCAACCGATAAAATCACGGTTATTGATGTCGAGCAATACAAAGCCATGACGTTGCAGGCCAAGACTAAGGGTTTGAATCTACTGGAGCAGGCCTTAATGGTCAGTGACGAGTTTCACGTCATTGTCTTGGCTGACCCTACGGTTATCAGTGTCGGATCTATTAAGGAACTTGGTAAGACGCTGGCATTGAACAAAAGTGCGCTGACTAAGGCGACGGATAGGGCCTTGATGATAAAAGCAACCGCTCAGGCAGTTTTTGATGTTTTTAAGAAATTAGAGAAGGAGCTGGGCAGTAAAAAGGCGATTGACGCCATGGTGGAACACGTGCGAGATGTCAATGGTCATGAAATCATGGAACATTTTACGTTAAAGGACAGGAGCTCATTATTAGACGACGCAAAAGGCAAGCAAAAGAACCTTACCGGCCGCAACGGGGTTTCTGTTCGTAAAGAAGTCAGAAGAGCGGTTGTAAAGGCAGTAAAAGATGCTGGCATTACTCATCGGATCAGTGAAGCGGAAATACAGAAAGCTGTTAATGATTCTGCTCTGGCATTAAAAAGTTATCAATACGCACGCGTGGAAGTGAAATATCACGGCAAAAAAGAAGGCCATTTGGTAACTCCGATAGATAACAGTAATTTAGGGGAAGTCAAACATAAGCAAACCATCAGTGATGGCAGCCTGAATCAGGCCTATCTGGCCATGTATGAAGCCTTGGGTCGTGATGGACGTATTAAGAATTTCCGCGGAGTTTCCAAATTTTCTTACTTAGGTTATGAGGCTCATAGTCAGAATAACCGGCTGACGGACTCGGCAACCGGTAAAGAAGCATTATGTCAAACCGGACGTGTCGTTGGCATGACTGGTACAGGGCCGCCGCTGACACCGTTAATCGCTTTGGGCAGCAG
Source organism: Candidatus Omnitrophota bacterium (assembly GCA_021108075.1). Lineage (GTDB taxonomy): Bacteria > Omnitrophota > Gorgyraeia > Zapsychrales > Zapsychraceae > JAIORP01. The sequence continues at coordinate 25,486 of JAIORP010000090.1, read as the reverse complement.
TATTACACAGTTTGTGAGGGAAATTGAATTGGGTGATATGAATTCTGCCGTGCAGATCACAGGTCTTCATGGAAAGAGCACACACAAGGCATTGGTAGAGCATGTCAGAAAAATTATTAGGAAACACACGGACATAAAAGGCAACCGCCTCATCATGATTAATGAGATTAATGGGGTCAGCCGAAAAGCTATTGAAAAGGCCGTTAATGAAGTACTTGCCAAAGAAGAGATACTTAGAGTAAAAGCAGGGAAAAAGATAGGGCAATGGCGTGTTGTTGAGACAGGTCCAGAGAGTAAAAACACAGATATTATCCAAGAAGTGAAAAAATTGGAAAAACAAGCAAAGAAGGGAGAGACGATAGTCGAGAAGATGATTCTTATCTCCGCTTTTAAGGAAGGTGTTTCGGTCATGGACCGGAAACTGGGTACAGATATAAATGGAAAGGAAATACATGCGGAGAATGGACGCGCTTGGATCTATGACTTGAATGTCGGTTCTACGGTTCGCTTTCAACAGGCAGGTGCCCGTGCGGGAACATGGAAAGGTTCCAAGCGTATGACGGGTGAATATCACATTCTTTTTGATGCGAACCATTCCATGCATACGGATGCAAATAAGGTGGCCTTGCGAAAAGCAGCGGCAAGCGGTTCTCAGGACGTGGTTCGTATGGCTGTTGAAAAAGTAATGCAACAATATGCTGCGCATGATTTTCAGCGCAATGTCCTGACGATGATGGAAGGGAATGCTGAAGTGACCAAGAGCCAAATTTCCCGCCTCATCAGCGACTACAGTTCAAATAGTGAACGCGAAGTTATTAAAAATTATTTGACCACTTCTGGTAAAAAATCAACCACATTAGAGATGCCGAACGGTAAGGGTGTGCAGACCTTTGAAGCGGTTCACGACGGAACCATTTCAGTCGTTAGGCTTGAGAATGCTGGGGTCAAGAATGCAGGCGCTGTCGTGGGCGCATTGATCAGCAGAGAGCTTATTGCCCCTGCCCAAACGCAAGGCCCTGTAACCACAGCCCCGATAGAAGGAACAATGACGCAGCGGATGGATAGTGCGATGCGGGCCGAGATCGTAGCTACATTTGGTGCCGATGCCGATGCCATTATCGGTGTCATCGAAAATCCAACTGATGTGAAAGTGACAACCATCGAAGCCAGTTCGGATTTAGGCCAGGTGTCCATCCATGAATTGGCGGCTATAAAAGCGATGGAAACGTTTGATCTGCAACAACTGACCAGCGTCTTGGAAAAAGTCGGTATTAGTGATGCTGAAAAAGCTGCGAGCGAGATTATGCGCTTAAAACAGGAAGGGGCGCTACCTCTGTCGGCTGCCAAGGATTTTGGCGTCATAACCCGGGTTGTATCTTCGTTCACAGAAATGAACACAGAAGACGTGGTTCAGGCCTTGGCCGGAGAAATTTTGAGCCAGGGAATAACACCGGAAGATATTGCTGCCGTTAGGGCCATCAGCACTTTATCGCAACCGCAGTTGGAAACCGTATTTATTGATTCCGGCATTGAAGGTGCTTCAGATTTGGCCAAGGCGATTGTCACGGCGCGCACGACAAGCCCGATGCTGGTCAGCGAAGCCCTTAGCATTGATGCCATTGTTTCAGCAGCGAAAGAAGATATCAGGCCTATTGCGTCTTCTAAAATCAAGAAAGCCCTGTCAACAGCCGTGCGAACACAAACACTTGATTTGAATCATGGCATCAGCCTCTCAGCTGGTGAGAAGTTGGATGTCGATAGCCAGGTCGTGTATGTTACCGAAGGCGGTAAAGATCGCGCCACACATTTATTATCATATGACTCCGGCCAGGAAAGCGAATTAGGGGAAGTCCAGTTTTCAAAATTGCCGATACAGGAAGGCGGCTTTGTTTCAATCCCGTCGATGTCGACCGAAGCATCGGTTGCCCCGACCGCGGAATCGGTTGCCACCACAGGCGGCAATATCACTGTCAGGGCCATTGATACGTTTAAGGTTTCCAGTAATTTTAAAAATAATGATCAATTTTTATCTTCGTCGCATTTTACCGTTGATCAAGATATTCCTGAACTTGGTTTGAGCCGGGGTGATCGAATGTCAACCAATGGCAAAATGCGTGTTGCTGTGATCAGCCCGAAAAACAATGCGACCAGAACGACAGCTGCTATGCATAAAGGACGCATGTATCGTCCGGAACGTAAGAAATCCGGCGATATGATGGTTCAGACATCCAGCAGGCCAGCGGAATCAGACGCGCCGCTCGGATTTAGGGTCAAGGCTGACAAGCGCGGTCTGGATACTCTGACATCATTAGGATTAACCGACCATATCGTCCAGATCAAAACTGATGAATCTATCTCAGAAGACACCACTATATTTATTCCATATATTGAATTCAAGAATGCATTAAACAGCAAACGTCAGGAACAGGAAGTAATTATTTCGTTAGAAAAATATAATCAAATCATTCGAGGTAAAAAAGATATTTATAAGCATGGCCGCAGGGATGTCATCCGCAAACGCATGTTTGGCGACATGCGAACCCTGTTAGGTCTGGCCCAGGCAGATCTTGATGTTGAAATGGTCACTATTCAAGATCCGCTTAATCCAAATTCAAACCAAGAAGTCGAAGTGATGAAAGTCACGGTTCGTGGCGATCAAGCACAGTCATCAGCTAACCCAGAACTGACCGGGGCGATCAATGAACTTAACCAAAAACTGGAAACATCCTTCTACTTTGATCCATTTACGGAAAAAGGCGCCAGAGAAAAAGTATCTAACGCGAGTGCGGCTAAAACCGGAGACAAGACATTAACCCTCGGTTTTAACGCCTTTGTGAGCGCGGTCAGTGATCATGTCACCAGCGATGGGGCTGGAATTTTCTTTCACGAAATTCGCCACAGTGAAGACCGCATGGCCGCTAAAGTTGCGACTTCAGAAGACGCCTTAGTCGGTGGACCGACCCGTGTGCATGCCTATCAACCGATTTTGGATGAAAAAACCCGAGGTGCGTATGGTCGCGAAGGTAGCAATTTTGCGGTTGGTGAATTTGACGCGCACAGTATTGATGTGGGTTACCGCATCGCCTTTGCTAAAGAAGCCCTTGAAGTCGGCGATACGGAAGCCGCGCGTTCCGTTGGTGTCGGTGCTTCCGAGTCCGCTCAACGCGCTGCCGACTTGATGAACATTGTGGAATATACCCACAGCCGGGCCGTTGAACAGATGGACAGTGGCATAGCTTTTGTTGAAGTTAAAAAGTCTAAAGATCCTGGGAAACCAGACATCGTTAGCGTAATAGTTAAGGATAATAAGGGCGCGGACTACTACCGCATTGATCAGGTCATTCCAAAGCAAGATTATGAAAACAAGCAAGCCAAGATTCAGATGGCTCGTACATTGATTCAAACGAGTGCCACACAAAAACAAACGGAACGGGCTCAACTGGATGCATTGGCCAATGTGGCTGATAAATTTATTGACGATCAAACAGCCTTAAACGCTGTTACGGACGGAACGAATGACCAGCTAGTTTCCCTATTATCAACGGCTGTTCAAAGCGAGAGATCTTACCAGGGCTTAGAACCCACAGAAGCAACAGCGCAACGGATTGTTGCTGAAATTTTCAGAAACGCGGAAGCTGCCCAGGATCTTGGCGACCGCAAAATTTATACCAATGCGGTAACCGGCCGCAGCATCGTTGTCGATAAATCTTCAGGACGGATTTTAGAATTTTCTTCAGCGCCGACAAAGGTTATTGATTTTGTTGCCCTGAAGGCCGGGAAGTCTCCAGAAATTCAGGATTCCAGAACACAAGTCATGGGCATGTTTAGAGACAAAGACGTGGCTGACCAAAAGACTGCCGCAGCAGAAGTAACGCCACAGAAAATTGAACGCGAGGTCATCTCTTCTTTAAATATGGAATCGGATGTTGTGAATATTTCTCAGCCAGGCTCAAAGTCGCAGGAAAACATCGCGATCGAAGGCCGTCAAATTGTTCAGCAAGCCGCTGCCCTGTTGGGCCGGATGGAATTAGCCGGAGCAGATGTTTCCCGTCAAACCGCCTTGTTAAAGGAAATCGTTGAAAATGATGACATTTACATTACAACAGCCCCTGAAAAAATGGTTGTTTCAGAGTCGCATATCAGCAGTGCGGCCAAGGGTAGTGAAAATGCAGATTTAGCCGGATTAAATACCACCTATCAGGGTGTCCCTGTTGTTGCGTATGTTTCAGACAACAATAAACTCTTCATCTCTACGGGGCATCAGTCACGCACCATGCAGCTGAATATCGGCGAAAGTCCGGAGACGGTTTCTACCGCGGCCTTCAAGGTCATTGAATCCTTGTCGGAAAAAACATATTATGTGGCGCCAAAGGCAACCACAGACGCAGCCATGTTGATCGGCGATATGGGTACGACCTCAATAACACCGGTTCTCCCTGCAACATCGATGGATGCTGCCATGCCGGCTGCGATCCTGCAAATGACACCAACACTGATGACCCCTATGTTAGCACCGATATCATCGAGCAGTACACCAACTGAAACACCAACTCTTGACACGACAATGGCGGTCAGCAGCTATCAACCGGCAACAGATACAGCTTATTTAGCGCAAGGAAGTGTGTCATTGACATCCTTGTTGAGTTCTTCGTTGATTCCGATTCAGTATGACAGCCTGTCAGATCAACAAATTCTTTCGATGATAAGTTCATCAGCCTTAAATGCTTCTAGCAGTTGTCCGTCTGGTAATTGTGATGATCCTTGCGCGGACGGATCATGTCTTGCCAAAAAAGGGTCGAGCGGATTCTTCGGCGCTGAAAAGAGCAAACGGGGCTTTGAATTTAAAGTTAAGAAGAATACGGGTTCTAAGAAAAAGGTAAATAATAACACGTCGACGAAAAGCAAGAGAATGACTAGAAAGGCAGCTCCGACACCGACATCCAAGACCTTGGATACTGTAAAAATTGCTCGCAATACGACTACCCACAGAAGTTCTAAGGGAGAGGTATCAAATCGGATGCCTCAAGGAAAAGGAAAATTTTCTCCGATCAATGATAAAGGCAAAACAGTGAAAGATTTGACTCCTGCTCGGTCAGGTTCAATGGCAAAGAACTCGCTAAGTCAGCAATTGCCTCAAAGCAGGGCTATGGCAAATAACAATGTTGAATACAATTCCAATGCTTTCGTAAACCGTGCGTATTTAAGTAATAATACAAGCATATTTGATGACGATGATCGTTCTGTGTCAAACATTGCATCAGCGAAGACGACACAATCGGTAATTTATTCGGATCCTACGATGCTCTCAGGCACGAAGGACGCCGGTATCATTGGATTTAAACAGCAAAACGGTCGCGTTAACGCGATTGCGAATACAGGTGCCAGTGCTGTTCATTTTGGCGCTCTGACATTGCGCGCCGGTCAACAGATCAATCTGGATCAAAGCTTCACCATTGCCAGTTCAAACGGCCAAATACGTCAAATCGTACCATTGAAGGAAAGTGGCAATCAAGTTGTTATTGCTGAATCGATCAAAATGACGGTGGATGATCAAAAGATCACATTAAACACAGGTGATGTTGTCAAGATCACATCGGACAATAATTTCAGAGTTGTTTTTGATCAGCAGACATTAGAACCAAAAGCCTTCTTCGCGATGGAACAGCAAACGCAGTTGCCGGCAGCCCCGGCTCAAACAATTTATAATCGTCAAATTGATGACAGTTTGATTTTGACAAGCGTCGGCACGTCGAATATCGAAGGACGGGAAGTCAACACGTTTAGTTTGATGATCAAGCCGGATTTATTGGCTAGAGCCAATGATCAAATCGCCAAACGCAGCACAACAATGCCGCTCATTGAAACAAGTGGACAAGCGGATCAAGATGGCTTCGTCGCTGTGAAAGTTTCTGATAAACAAATGATGGTGGGCCTCACCGCTTCGCGAAAAAATTTAAGTAAAAATATCAGCCGTGTTGTTAAGCGTTTAATATCAAAGAGCAAAAGCGCTAAAAAGATGAGTGCCTCGAAAGATAAGAAAGATCCTGTTGTTAAACAGCAAATTCAAGCCGCGCGACAAGCTAAAATTGAATTGCAGTCAATGGCAAAAGCCGCGCAAGAAATTGGCGAGCAAGAGCTTGTCCGGGAAATCAATCGTGAAATTGCCGTCATAGATGCTATGTTAGCTCCAGCCACAAGCGCAACAGCCTCAAAACCAGAAGCGATCATTTTAGCGGATATTGGAGAGCAAGACATTACTCAAGCGATTAACCAGGAATTTGCCAGTGATGATTTATCGCGCGTTCAAACAAAATTAGCCTTAAGCAATACAGGAGAAAGAGTTTTTAGTGGGCACGCACGCCAAAATGAAATCATTATTATACCTAAGGTTGATCAGATTCAAGAATATCTCAATGACGCCGGCCAACCACTTTCTTCGGCGACATCTCAAGAAATTGCCAAACAACGTATCATGCACGAAGTTATGGCATTCACACAGCCTGATCAGACCGATGATGATCTGCGTGCCAAGATGGCGACACGCAATGCCCTGGTCGGAAAGACCGCGGAATATAGCGGTATGATGCAACGTCACCAGGCCCAGTTTGAAATGGATCAAGTCGCGCGCGCCAATACACAAGTCAGTGTGCCGCAGATGATGACGCTGCAAGACAAGCAAATTTTAAAGGCTGGTTTAAGCCCGCAAGAGTATGCGAGTAGCTATGAATCTGTGACCAGCAGTAGCCAATCCGATTATGCCATGATGAGTTCGATGAACAGCATGAAGTCTGATTTTAACGAGGCGATTAGAGTCTATAATGAGGCTGTTGAGGTACAAAATATCAGCTATAATCCAGAGCCCATCATTCTAGCGATCCTTAAGGCGGAACGAAAACTTAAGAAGATTGCAAAAGAAAAAGGCTTAAAGGATACGAAAGCCGTCAGAAGCAAGGTCCGGAAACTGAGCAGCAAAATGCTTCTCCAGGGAACAAATTCAGTTCCTCCGGTTATTAAGAGGTTGGGGCAAGCGATGAGCAGTGGCGAGTATACTCCAAAGAGTCAACAAGAAAAAGTCTTGGTTCAAGAGATCGTTAAGTTAGCGGAAAGTCAATTGAAAAACTTGGAAGCAACCCATGGTAAGGCCAAAGTGGCTCGCTTAAGACAAGAGTTCACTGCAAGCGTTAAAGAGATCGCAGCGGGCGTTGATTTTAGCCCTGCAGCTAGGCAAGTTGAACCGATTGCCCAAAATATTGCCGTAGTGAGTAGTTCCTTGGACAAAGTCAGCGATAGCGGGAAATTACCTTTGATGAGCATGCAGGCGTCAATACTAATAATGGATGCGGCGAATAGTTATGGATCAGCGATATGGGGCGGCGCTGTGACAGTCCGTAATACCGGAGCCATCATTCCTGCGGATGATTATGGTTCAGCGATCACCGGCCATGCGACCACTGTTAAGCTGTACGGAACTTTAGCGCAGGCGATCAATGACGCAACCGATAGTATGGATCAGCTCAAGACTGCGGAGGCGATTCCAGCAACAGAGTTGCCGGTTGTTGTTTTACCAAAACCAAAAGATATGACAATGTTGGGGCAAGCCAATATTAAGGGAAGAGAAATTTATGTTGCCAGCGCGGCAGGCACAGAGTTCAAGGCGTATAAGGTTGACAATAAGACGCAGCAAACCAGTAAAACAGCGATTGCAGCGCAAGAGATTCCGTCTGGAAGCATTGTGTTGGTGGATCAACGCAGTGCGAGTGCTGACAACAGCGGTATGCAGAATTTGGCCATTCGCGGTTTTGTGCATGAAAAGGTTTACAACGTGTCCTTTAGGCAACCTTCAATGCAAATGCCGACAATGATGGCAGCGAATGATTATGGATCAGCGATTGCCTCCCGAGCAAACATCGTTCGATACGCGACCATCGCGACGGCGATTAATAATGAAGCAAAGATTGAGAAGCAAATTGAAATAGCTGATATGGTTCCATCGGAAGTGTCATCTATCGTTGTTCTCCCGATGCAAGAAGACATGACAATGCTTGAGGGGATGAATACAAAGCGGAAAATTTATGTTGGACGGGAAGTCAACAACAAGATTATTGCCTATGAATTGAATGCGGATAAGTCTCTTAAGATGAGTCCAATAACTGTTCGTCAGCTGCAAAATTCTGAAACGGGAAGCATTATGTTTATGGCTCCTCGCAGCGTTTCAAGTCGAAATCAAGACATGCAGGCTTTATCATCACGTGGCATTGTTCATGACAAGGTCATTAACATTGATTTCAAACAACCTTCAATGGCCACTGCACAAAATTATGGTTCAGCAATCGCATCATGGACAAATACAATTCAACACGCGACCATCGCTAAAGCAATTTATGAAACGCCGAAATTAGTAAAGCAAATTGAAATTGCTGACATGGTTCCATCTGAAGTGACATCAATCGTGGTGTTACCGATGCAGGAAGATTTAGCTGCGATCGGTAAGATGGGAACAAAACGAAAAATTTATATTGCCCGACAGGAGGGCAATCAAGTCGCTGCCTATGAACTGGGCGCGGATCAAAAGATCAGCCAGACAGCTGTTCCGGCACAAGACATTCAATCTGGCAGTATTGTTTTGGTTGAACCGCGCAGTATTGACATCAGAAATCAAGGTATTCAGAATTTGGCCAGTCGTGGATTTATTCATGAACAAGTTTTCACTCAGTCCTATCAACAACCACGACAAACGCGCATGCCGATGATGGCAATGGCTGATGATTATGGTTCAGCAATCGCATCATGGACAAATACAATTCAACACGCGACCATCGCTAAAGCAATTTATGAAACGCCGAAATTAGTAAAGCAAATTGAAATTGCTGACATGGTTCCATCTGAAGTGACATCAATCGTGGTGTTACCGATGCAGGAAGATTTAGCTGCGATCGGTAAGATGGGAACAAAACGAAAAATTTATATTGCCCGACAGGAGGGCAATCAAGTCGCTGCCTATGAACTGGGCGCGGATCAAAAGATCAGCCAGACAGCTGTTCCGGCACAAGACATTCAATCTGGCAGTATTGTTTTGGTTGAACCGCGCAGTATTGACATCAGAAATCAAGGTATTCAGAATTTGGCCAGTCGTGGATTTATTCATGAACAAGTTTTTAATGTTTCTTCCCGTCAACCAACTCAAATCCGTATGCCAATGATTGCTAGCACCAATGATTATGGCTCAGCCTTAGCTGGTCAGTCCAAGACCATTCGTAACACCTCCATAGAAAGAGCTATCTCCCTGGCAAGCAATAATTCGGATTTGATTAATACGGTTGATGTGGTTCCTCATGAGATGATGCCGATCGCTGTTTTAGCATTACGTGAAGACAGTGACATTGGTGGACTAGCACAACAAACAGCAGATGCAAAGAACCGCAATATTTATGTTGGAAAAACAGAAGGTGCGCGCATATCATTATATGAATTAAAGGCAGACCAAGGGCAAGTCAAAATAAATATTTCGATTGATAACTTGCCAACTGGCAGTATCATTTTAATGCAACCGAAGAGCATTGCCCTTGATAATCAAGACTTCCAGAAATTAGCGATGAAGGATGTCTATGTCGAGCCAAGTGTTTATCGTCGTGATGTTCATCTAAAAGAAGTTAATCGCGTTCCATACATGTTAAGCAATCGATTGGGATTAGATTCACGCAGTGCGAGCACGGACTATACAACAACAGATTATGGATCCTATGTTCACGGTAGGGCAAGGTCTGTTGGCGCTGTTCAGGGTATTCCTGAAGAGTTAGCCCAGTATGGTGATGTTCAGTCAAAATTTGAAAAAGTCATCGTTCCTATCATTAAAAGACAGCCGCAACCCATTGTCGTCAGTTACAAAAACGAAGCAGAATTAAAGATATTATTGGATCAGCCGGAAATCAGAGATCTGGACGTAACACCGTATGTTGCTGATACCGACACGCAGGGTGAATTAAAACTTTATTCCTGGAGAAATGGGAAAAAGGCGTCCGTTGCGGCAACAAAAACAGAAATCGACAACCATGAAAACCGTGTTATTTTTGTGCAACAGGACAGTGTCAACCGTGGAAAATATTCTCAAATTTCAAGATTAGCGAACGTTGAGTTTATTGATAACGGTATTTATCAAAAAGATATTGTTTTGTTAGCAAAGATGTCGAGACTGCCGACTGCGCTTGAAAACATGGCTATGCATGATACTGGCTCAACTGTTCGCGGCACTGTTTTCTCAACAAAGATTAATGGTATTCCTGAGGCCCTTGAAAAGCACAGTGACGTAAAAACGAAAGTTATTGATATTGTTATGCCTATCATCAAACGACAACCGCAACCGATAATTATTGGATATAACACTCAAACGGAAATGGATGAACTGTTAGCATCTTCAGAAATGAAAAAAATCGATATGCCTATCTATATTGGTAAAGCGGGAGACCGGGGAGATATGGAATTTTATCGTGTCGAGTTTGGCGAGAAGAATAATACACGCACGCCTATTAACCAGGTTATTAAAGATCCGCAAAGATTGATTTTCATACCAAGAAATAGCGTGGATCGACAAGAATACGCTCAGATTATACAACTCGCTGATATTGAATTCGTGGATAATACAATATATAAGAGAAGCTTCGCTCCAATTTCTAAGCTTGCAAGAATTCCAGCGGCTATTGAAGCCATGGAAACATCGGATACGGGTTCTGCGATTCATAGCCGATCTTTCTCGACAGGGTTTAGCGGAATTCCAGAAGAATTAGAAGAACAACCAGATTTAATCAGCAAGTTCGAAAATGTCATTGCTCCAATTATGCAACGTGACCCGCAACCCCTTATTGTCGGTTTTGACTCTCAAAAAGACTTAGAAAAATTAGCGTCACGTACCGAATTAAGCGATCCTAACGTTTCTGTTTATGTTGCTGAACTTAATCTTCAAGGCGACCTTCAAGTCTTTAGTTGGAAAGATGGACGGAAAGGAACATCAGCTATTCCGATGGCGAAGGTTATTTCAGAACAAAAACGCATTGTTCTTATGCCATCAAGTAGTATGGGCAACAAATATTATCCGCAAATGACAGCCTTGGCTAATCCTGATTTTATTGATGCTTCAGTTTTTGAACCCAGTTTTAAACCGATTACTAAATTAGCGCGAATACCAGAAGTTAAAATGATGATTACATCAGAATATTATGGTTCGGCGTTTCAAAATCGAGTCGCATCTATTTCTGATAACAGCATTCCGCAAGAGTTGTATCAAATGGATCGAACAAGGGATAAAATTAAATCTGTTGTGGCTCCGACGATGAAATGGTTGAATGAGTCAATGGTTGTTGGCATTGACAATGTTAATGAATTGCGCGATCCTATCGCTAAGAAGGCCCTTAATGACATGAATGTTAAATCTTATGTTGGGGAAATTACAGATGATGGACAAGTAGCTATTTACGCCTGGCAAAATGGTCAAAAAACGGGTGAAGCCATATCCATTCAAGCTGTTCCGGCCCAACGTAGTATTGTGTTCTTTGAAAAGGGAGCAATCACGGCTCGCCATTACGCTGATATATCACAATTAGCTAAAACAGAATTTGTTGACTTGAGCGTTTATAATGAAATTCCTGCTCCGGCACAACCCCAACGCCTGGCACAACAAAGTTATGCTGCAGATCGATATGGTCTGCAATATTACCAACCATTAGCACCCGTCTCGCAGGCAAAAGCAATACGACCATCATTGCCTGTCTTGATGGATATACACACTTCAAATCAGAATCAAGAAATTATCAGTCAAATATTACTGCAAGCTGTATCAATAACTCCATCTGAAGCCCGTCAAACAGCTCGTGCGATGGTGGAAGTGGGTCGACAAGCTATTGAAAAAGATGATTATTCAAGTTTCATGAACAGCAAGAATTTAGCCAGTGCTCTGATTAACAAAGGCATTGAATCTCAGTTAGCACAAATTGCGGCTTCAGACATTATGGTTGAAACAGTCAGTGAATATCTCGTTCCTGAAGAAGCCGCGCAAAAAGTTAAGTTGGTCAATCGTAGCGGGAGAGAGCTCAACATCGAAAAAGTTCAAGAATCCGTTATGGCGTTAAACCTTCATAGCGCCATGTCGTACGCTGTTAAGCAGATTGAAATTGTGCCAGCTGCACGGATTCCGCGAGGTAGAGCCGCTGCGTACACAACAGACCGTATCCTAATGATCCGTAGTGACATCTCGCCTCAAATGGTTCAACAACAAATGGCGCTTGGCGTTCTCGATTTAGCACCGGTAGATCCTAAGGCTGTTTACCGACAACAAATTGCCAGAAAGTTAAATCTGCTTGACGCGCAAAAATTAAGTCTTCCGATGACTGTTGTCCATCAGGTTATTCCAACGGATAAAGGCAATGTTCAAATTATTAAAGTGAACTCTAATTCAAACTATGCATCCATTCATAGGCAAATAACAGCGGCACAAAAGAATGGCGATTTTGATTCAGACAAAGAACTTTATTTTGTTACACCTGATGGGAAGACCGCATATCAAATTGATGTCGTGAAAACATTGGCTTTTGCGAGGACAGTCAGACGAATCGTTGATATTGAAACTATTGATAATGGATATTTGATCATGGGTGCGGATGCCATCTTCTCGCCGTCTCTTATGCAACACCTTTATACACCGGATCAAATTAGCTACATCACGAAGGGATCTTTATCAAATATTAGAAAAAATATTCAGCGCCACTACAACGTCCTTTATGACTTAACCGACATGAATCAACCTGAGTATAATCCATCCGAAGCTGGTTTGGTTATGGTTATTCAAGATATTGAAAGACGTCTCAATGAAGAATTAGATGAAAGTGATGTTATTCGATTCCAGGCTATTCGTGTTATACGCTTTGATGAATATACATTAGACACATTTGATACCGCTCGATTGACAAAAGTTATCGGACAAGCACAGCAAGCGATGATTCATCTTCTTCCGGAAAAGTGGCTATCGCAAGGTCGCCGTCGACCAGAGATGTTGGTTCTTGATATCAACAAAGAAATTATTGACCGCATTAACAAAACGAACCTATTTAGTGAAGTAGAGTATAACGAGCTGATTACCGATATTTTAGATGCTTTAAAAACAGGTAAAATAAAGACAGAAGATCAAAAACGCATCGAAAAATTGAAAGTGGTTCAGTCGAAAGAAAAGCAACGTTTTGGTGCAGACATCAAGTCGTTTTTCGGACAATCCGACCAGGATTTAAGTGTATTTGATCGAGGACAAGATAAAAAAGAAGGCAACTTTATCGCGTCGAAGATTGCTGCTTTATCTTCAAAATTTATTGAAAGTGTTTCTTATGTCATGGACAATAACCTGGTCTTGAGCAACAATGTCCGTATCAATGTTGCAACCAAAGAAGTATCAACGGTCTTTGATTCATCTTTTGACGCTGAAGAACAGACATTGGCGATGCTTTACAATTTGGAACATGAAGTTACGGCCGGTGATTGGAACGATTTGTTTGCAAAACGCGTCACAGATGTTGTTGATACACAATCATTGTATACACCTGCTGACGAGTTCTTCTTTGCTCAAACACCAGTAAAACCATCTATTGACGTGGCGACCTCAGAGTCAACGTCACAAAAGGTTAAACAATTTGTTAAAGAAACATTGGCGACACAAAAAACAATTGAACAGCCGGAAGAAATGAAGGCAAAGGCTCTCACGCCTGTTTCATTCCCAGAACCGACTGTTCGACCACGTCGTTTAGCCGTTAGTATCGGAACAGATATAAAATATATCAATATGTTCAATGAAACAGATAACGATCAACTGAGTAAACGACGCACAGTTGGTGAAGTTCTCAAACAGATTGATATCCCTCAAACAGTGGAAGATATCCGCATCGTTTCTTCCGCGGTTATTAAAAATAGTGTTGAAATCACAGCAGACGGTATAGTTCTTCTATTAAACGAATCTATCTTTGATCCGATGCAGGCAGCCGCCCTTAAAGCAACCAGGGTTGAGACGGCAACGACAGTTCCTGCATTTAGGGAAGTATCGACGACAGCAGTGGAACGTCAAGAATTTGTTGAAAAGCCAGACATCACAACAGCTATTCAACCCATGGCGCCACCAACAGTCACACCATCGTTTGATTTTAAAGAGATCGCTCCAACGACAACACCTTTATTAGGTGAAGAGTTGATGCCGTTCCCAGTGCAACAGTTCCCAATTACGCCAATTGGTGTAATGCCATTGGCGTTGCAAAAGTCAAAACAAATCGAAAAGCAACAAATAGCCATGGCCGATGGCTATACCTCAACCATGTCATCTGTTAATGACGCCGCGATGCTCACGCCATCTATCGATACGGATAAACTTAAAGTTGTGCGAGATGAAAACACGAACAGAACAACGATAACCAACTTAGACATTTCAAAAGAAATTGTTGTTCCTTCCATTGGCACGACCCTTAAAGCGGGCGAAACCATTACTTATGATAAAATCGTTGCCATTCCAGATGTATCTGGACAAAAACTACAGCAAATATTGATTGATGGCAATAAGATTGCGGCCGATACCAAGATTGGCGAATGGACTTTTGCAAAAGGCGAAACAGTGGTCAAGCGTGACACAGGCGAATATGAAATTGCAAATAAAGCCGTTGTAAGTATTTTACCCGATTATCAGGCCCCGGCCATGCCGACCAAAGTCGAAGTTCAGCGAGACAGGGCTTTTGCGGGTTTGACGATAAATAAAGAATTGTATACCTCCGATCAACAACTCGATCAGGTTGAATTTACCATCACTGATCAAGAGGTTTTGGAATTAGCCCAAAATGAAGCGCCAACAAAGGAAATACGCGAAAATCTTAAAGTCGGTCAAAACACCCTTTCCGGTCCAGACTTCACCGCACTTTTCAGTATGGACGACGCTGATTTTAATGCCAAACTTAAAGGATTAAACAGTTTTATTAATGGCAAGGAAATTCAAGCTGGCAATATTAAAGATATCAGCCAGGTCAAGAAGGAGGATGCCTTCTACCAGGATGTTCTCGAGGTTCGAAAAGATTTTGACCGGTTGGCATCATTAGGCGAAGACGTTTCCGCAGAAAAAGAATTGTTGGCAAAGGCCTTAGATAAAGATGACTCAACGGTCAAAATGGTTATGCTGACAAGCAACAAGGAACAACTTGAAAGTCGTATTAAAGAATTTAAGGCTGTTAAGTTAGATGTGTTTGATCGTTTACGATTTGAAATTAAACGCGACGGTGATTTGCCATCCGGATCCGCTACGATTGAACAGGCAGATGGAACAACGACGATTGTGGTGAATCGTTTGAGTGAAAGAAACTTTATGTTTAGTGATACTCCTCAGGCGTCTGTCATAGAGCATGAAATCATTGCCGCTGCTCGTCCAGAGATTTCAGATAGCCTCAACAAGGAATTGCAAACCCACAGAAGAGCATTGCTGGTTAAGGCCTTTGAAGACCGACAACCTGCGGCGCAAGTAGCCTCAAAAGGTCAGACTGTTTTAGGTATGACAGAAGCGCTTTACAAGCAGCCGACAGGATTTGAAATCAAACCACTGACTGTTTTAGAGAAGAAGAATTTAGCCTCGCAGCAAATGCGGGAAATGCCAAAGCTCGACACGAGACCATTAGCCACAGCAGGATTTAGCCAAGACCAAGGTGCTAATCTGTTTGAAATTAAAGAACGCGTCGAAAAAGCCTTAAGTTCAAATAAAAATAAACCATTAGCTATTATCAGCATTAGCAACAGTTCTGAACAGCGTAGGGTTGCTAATGTATTAAAGGCGCAAGGCATTGATCGACCCGTTGTTCGAGTTATTCAAGGCCAAGAAGGGATTGCTTTTATTGATGAATCCGATCAATTGATGACAGTGAGGGAAATGAAGGCAAGCCAAGCTATCTTGATTGCAAACAAGAATGAATATTTTACTCATCCGGCAGATAGTGGTACCCGGGACGCGATGAAGTCTTTAACACTGGAAGAATTTGCCCAATTAGTCAATAACCAAATGATTTTTGATACATCGGCTTTAAGCGGTGATCAGGCACGGATCAATTTAATCGTTAAGTTGGCTGATATTGAAGAAAAAGCAGGCTTGAAGATTGCTGCTGTTAAGGTCTTAAGAAGGGAAGAAGCGGGTGAACATAAAGTTCGCGTCATAACAACGAACGGGCAGAATGTGCTATTAATCCGTGAAGATATTGCTCAAAGTCCGGACTTTGATTATGTTACCGCTATACGGCTAGTCAAAGCTCGACAAGATTCCCTGGGCGTTATCCCTGGCTTTAGGTCTGTCATCAATTGGTTTAGTGGTGTTAGCCAAGAGTTAGCCGGCAAGAAAAGTGCGTCTACGATTACACGAACAGATACAAAATTTATACAAACCTATATTGGCGGGGCTATAACTTCAACGCCGCGTCCGTCAACAAAACAAGCACAAGTGTCATCCGGTAACTTGAAAGAAACACGACCTTCTTTAGATTCTTTGACAAAAACAGCTGTCACGATGATCGACAAGCCTGACATCAGGAAAGCCACGGTAGAGTTGATCCATCACAAGAAATCCATAACAATGACTGAGCATGCTCGACTGGTGGCAGGTTTAAATGATTCCATTAAGGGAACAGAGGCTGCTCAGCAATTTGTGGATACGATGGTTGCCGAAGCAACAGATTCCTGGATGGATGTTTTAAGCGGAATCAGATACGGCGATGTCAAGCCAGCCACGATACCAGGAAATATTGATGTTCCAGTATTGTATGCCATGATTCCTCGTATCTCAGAAGTGGCCATGGTTCTTTACGCCAAAGACCGTAATAATATGCGAAAGGGATCTGACAACGACTTTATCCTTGCCCGTGGGGAGGAACAAGACTCTGTCCTTTTGACAGAGTACAACGATCAAGGAAAGATCCGAACGTTCATAGACCAGGACGCCATTGCTAAACTTAAAGACCTGGGATACATCAATAATCCAAATTCCATCGTTTTATTGCAGTTGGGTGAGAGTTTAGGTATTCAAAGCCTGATTTATCGCGGGCCAGTTGAGAATTTTTTACATACGCACACATTCAAGGGTTCAACTAGGCCATCTCCGTCAGATAAGAAATTTATTCATATCCGTCGCAATGATTCTACTACGGACGCAGCCATGTTAGACATTGAAGATGATAAAGTTCGCCCAACACTCGCTAAGATTCAACCAATCAAGCAAACAGCGGAAATGCAAACAGCCGTGGCAAATGAATTGGCCAAGGAAAGAACGCGACAAACACTAGATTCCTATTTTAGCAGTAGCAGCCGTCAACAAAAACAAATCAGAGCAAAGCGACCAAGACCACCTGTTGACCGCGCCATGTTAACGCGTGGTATTTCAGGCAAACCTCAGATGAATGGATTGAAACGACCCGGTTCCGTTTTTGTCGTATCCGCAACGACGAATGGCAGCCCATTAGACTTAACATGGTTCAAGTACTACTCCAATAAACTTGATGTGCAAACGCCGGGTCACAAGATGGTTGATGAGTTTAAGGCTCGTTTTGCAATGGCCAAGAAGGGCGATGGCTGGTATGAATTCCGTCAAATATTAGAAGGTCAAGCACAACCGGAGGATTTGCCATTATTCAGGGGCGATGCCAATAAAGCAAAATTAGAACAATGGCGAGCTATACTAACAGATTCCAAGGAAGAGCAGTGGATTGCCTTGTTAGGTCAAGCCAAGAAGATAGCCGGTGCCACTCAAGGTAAAGGCTTGGCATTGCAAGAATTGTCTAAACAGGATGGCGTGAAACGCGCGTATCAAACACCAAAGGCTAAGAAGGGCACATCTATAGGCGACCGTATCGCAGCGCAAGAGACATTAGCGAAAAAGATCAACGATGTCTTTATCAAGTTCCGTCTGTATAAATATCACCAAATGGCTGTTTTCGCTGTTCCAGGCAAAGAGAACGTTGACGTGTCTCCTGAATATATGTTGCGAGAAATGGAAGACTTGTTGAAGGCCCAAATGCGAAACAAGAAATATGATGCTATTCGTGCCGGACCAATATACATTGCCTATGTGGATACCAGCAAAGATCCTGTGCCAGCACGTAAGAAGGTTGGGCCAAAAACTCCAGGCGAAACAATTCGATATGAATATCCGATTCACTACTATCAAGTTGATATTAAATCCATCTATGCTGAAAAGTCTGCAGATGCCGCAGAAAATGAACAACAGGAATTGAAAGACATTGAATTATCCATGAAGGCTGTCGAGATGACCTACATTAATAAAGGTCTTGTTCTTATTCCTCAGCATCAAGCGGTCTTTACTATGCCGGCAAATGCTGTTATTGATTCGTCCGTTTATCCGATTGAAGAAGAAGTGAAAGATGAATTGACGGCAGGCGACGCAATACAATCCATTCAAACACCGATAGACCGTCAACAAATAGAGGCCGTTACACCGCAAGTCCCACAAGTTATAGGGCCTCAGACCCCGTCTATGGTGCCACCGGCTTGGCAGATTGCTCCACTCAGCGAAGGAGGAACAGGCACAGGCATTAGAGGTAGTCCTGCAACGGTTCCGGCAGCTTTAGATCCGGCTATGTTGAGCAAGCAAGAGTTAGATCAACTACCGTATGATCGTATTGATGACATTGACAGAAAAACTGTTGACAAACACGCGCAGCGATTATTAGAAGGCATTGAATTACCAGATATGATCAAGGATACGTTTATTTTGGCCTTGAAAGATGCTATTGCCCTATCTCAGCAAAATGATGAAGAGGGTATTCTTAATTTAAGTCTCACAGAGGATGCGATTCAATTAGGCGCAACAACAGTTGCTAAACATGACATTGCCAAGGAACTCGTTAAGCGCGTGGCCAAGTTGTACGTTGATATTAGAAAACAAGTTACAGAAAAAGATCTTATATTTAAGAGGGGCAACATTGCGCATAGTATCTTGAGAGCGGCCAGCATGTTAAGAAAAACGGATTTGATTGAAGGGGAAGCCATTTCACAGGCAACCTTGCAGGTTGTTGGCGGTGGAAAAACCTTTTCTGAATTAGCTGCTATCTTTGTTGCCATGTCCACCATAAAAGAATCAGGTGCTTTATCAGAGGCGATACAAGAAATCCATGTCATTAACAATCACTTGATTGATCAAATTCCAGCAACAGACTTATTCGCTTCCGCAGTATTAGAGAAGTTTGCTTCTGAAATTGGTTCCATTGAGAGACTTTATCATGACCAGAAAAATGTACAAGATTCGGACAACATATCAGTAAAACCATTTGATGAGGATGAACGCTTTACTTCCATTAAGGATGATGCATTCAAAATTAGATATGTCCCACAAGAAGCGTTCTTAGTGCGTCATAATAAGATTTTGCAAGGGCGCGCTGAGAAGGAAGTTGAATTAAGAGGAATTATCGGTGGTTTAACAGACGAACTGCACATCTTTATCGATGAAGCAGATCGCATTAAATCTATCGGAAGTATTTGGAAGTATGCTAAGGCGCAAAAAGAATTGAAAAAAATTGTCGAAGGTACATTGGGATTCTTGGATGCCGCTGCCGATGAATTTGATGCGTTATTAAAAGATATTGGTCGAGAAAGATTATTTGACAACAAGTCGCATGGCGAGGATGAAATTAGAAATAATGAAGATATTATCATCGCTAAGGATTTTGAAGATCGCTTGAAAGAAATCCATAAAATACTTCTACAGAAATTTAAAGAAGAAAAGCGTTATGTTCCAAAGGCATTTAAGAAGGAAGATACGTTTATCAAATTCGCGCATGCTTGGGCTCGAACAGAGGAAATGGTTGAGGGGTATCATTTTGACATCAGACAAGACATCAAGCCAGAAGATGAATTTGATGCACGTGCCCTGTATTCGGTCAAGAGTAAAGCATGGGTTGCACGTATCGGTACGATCTTTGGCGAACCGACTGTTTCATACTTGATAACTCGAAAAATTCTTCGTGAAGCAAAAAAAGCACAAGAAGATCAGACACTGAAAACTCCGACCAGAGCTTGGCCCTTATTGACAGATGACCAAGAGAAGGGGTATTTAGCCGATGCATTATTCGTTAATCGCATTGAGTCAATTAATTACGTTGAAGCGCTCAAGAATTTTGGCCTACAAAAAGAAGATTTCACATTAGGAACAAAACAGCAAGTTGTATCAGCCTTGCAAAGTATGGATGCTCGATTGTATGAAATCAGTATTCAAAAGTTATTGGAAAGAAATGATTTAGTTGTTCACGGTATCGCTGGCGTCGACGATAGAAATCGTCAAGTATTTGAAAATGTTTTAAATAATGGATCACAAGTTCAAGTCATCTATGGCTCTGACTATGACTTAGAACCATTAGAAAAAGCGGCACAATCGAATGAGGAACTACTCAAAGCATATAAAGCATCTAATATTATCTATATCACCGGACGTGACCCTGATAAACAAAAAGCACTCATTTCACAACTCATAACACGGATCAAGGCGGCTAAACGCCAAGAAAAATTATTGATTATGTGGGCGGGAGATCCGACTGGCGGCAACATTTTAGCTAAAGATTTAGTCGCAACAGCAGCGACGCATTTGATTTCACTGCGCGGGCAAGAAAGCATGACGCAATGGTTGAAGAGAGCCTCTTCATCCGGACGTGCAAGTTCAGCAGAAAGCAAGCCATCACATTATTTAACGATTGATATTTCTGATGATCCTGGTCTCAACATTAAGGATAGAATTGAGTTGCCGAAATTGACACAGGAACAAATTTCTTTAAGATTGATCGAGGAGACAAAGCGTTTAGATTATTTTGGTAATATTGCCTCTGTTAACAGAGTTCAGTACGTGACCTATTTGCAGGCATCGAAGGCATACCAATCGCGCATGGATGAGATTATTACTCAATATGATTCGCAATCATTTGATTTGGATAAAGATATATCGTTTGAATCGCTCTCACAGGAGAAAGAAGAACGTTTAAAATTTGTTATTAAATCCTTGTTTGAGCAAAATGATGAGTTGTACTACTCTGGAATGATTACACCTCAAGGTCGACAATATCGAGATCTTCTGCAGCTATTTATTGCCAATCTGTCTGAAGCGGAGCAAAATATACTCATCACAGGTATTACGGCTACAACAGAAGAGGAATTAGCCTCGATGAATAGGGAAGAGAACGTAGCTGCCGCTGTGGACCGGTTGCGACAACTTGGTGTGCAAAACAACCAGGATATTCTTTACACTCTATTTTTATTGCAGGATCAAAAGAAAGATGATGTGGGCCAAAACCAACAGATGATTCAGCGGGATATGAATGCCTTGTGGTCATCAAAGAAGGCTCGTCCATACCTGTCGTTGCAGATAGAACGGATTAACAAAGAAATCGAAAAGATGAAGACCCAAGGTGTTTCTTCTGATCTTTTAAGTCAAAAAGAAAGTATAAGGGATAAATTAAAACAGTTAGAAGACACTGCGGAAGAAATTGCAGCATTGAATCGAAAGGTCTTTAGAGAAACAAGTATAATTGCACATGAAACAGAAAAACGCGCTATCAAGGCTCAAAATGATGTCAGTGGCGAACAGCAGAAAGCAAGCACGGCAAAACGCATTAAGGACGTTGCCCGAAAAGGCCCTCAGGAAGCTGGCAATATTTCTGCTTGGCAACGCTTATCTCAACTATCCTTTGACAATGTAAAATCCGTTGCGAGCTTAAAGTTTGATGAGTTCAGAAAGCTTGATCAACAGAAAACAAGAAAACTTAGGAAACAAGCAAATTGGACTATTGGCGAAATAGAAGCTATGACAACGATAAATCCTGTTGATTTTGTTCGAGGCCTCGGGCTTAATCCGTTTGTTGACAATTTGACCACGCAAAAGGCAAGCGAAAGGTATGAAGCACTAAAACAACAAGTTCCACCTGATTGGTTGGCCGAGCAAAAGATCAATGTCATTATGAGCTACTTAGATGCGCCAGAAATAATCCCCGTTGAGCTTGCTTCGGTTGTCCCTGCAGACTCTGAGGAAGGAAAGCTCTATTCGCTCATAAGAACTTTGGCATACAATTATGGAGAGGCACGAAAACAAGATTTAGAGCGGGTCTTGCAGGAGCTTGATAATAATGATGGTTTATGGTTGAAAAATCCGGTATCTCTGTATCAAAAACGGCAAATTAAGAAGCTGATTCGAAGAATTGAAAAAGCTAAAGCTGAGAAGAGCTTGCAGTTATTGACTGAAGAAGATGGTCAGAAGAAGTCTGTGCCAGCTGAACCGGTTATGTATGGTGAAGCAAGAAAAATTGTTGGGTCTACGTATGCTTACTTGCTTGCTCCACAGATGGAAATGCGAGCCTTAGATCTTATTACTAAACTTAAAGAAGAATCCGCTTTAGATGAGCTTATTGATGAATTAGAAAAGAACAATGAAGCGACAGCCCAGGAATTTGTTGATAAATTTAATCAATTGAGAACAAAGAATCAGAGGCTCGGTATTGGTGAGATACTGGCAAAAATGGGTTCAGCAGCTTTGATTTCCGACAAGGACTTACAGAAAAAAATTGATGGAATGCAATCAGATGATTACTATTGGGATGCCTATCGATTATTGGCTGGTCAAATTGATATTTCTGTCGAAGAGTTTAAGGCTAAAGTTGAAAAGCTAAAGGCTGGTTTAGCCTTGCTTCCGGATGCATTTAAAGATCTGACCATTCATGAAACAATAGAACAGCTCGATGAATTACGGCAGTTAGGTGAAAGATATCAACTTGTTGACTCTATCCATGAGTTTATTCAAGATCAAGGCCGGGAAGAAGACATCACCTTTGCTAAAATCGAAAAAGATATTATTTCTTCCTATGTGAATTTCATTAAGCGTGGAATTGATCTTAAGTATTTGTTGAAGATTCATGAGCAGACTGTAGAACGACAAGCAAAAACATTTGATAAATACACAGAGTTGTTAATTGCACTTGGCATGTTGCCGTCCTCATACAAGAAGATCAGCAAAGATATTTTGTTTAGACAAATGGAAGAGCTTGAAACTCTGGCAAGACGCTATATAAGAGTAAGCGCAGCACAAGAGAGGATAGAATCCTTTGGTAAGATCAAGGAATTTGATTGGGCAGGCAAACAAATCGCCTTTATTACTGCGGCGGCAGATGATATTCAATTAGGTACGTCGATTTCTCAGATTTTGAACAAAATCGACCGATTAGACGAGCGTTTAAAACGAAATATTACGGCCTATGATCAATTTATCAAAGATAAAATAAAAGTTGTGCAATCGCAAGAAGATGAAAAAACTAAGATTGTTTCAGATGTTATATTAGGATCTCGTTTTGTTCCTGTTGAGTTCAACAGCATGGGCAGCACAATTGATTCATTGACGAGTCTACAGAGAGGTCTCAGTAATATTTCAAATGAACTTCGAGATTCAATTAACTATATTGAAAAATTTGTTATTAAAGCTTGGGGTGAAACTCAAGGAAGGACAATAATTTCGGGCAGTCAGGGTGTTGTTGAGGGTGTCATTTTATATCCTGTGGTAAAAGACAATATTGCGTACATTCATCCTTTAGCGCTAGAATCACCAGCAAGTCTTTTCCTAACACTTCAATGGCTATCTCGAATTGGATCACAAGAAGATTTGGAACAAAAGGCATTGCAACTTATTGAGTTAGTTAATGCGAATAGACAGGTGTTTGCCTCGGGTGAAGAGACGCAAGTAAAGAGACAGCAAACTTATGAAAGGGCTAAACAGAGACTAGAAGCTCGGTCAGGTGGAGAGGATCAACCACGATTGCCTAGACAATATGCTGGATATGAAGAAGAACCGCTTTTGATTGAACTATCAAAGACAATTAAGGCTGAGGATTGGTCAAAAGCAGCAGACATTGCGTTATCTCTCATTTCAATAACAGAACAAGCCGATAGTCTTAGTATAAATGCGAAAGCAGACCTTGTTTCACAGCTCCAAGAGAAAATTACGGTTGTAAAAGCCGTTCAGGATGATGATAGATCTCAGACAGAAGAAAAGAAAAAGACAGACAAGGATGATGAACCTTATAAGCCATCGTCAGGTTCATCATCAACCTTAAGCTTATTTGCTCCAGTTGGTTTAGTGTCGTATCTTCTGGCAGGTATGGATAAGGTTGAAGCAGCGGAACAAGTGGCTGGACCAATAATTGAACAGGCACAATCAATGCCTGCGATGTCAAGTCCAGTTATGCTTGGGGCAGCCATTGTTGGTGCCATTGCTATTAGAGTTGCGTTAGCCCTAATTAATAAGAAAAAGGAAGCAGATAAGCATAAACAAGAGGCTGAGTTAGATCAGATTTCGGGAAAATTCAAAATAGATGGCTTAAAAACGTCTTTAGACGAACGATCTCAAGTTGAAAAAGCACAAATTGAGCAAAGTGATGATATTATTCCTGAAAAACAGGCCTTACCAGACTTGCCACAACCAGATATGACACCAAATGAACCAGATTTTGGTATCATTATGCCAGCTGGTCCGATTGTGCCGATGACTCCTGGCAATATGCCTACATTTACATTTTTATTAAGTAAAATTGTGAATCAATCAAATATTCCACATCAAAATAGACCGGAAAGTCCAACTCAAAGTCGCCAAAAACCATTTACTGCAACCGGTCCAATTTTGCCGATTGCAATGACCTTTGATTTTGATGGATCACGAGGCGCTAGTGGTGGATCTGGTTCAGGAACAACAGGTTCTCAAGGAAAATCAGTTGTCATACAGGTAAGCTTGGCTGAAATTCAGAGAGGGATGAGAGGTATTAGTAAGGGATCTGTTAAGCAACCAACATCAGAATATAAAAATGAAGAAGGCTTTAATACAACATCGTCAGATATTGATAATGAAACTAGGTATAACTCTACTGGCCTAAGTCCTAACGCAGGCTGGCTGCCGATCATTTCCGCAATGATTCAGGCAGTGCTAAAGGGAGTAGAGCGGATTGTAGTAAAACTAGCCAACTTGTTTGGCCGGGTACATGGCAAGACTGCTACTGGCACTGGAAACAGATCTGGTACAAGAATGCCAATGGCAACTGCGACACGCGCTGTAGAAACATTCAGCAGACGTAAAGATGCCAGACGTCAACGATCATGGATCAAAGATGTTGTACATAGTGTTGCTCAACGAGGTCAAGGCATACTGTCCTTAGTAGTAAAAAGTGAAAGGACATGCAACTTAAGTGAAGGCAACGACGTAAGAGGACCTCCGGGTTCAAGAGCTTACGACCATATTGTAGAGAATGCTAGCAATGAAACTGAAGCCACGGTAGAAAATGGAGATGCCGAACAAGCTCGAGTTATAGCCGCTGAGCTTGAAAATCAAATAGCTGCTACACTAGGTGGAACATCAGCTGCTAGCCTAGTAAAACGTTTAGTCGCTGAAGTTGCTCGAATTGTGACTGCAGAG